>DATNFX010000029.1:0-5154 GCA_035606195.1 Pyrinomonadaceae bacterium
CAGGAACTCTTTGTACTTAGCTCCATCGCCGGTGTTGAAAGCATCCAACAAACCCTTTGCCTGATTACCAGCCGGAGTGTCGGGGTACTTTGTTTGTGCATTACAAGCTGCTACCAGAAACAACAACACGGTCGCCACTGCACTGATTCGTCTTATGGTCAAGTGTTGATAGTCTCGTTGAGTTTCGTTCGTCATCGCACCTCGTTTCCGATTGCAAAATTCAGATATAGATTACGAAATTTACACCGGATTGCGTAGAGCTGTGTGGACAAGGATTGCCGCAAGAGTGCAACACCCGTACTTGGGTCGGGTCAGTACAGGGAGCGGTAGCGACCTGGTCAAAGCATGGAGTCAAGAAGCTGATCATTGACCAGGTCGCTACCGCTCCCTGTACTGACCCGACCCAAGTACGATTCTTACTTTGGAGGCCAGATGTATTAGAGACATACATGGCGGCCCCTGCCATTATGAAAAAATCTGATTATTTATAGATTCAACCGTGGCAGCGAAGTTGCACGGGGAACTCTCATGAATTTTAAACTCAAGAAATTATCCGATCAGGTGATGGTCATAACCGGGGCTTCATCAGGCATTGGCCTCGTGACCGCCAGACTCGCCGCCAAACGTGGTGTGCGGCTCGTGTTGAATGCGAGGAACGAAGAGACACTCAGAAGCGTGGTCGACGAGATCAATGCTGCGGGTGGCGAGGCGGTTTATGTTACAGGTGATGTGGGGAAGTTCGAAGACGTTCAGATGATCGCCGAAAAAGCTGTGCGACGTTTCGGTGGTTTTGACACGTGGGTGAACAACGCCGGCGTTTCGATCTACGGCGCGGTGTTGGACCAATCACTCGAAGATCAGCGGCGGCTGTTTGAAACGAATTACTGGGGTGTCGTGCATGGTTCGATGATCGCTTGCGCGCATCTAAAAACCAGAGGCGGCGCGCTCATCAACGTCGGCAGCGTCCTGTCAGATGTCGCGATTCCCCTCCAGGGAACTTATTGCGCAACCAAACACGCTGTTAAAGGCTACACCGACGCACTTCGCCTGGAGCTTGAAGAAGAAGGCGCACCGATTTCAGTAACCTTGATCAAGCCGAGCGCGATCGACACGCCTTACACTCAGCACGCCAAAAATCTGATGGCGGTCGAGCCGCAGAATCCGCCGCCGGTCTATGCGCCCGATCTCGTCGCGGAGGCGATTCTTCACTGCGCTGAAAACTCGGAGCGTGATTTGTATGTCGGCGGCGGCGGCAAAATGCTCGCAGCGGCCGGGCAGCACGCACCGAGACTCACCGATAAGTTGATAGAAGCCACGATGTTTAGCTGGCAGAAATCAAGCCAACCAAAACTCGAAGGTGGTCCTGACAGTTTGTACGGACCTTCAGCCGACGGTGACGAACGCGGCGGTTACACTGGTCACGTCGCGGAATCGAGCGTTTACACAAAGGCTTCCGTGCATCCATTGATCGCCGGCTCGTTGCTGGCCGGACTCGGTTTCGCTGCGTACGCGGCGTGGCGTGCTGTCACTGCGAGCTCTGCGGCTAATGGGCACTCAAAAGTACTCTTGGACAGAGCCAGGTGAAAGGGGTTGGACCAATGCGCGATGGTGAAGGAAATGTTTGGAAAGGTCTCGTCGCGGGGCTTGCTGGTGGCCTCGTTGCTTCATGGACCATGAATCAGTTTCAGGCCGCATGGACTCGCATTCAGGAAGGCACCGAGAAGTCACACGGCGCGCAGTCGATGCAGCCGGCTGAAGGTTCAAGCGGCGATCAGTCTCAGGATGTAAAAGAGCAGGATGATGCGACCGTCGAAGTCGCTAAAATAGTTTCCAGGGAAGTTTTGGGACACGAGTTACAGGAAAGCGAGAAGAAGCCCGCCGGAGCTGCCGTGCACTATGCTTTTGGTACTATGTCCGGCGGATTGTACGGAGCACTTGCTGAAGTAACACCGCAGGTGACGACCGGTGCGGGCGTTCCTTTCGGCGCCGCGTTCTGGCTTCTTGCTGATGAGATTTCAATGCCGTTGCTGGGGCTCTCAAAGGGACCAACCGAGTATCCGGTCTCGACCCACGCTTATGCGTTAGCTTCACATCTTGTTTATGGAGCGACGGCGGAGTTGAGCCGGCGCGCGATACGAAACGTTTTGTGAGTAGACTGACTTTCTTCTGTGACCTCGCAGAAGCAACGACGCCACTCCCGCACTTTTGGGAACACACAGTCGGCAGCGACGGGGCTCGCACGGCGTTGCGATCTGACTGGCAGCAGCAGTTAAAACGAGCTCACGACGAGTTAGGATTCAGGCACCTTCGTTTTCACGGGCTCCTGTCTGACGCGTTGAGTCGTGACAACGTTTATTCGTTCTTCAATTGCGATCAGATCTTCGACTTTCTCCTCACGATCGGCATGAAGCCATTCGTTGCGTTGAGCTTCATGCCCCGAGCGCTCGCTTCCGGCAAGCGAACTGTATTCAGCTATGAAGCCAATGTGACTCCGCCGAAAGATTACAAGGAGTGGTCGGCGTTCATCGAGCGTCTGGTTTCTCATCTCGTCGAGCGATACGGTGAACGCGAAGTAGGCCAGTGGTTTTTTGAAGTCTGGAATGAACCCAACTTGAAGAAGTTTTGGAGTGGAAGTCAGCGCGAGTACTTCAAACTCTATCGACACACAGTTGCAGCAGTCAAGAGCATCTCACCGTCGCTCAGAGTTGGTGGGCCAGCGACAGCGAAGAGTGAGTGGATCGAGGAGTTTGTCGACTTCTGCGAGCGGAACGACGTCGCCTGCGATTTTGTCAGCACGCACCACTATCCGAACGATGGTTTCGAGCGAGACGGCGACGTCGAACAGCAACTCTTCCAAGCCCAGCGTGGCATCATGCGCGAAGTCGCGCAGAACAGTCGCAGTCACGCGCGCAACCGGCCGGTTTATTACACGGAATGGAATTCGTCGTCCATTCAGCCAGACCCGTTGCACGACGAACCCTATGCGGCTGCCTTCGCAGGCTCAACCATTCTTGAAGCCGCTCGCCTGGTCGATGGCTTCAGTTTCTGGACCTTCTCCGACATTTTTGAAGAAAAGCACTTTCCGTCAAAACCATTTCACGGCGGCTTTGGATTGCTCACGTTGCATGGCATCCCCAAACCGTCTTATCGCGCGTTCGAGCTGTTTCACAATCTGGGTGACAGGCAATCGCTCGTCGACGGTCTGCATGAAACTGTCGATTGCTCGGTGATTCAGAAAGACTTGAGTGTGACTCTGTTGCTCACCAATCACACGACGCCGGGTCACTCGATCGAAACGGAGGATTTGCATATTCGACTCGATAATGCGCCTGAGCCCACGGGTGCGCTGATCCGGCGCATTGATCAAGATCACGCAAATCCGAAACGGTTGTGGAAGGAGATGGGCGAGCCGGGCGATTTGAGCGATAAGGATCTGGAACGTCTCGAGGAAGCGTCTCAACTCGTCAGTGAGAAACAACGCTTCAGCTTTCACGACGGTTCGATTTCTCTAAAGGTCCGTTTACCGGCGCACGCCGTGGCCGCGATCACGATCGAGTTCAAAACAACACAATGAAAGTACTGGAGCCATCGCTGACAGACGAAGAACTCGCGCGAGTCGAAAAAGACACGTTCAGGTACTTCGCGGATGAGATCAACCTCGAGAACGGTCTTATTCCTGACAGCACACGACGCGGCTCGCCTGCTTCGATTGCGGCCGTCGGGTTTGCACTCACCGCCTATCCCATCGCGGTTGAGCGGAAATACATGAAAAGAGCCGAGGCGATCAAGCGCACGCTCACCACGCTTCGCTTTTTCTATGAAGCTCCACAGGGAAAAGAGAAAGACGCCACCGGGTATCGAGGTTTCTATTACCACTTCCTCGACATGAAGACCGGCCGGCGTGCTGGTAACTCCGAAATATCAACCATCGATAGCGCATATCTACTCGCGGGCGCACTCACGGCGTCGCTCTATTTCAACCGCGACACTAAAACTGAACGCGAGATCCGCACGCTCGCCGAGTTGCTTTATAAACGTGCCGATTGGCACTGGGCACAGCACGGTGCGCTCACCGTTTCGCATGGTTGGCGACCGGAACGAGGATTCATCAAATATCGCTGGACCGGATACAGCGAAGCGTTGCTCCTATACATACTCGGTCTCGCGTCGCCCACGTTTCCATTGCCACCGGAGAGTTACGAAGCCTGGACCAGAACTTATCAGTGGAAGAACCTCTACGGGCATGAGTTTCTTTATGCTGGCCCACTCTTCATTCATCACCTGTCACACATGTGGATAGACTTCCGTGGCATTCAGGATGAATACATGAGAGGCAAAGCGATTAATTATTTTGAGAACAGCCGGCGCGCGATCTACGCGCAGCAGGCGTACGCGATGCGGAATCCCAAGAAGTTTGCCGGTTACGACCGATTTCGTTGGGGGATAACAGCAACTGATGGTCCAGGACCGGCCGAGCAGCGCATCAACGGCCGCCGCGTCCGCTTCTTCGATTACAAAGCGCGCTCCATTCCTTATGGACCTGACGACGGGACGCTGGCGCCGTGGGCCGTCGTGGCCTCACTGCCGTTTGCTCCCGAAGTCGTGTTGCCGTCGTTGCAGCGTCTCAACAAAGACTATCCGGAGATTACTAACAAGTACGGTTTCAAATGCAGCTATAATCCGACGTTCAAAGGTAAGAAACGAAAAGGGTGGGTGTCGAGTGGATACTTCGGCTTGGACCAGGGACCAATCGTCATGATGATTGAGAATTATCGCTCAGGCTTTATCTGGAGACTGATGCGCCGTTGTCCTTACATTGTTGAGGGTTTGCGGCGCGCGGGATTTCGAGGGGGCTGGTTGGGATAAAGATCGACTTCTATCCACAGATTACACAGATTCATTTTTGTCTCTGTAATCTGTGGATGACAAGAGTTCGTTGAGCTTTGCGCCCGGTGTGAATTCGAGCGGCTCAAATCCTCTGCGAAATATCCGCGCGCCGGTTGAGCCGCGAAGGATGATCTCGCCGTTCTCGATACGCAGCATCGCGCCTTCGCGCAGTCCCACAACCGGCGTTTCGTTTTCCTCGAGGAACTGAATGATGCGTTCCTCCCTTGTTTCTCCCATGTGCCTTGAGTTGGGATCCGGATCGAGGTA
>DATNFX010000030.1:0-8857 GCA_035606195.1 Pyrinomonadaceae bacterium
CGTTGCGATGTATATTGTGGGGCAAGAGAGACGGTTGGTGGATCCTCCGTCTCAAGTGGTTGCTGGGGTGAGGACAGTAACCACGAATATGGATGGGCGCGACGCACTCCCACGTATGTCGCGCCCATTCGCTTTATAGCCACGAAGAAGAACCAGCCACAAAAAGGCACATAAAGCACAAAAAGCTTTCTGCTAGAATCCAGCCTCTATATGCACCGGCTGGAAATATCCCTCAAACAAACGGCTCGACGCAGTGAAATCAATATCGGCAGCGGTATTAGACGGGATCTCGGACAATTGCTGCCAGGAAGGGGTCGAGTTGGAATCATCTCGAACCCGCGGGTCTTCGACCTTTACGGGCGGGACGTAAAACGTTCTTTGAAGGCCGCCGGATTTAAGACGCTCGAGTGGCTGATGCCCGAAGGTGAGCGTTACAAATCGTTCTCTATATTGAAGAAGGCCGTCACTTTTCTCAGCGAAAACCGCTTCGAAAGGGACGATCTCGTAATGGCGCTGGGCGGTGGGGTCGTAGGGGATCTGGCGGGTTTCAGCGCGGCGATTTATCTCCGCGGCCTGCCGCTGATCCAGGTGCCCACAACGCTTTTGTCGCAAATAGATTCGTCGGTTGGCGGCAAAACGGGAATCAATCTTCCTACTGGAAAGAATCTGGTAGGCGCTTTTCATCAACCTTCATCGGTGTTCATTGATACGGAAACACTCGCGTCATTGCCCCCGCGCGAGCTGGTCTCAGGTTTTTGTGAAATGGTCAAACAAGCCCTCATCTCCGACACATCGCTCTTTGAGATGACGGTGAATTGTCTTCAAAAACAAACGGCCAACGGCGATTTACTTCGCTCTGCGGAGTTTGAAAACCTGATTGCGGCGCAATGCAGTTTCAAAGCTTCGATCGTCGCGAACGACGAACGCGAGTCAACCAGTCGCACCGACGTAGAGTCGCGGCGGGTATTGAATTTCGGGCACACGACTGCTCACGCTTTGGAAACCATCACGAACTATCGTTACTTCCGTCACGGTGAAGCAGTTGGGTATGGAATGTTAGTTGCCGGAGAACTGTCGCGTAACCTGGGTCTCATCGACTCCGGTGAACTTAAAACTCTGCGCGATGCGGTCGGTCTTTGTGGACCGCTGCCACGCGCAGCCAATCTCGATACAGGCGAGATCATGCGCGCTCTCAAGCACGACAAGAAGAGCGTTGATGGTCAAATCAATTGGGTGTTGCTCGAAGGGATAGGCCGGCCGAAGATCGTGGAAGGCCGGCTTATCAGTGCGAAATCCTTGCGTCTTTCGCTGCGAGCCGGATTATCGGAAAGACAGAAAGAGAGTTTCCACTAATGCAAACGTACAGATCAGGCGAACGAGGCAGTGCGAGCCTCAAGTTTGTGATTGTGATGGCGATTATGGCCGCGACCGCTTACGCCGGATATCTTTACATTCCCGTCGCCTATCACGCCACGGTGTTCAAGGATTTAATGCAGCATCAGGTCGACGTGGCTTCGGCGCAGGGCTATAAGCCGCAGTGGGTGGCGGAACAACTGGCGAAGAACGCTCCCGAGTATGACATTCCGGCGGATGCTGTTTACACGCCGGTGCTGCGTGATAGTCGAATGGAAGTAAGAGTTCAGTACGTCCGCCCCATCGAATTCCCCGGATACACTTACAACTACGAATTCGATCAGACCGTCAGGAGCACTGCTTTCTTAACTTTCAAGTAGATCCATCCACAGATTACACAGATTAATCTGCGTAATCTGTGGATGGTTTTGTTTATCTGGGAGCGCCGTCGAGGAAGGCTTTGAGTTTTCGTGAGCGTGAAGGATGGCGCAGTTTGCGCAGGGCCTTCGCTTCGATTTGACGGATGCGCTCTCGGGTGACTGCGAAGTGTTGTCCAACTTCTTCCAGCGTGTGTTCCGATCCAGTGGTCCCAAGACCAAACCTCATCTTGATCACTTTCTCTTCACGCGGAGTCAACGTGGCTAAAACTTCATCCGTGATCTCGCGCAGGTTTGAAGCGACCACTGCATCCGCGGGATTCAGTATCGACTTGTCTTCAATAAAATCGCCGAGATGTGAATCTTCTTCCTCGCCAATCGGTGTCTCCAAAGAGATCGGTTCCTGCGCAATCTTCAACACCTTGCGCACTTTGGATACCGGAATATCCATCTTCCGCGCGATCTCTTCACTCGTTGGTTCGCGGCCCAACTCCTGAACGAGCGATCGCGATGTTCGAATCAGCTTATTGATCGTCTCGATCATGTGCACCGGAATACGAATCGTCCGTGCCTGATCGGCAATAGCTCGCGTGATCGCCTGGCGAATCCACCACGTCGCATAAGTAGAAAACTTGTACCCGCGCCGCCATTCGAACTTGTCGACGGCTTTCATCAATCCGATGTTGCCTTCCTGGATCAGATCCAGAAATTGCAAACCGCGATTCGTGTACTTCTTCGCGATCGACACAACCAACCGCAAGTTAGCCTCAACCAGTTCGCGCTTCGCCTGGCCTGTCTGTTGTTCGCCAATCACGATCGCCTGAAGCGAACGCTTGATCTCGACGGGACTAACAAGAGTGTCGATCTCAATCTGCAATAGCTTTTTACGCGCCATCAGAATGCGGCGTCGCAGATCTTTTTCCTCTTCAGGTTTGACGCGCTTGCGGCTTAACTTATCGTTTGCGCCGTCAATCTCACGCTCTGCTTCACGCACTGATTTCTGAACTGCGCGAATCGAATTGATCAATCGCTGCCGCGCGCGCTCGGTCAGATTCAGGCGTCCGATTTCCTGCGCTATCTCGAGACGAGTTCTCCCCACTCTTCGCTTCAGCCGAGTCAACTTTTTGCTCTTCTTGCCGTGCGTGATCTTTTGTTCGGCTCTTAGTTTCTCGAGCTCTTTCAGTCCTTCGTTGCAGTGTTTATCGATGTTCTGAATTCCTTCGACGGTCCAGGCCCGGTACTCGTCGGCCTTGTCTTCATCGCCGGTGAGTTCGGCCTGTTCGGAGAACGTTACTGTGTCGCGTATGTTTACGCGGCCGTTTTCCAGATCCTCGCCGATCTTCAGCACTTCGCGAACTGCAATCGGCGAACGCGCGATCGCCTTCTGAGTTTTGAGCTGGCCGCGTTCTATTCGTTTGGCGATTGCGACTTCACCCTCACGCGTGAGCAGCGGCACCACGCCCATCTCACGAAGGTAAAGTCGAACCGGATCGTTTGTCTTTTCTAAAGCACCGGCAGAGAGGTCCAGTTCGACGTCTTCTTCGAGACCTTCTTCATCTTCGTCAGTGACTGTCGCCGCGGCTTGTTCCAGCAGTCGCTCGTCGGAGTCGGCGACCGGAATGTTTGAGCCTTCAAGCTTCTGAAGTACGTCTTCAATGTCGTCGGGAGAAACGACATTGTCCGGTAACTCACGATTAAGATCGTCGAACGTAAGGTATTTCTTGTCGCCGCCCAGTTCGAGCAGTCGCTCCATTACGTCGTCGCGATCCTTATCTTCCATACTACTCACGGTTTATTGCTCCCGGGTTCTTACCTGACACGCGAGGCCGTTTAACTTGAGGGCTGCAGCATCGCCTGACGCTGCGCAGAAAGCTGAATCTGTTCGGCCGAAAGCCGGGAAAGCCGTTCAAAATCCTGCTCCCGCTCTGCTATTACCAACTCTCGTCTCAATTCTTCAATCCGCTGTTCGAGCTTCATCAATCTGAACGTGGAAACACATTCCTGCGCGACATAGTGCTCGTTTGAGCCATGCAGCGAGGAGTTCATCAACACCATCGGAACCATACCGGCGGCAAACTCGTCTCCCTCGATCTTGCTGCTCAAGTTGTCAAAATCAATTTCGGCGCCCTCGCGTTCGAGCTCAAACAAGGCTTTGAAGAGCGGCGCCGTGGCCAGGTCTTCGTAATCTTCTTCACGCAGCATCGAAAGCGCTTCTCGTCGTAAATTTGCGTCTGCAAAAAGTAGACCAAGCAAACGTTGCTCGGCGGCAGTTGCTTCCGTTCGTCTCGTCAACGACTGTACAGCGGTGGGACGAAGATTCCGGTTGTCCCTGACCATCTGCCACAGCTCACGTCGCCACGTCGATGTATTTACATTCTCGCGATCAATCCCGAGCGCATCCATCGCCATATCAAAATACTCGCGCTTCTGAATGCGGCTGTTAACGGCCCGAATGTAGGGAAGAACTTCTTCGACAGCTTCAGCCTTTTCCGCGGGCCGGTGAAGATTACGGTCGCGTAAAGCGCTTTCGATTACGAATTGAATGTGTGGTTGTGCCTGCGCCCTTTGTTGTTGATATTCCGTTACGCCAAACTCCCGGATGTATTCGTCGGGATCTGCGTCGTCGGGAAGGACCAGTACCTTTACTTCGAAATCCTCGGCGAGGAGAATCTCGATTGCTTTTTTCGCGGCCTGCACGCCGGCGCGGTCGCCATCATAGTTGACTACAACTCTGCGCGCAAACCTACTAAGAAGCTTTACCTGGTCCGGCGTCAACGCTGTTCCCAAGCTCGCCACAACGTTCCGCACGCCGTACTGGTACGGCACGATCAGATCCAAAAATCCTTCCACTAAAATCGCGAAACCCTGCCTGCGAATTTCATCGCGAGTCAGGCTTAGACCAAACAGATTGCGACCCTTTACGTAAGCAGCCGTCTCTGGAGAGTTGATGTATTTCGCGTCTTCGCCTTTAAGCGTTCGGCCACCAAAAGCGATGGGCCGGCTCTGTGCGTCGAGCACCGGGAATATCAAGCGACCGCGAAAGCGATCGTAAGAACGATTGGCGTCCTCCTTCTTTGCAACCAAGCCACTGCGATCTATATGTTCCTGAGTGGCGCCTTTGTTTCGCAAATAAATCGAAAGCGCGTCCCAACTGTCCGGAGCGTAGCCGAGCCGGAAAGTTTTTTGTGTCTCTTCCGTGATTCCGCGCTCTTTTAAGTAGTCGCGAGCGATGCGGGCCTCGTTGCCCGATTCGAGTTGCTGTTGCCACCATTCCATGGCCCACGAGTTGAGCTGGATTACGAGATCGGATTCCTGGCGCCGGGCTTCGAAGCGGCCGTCGTCCACCATCTTCGGCAACGGCATCCCGACTTTATCGGCGACGATTTTGATTGCTTCCGGAAAAGGTACGCGCTCGATTTCCATCACAAAATTGAAAACGGAGCCGCCTTTGTGACACCCAAAACAGTAGAAGATCTCCTTCGCCGGGCTGACCGAGAACGACGGCGTCTTTTCTTTATGAAACGGGCAACACGCCATCCAGTTCGCACCCTTCTTCTTGAGCTGCACGTAGTCCTGGATGACCCGGACGATGTCTGCCTGTCGTTTGAGATCGTCGATGAATGTCTGGGGGTAACGCATTTATCCGCGAATGAATCAGTGTAAATCTGTGGCTAAAAATTATTGTCTCAACTCAACCAACGTTGCGCCAGCGCCGCCTTGATCAGGTGGGGCGGGTAAGAATCGGGAGACGTGTGGATGACCGTCTAATAACGCGCCAATCGCGCGACGCAACGCGCCGGTGCCGTGACCATGAATGATTCGCACTTTGCTCAAACTCGCCAGCGAAGCTTCGTCGAGAAACTTGTCTACCGCATCGACCGCTTCGTCAGTCGTTTGTCCGATGACGTTCAGTTCCGATTGCGCTTTATCTTCTGCCGCACTCACATGAACTTCTGTTGCCGCCGATCGTTTGAGCTTTTCCAGTTTTCCCTGCTGTGGTTTCGGAGCCGTTGCTTCGACCAGTTCAAGATTCTCGAGTTTTTCTCTGAACCGCAGAGACTTCACTCTTACTTCTGCCATTCCATCTTTGATCTGGTCCACAATTCCGACCGAACCGAATGAACGAAGCTTGACCTTGTCGCCCACAACGATCTCGCGTGGCGCCGCGGGCACGTATTCCGGTGTCTCTTCAGCAGCACGTTCGGGCTCAGGTTGCACGGCCTGCGCTTCTCGTACGATGCGAACTCCGCGTTCCGCCGCGCGTTTCATCTCGGTTATTTGACGCTGCGACTCGCGCTCGAGTCTGGTTCGTTCCGTGCGGTCCTGAATCTTGGACACCAGCTCGGCGGCACGTTTCTCAATTTCCCTGATCGTGCGCTGAACGGATTGATCGAACGCAGACTTCCGCTCAAGCTCGCGTTTCGCCGCCTCTTTGTCGAGCGCAGCGAATTTTTCCGCAACGGCCGCGCGCTCTTCCTCCAACGCCACGCGCAACGCCTCGGCTTCTTCTGACTCGCGTTTGATTCGTCGTAGATACTCAGACGCCTGCAGCGACGAATCTTTAACAGACTTCATCGCATCGTCGACGATCGGAGCCGGAACTCCAAACCGTCGCGCAATCTCCAGACCCGAAGATGCACCAGCGACGCCAACAAGCAGCCTGTAGGTTGGCCGCAGAGTCTTTTCATCAAACTCGACACTTGCATTCACGACACCTTCTTCGTTGCCGGCGTACATCTTGAGTCCACTGTAGTGCGTTGTCGCAATGACGTGTGCGCCGCAAACACGTCTGAAGTGATCGACAACCGCAACTCCAAGCGCAGATCCTTCTTCCGGATCCGTTCCGGTGCCGACTTCGTCAAGCAGCACAAGGGCTGGCGCTTCGCAGACCTCGAGCATCCGCGCGATGTTGGCCACGTGCGAAGTGAACGTCGAAAGATTTGCCGCAAGTGACTGGTGATCTCCGATGTCTGCGAGGACGGATGCGTAAAACGGAAAACGCGCCGAACGCGCCGGCACAGAAATGCCCGAGAGAGCCATCAGAGCGAGCAAGCCCGTGGTCTTCAACACAACGGTTTTGCCGCCGGCATTCGCACCGGAGATGACCATTGCGTTCTTATCGTCATTTAAAGCGAATGAGACAGGCACCACCGATCCACCCGTAGCACGCAGATTTTCTTCCAGCAAGGGATGCCGCGCTTCGACGAGTTCAAGCTCGCCGCTTCCATACGCTGCTCCGTCACTCTGAATTTCCGGAATCACGCAATTGAAATTCTGATGAAAAATCGCGCGGGCGTTGATGAAGTCGAGCTCAGCAACGGCTGCGGCCGCCATCTCGATACCGGGCAATTCCGCGCGCAGTTCTTCTGACAAGCCATACAAAATTTTTGCAATCTCGCGGGCTTCGCTTTCGTGCAGGCCCTGCAATTCGTTGTTGGCCTCGATCGTCTCGAGCGGCTCGACGAAGGCAGTGGCGCCTGACGATGAATAACCGTGTGCGACGCCCTGGATGCGACCCCGATGATCGGCTTTTACCGGAATGACGAAACGATCGTTGCGTATCGTTACGAGCTCGTCCTGAATCGCTTCGGCAGAGCGGCGCATCAACCCTTCGAGTGAACGCGTGATACGCGATCGAAGCACGTTGATCTCGTGACGAATCGCAGCGAGTTCCGGACTGGCGCGATCGTCGAGCTCACCGCTGGGAAGAATCTTATTGGTAACGCGCGCGACCAGCGTGTTCAGCTCACGCGGTAGATCCTGGACCAACTCCCACAGCACGGGCGCGTTCTCACGCTCAGCGAGAATGGCGGCTCGCGCGGACATCGCCTGATCGCACAGCTTCGCGGTTTGCAGGATCGAAAGCGGATCCAGACTTGCGCCCTCGACGCGCAAGCGGCCAATCGCTTCCGAAGGATCGGTCAATCCGTTGAACCACCATTTAACTCCGCGCGTCCGCAAGGTCACGCATTCCGCGAGCGTCGCGAGTTCGCGTCTGAGTTCGGCAACGTCTTCGAAAGGCGCAAGCGCCTCGACGCGCCTCTGGCCTGCTTCGGTCTGCGCGTTCCGTTTGATGAGTTCCAGCAGGTGCTGGTATTCGAGAGTTGTGAAGGCCTGCTTGTTCACGGGAGCTAAAGGTTAAAGTATTAGCCGCGGATTTGCACGGATGAACGCGGATCGTACAATGAGATCGAAATGAAACTTGCAAATCTAATATTTATCCTCGTTTTGATGGCTCAGGGTATCTCTATGTCTGCTCAGGAAAGACCAAGAGTTCGCGCTCCGGAGATCACCGGTGGTCGCGGCTGGCTGAACACCGACAAACCACTCTCGCTCGCAGCTTTGAAAGGCAAGATCGTTCTGCTCGACTTTTGGACCTATGGCTGCATCAACTGTATCCACATCATTCCGGACCTGAAGAAACTCGAAGCGAAGTACGCGAAAGAACTGGTTGTGATCGGCATTCACTCCGCGAAGTTTCAAAACGAAAAAGAGACGGAGAACATCAGACACATCATTCTTCGTTACGAGATCGAGCATCCCGTTTACAACGACTCGGAGTACGCAGTCTGGCAAAGTTACGCCATCCGCGCCTGGCCCACGCAGGTATTAATCGATCCAACGGGATACATCGTGGGCGGCGTTTCCGGCGAAGGCAATTACGACGTGATCGATCAGGCGATCGCAAAAGTTGCTGAAGAGGCTCGTAAGCGCGGCGAACTAAACGAAGAACCTCTGAAACTAGTTCTCGAACGAGCAAAAGTCGGCGATCTGCCGCTCGCGTTTCCCGGCAAAATTCTTGCTGACGCCAAAACCGATCGGTTGTTCATTGCCGATTCAAACCACAATCGGATTGTCGTTACAAAGTTGGACGGTACATTCGTAGAAACTATCGGCACAGGTGAAGCAGGCACGGCTGAGGGTGCATTCGATAAAGCGGCCTTCTATCGCCCGCAGGGACTCGCGCTGGACGGCGATAATCTCTACGTAGCCGATACTGAGAACCATCAAATCCGTCGCGTCGATCTGAAAACGCGCAACGTGGAAACGATCGCCGGCACCGGTCAACAATCACACGAATACTTCAAGAGCGGACCAGCCCGCTCCGTGGATCTGAGCTCGCCGTG
>DATNFX010000031.1:0-18290 GCA_035606195.1 Pyrinomonadaceae bacterium
GGCGATTTCACAACTCGGAGTCAGCAAGACGATCACAATTACGAGCACGTACGATCACCGCGTCATTCAGGGCGCGGAGTCGGGCGCGTTTCTCGCGCGCGTGCACGAGCTCATTATCGGCAAGCACGATTTCTACAAGAACATTTTCCTGAATCTCGGGATTCCGCACGCTCCCTTGCGTTGGGGTCTCGATCGCAATCCTTTCTTCCTTCCCGAAGATCAGGTGCGCGAACAAACGCTGAAGGAAGCTCGCGTGATAGAGCTGATCAATGCGTATCGAGTGCGAGGCCATCTGATCGCCGACACCGATCCGCTTCACGCGCTGCCGATTCTTTATCACCCGGAGCTCGATATCGAGAACTACGGTCTGACGATCTGGGATCTCGATCGAGTTTTTATTACCGACGGACTCGCTAACCGCGAGAGCGACACACTGCGCGGGATTCTCGACATCCTGCAACGCGCCTACTGCGGAAAAGTCGGCATCGAATACCGCCACATTCAGAGTAAAGAAGAAAAGCAGTGGATTCGCGAACAGATCCGTCGCGAGTTTGTGCAGCCGGAACCGATTCCGGTTGAAGTCAAGAAACGACTGCTCTGGAAACTGATCTCGGCGGAACAGTTCGAACGTTTTCTGCACACTAAATATCTCGGACAGAAACGATTTTCACTGGAAGGGTGCGAAACAATCATTCCCTTGCTCGATCGGTTGATCGACGGCGCTGCCGCGCGTGGAGTTGAAGCCATCACCTTCGGCATGGCCCATCGCGGACGTTTGAACGTGCTCGCGAACGTGATTGGGAATCTGTGTGAACGAATCTTCGCCGCTTTCGAAGGTTCAGTGCATCCCGAGTTTCCGGCTGACGAAGGCGACGTGAAATATCACCAGGGCGCAACGGGTGAACGCATTCTCGCGGACGGACGAAAGGTCAGCCTGTCACTCTCGCCAAATCCGAGTCACCTCGAGGCTGTCGATCCGGTTGTCGAGGGAATGGTGCGCGCGACGCAGGACGAGATGATGGGGCAGCGAGGAGCAACTCGCGAGCAGGTCATCGATCTCGCTTTGCCTGTGCTGCTACACGGCGACGCCGCTTTTGCGGGCCAGGGTGTTGTGATGGAGACTCTGAACCTGGCCGGTCTGAAGGGTTATCGCACCGGCGGCACGATCCACATCATCATCAACAACCAAATCGGATTCACGACTTCTCCGGAAGCTGGACGTTCGACGATTTACTCTACTGACGTCGCGCGTATGACGCAGTTGCCAATCTTCCACATCAATGGCGACGATCCGGAAGCTGCTTATCGTGTGCTGCAAATCGCACTCGACTACCGCCAGGAATACAACAAGGATGTGGTGCTCGATCTTATTGGTTTCCGCCGCCTTGGTCACAACGAAACCGACGAACCAAGCTACACGCAACCGCTGATGTACGCGCGCGTCAAAGCGCATCCGGGCGTGCGCACCGTCTACGCGAAACGCCTGATCAAAGAGGGCGTCATCACCGAAGAAGAACTAAACAATCTGATCGCGGAGCGTGTGCGTGGTTACGAAACAGCTCTCGCAAATGCGAAGCGAGAAGTTGCCGAAGAACCGAAAAAACCGCAAGCCCGCGTTGAGGAGATGGACGGTTCTGAGGTGATTGAAACAGGAGTTTCCGCGGAAACGATCAAGAGCATCGCTCACAAGATCGCGGTCGTCCCGGAAGGCTTTCACGTCAATCCGAAGATGGTGGGCCAACTCGCACGTCGCGCGAAAATGGGCGACGGCAGTCTGCCGCTCGATTGGGCGTTCGCCGAAGCGGTCGCTTTCGGCTCACTCGTGTTCGACGGCAATCGAGTGCGCCTGAGTGGACAGGATTCGGGACGCGGCACGTTCAGCCAGCGTCATGCTGTTCTGTTCGACACGCAAACCGGACAAAGCTGGGCGCCGCTCGCTGAGTTACGTTCGGAGAAAAATTCCGACGCGCGCTTCGATGTTTATGACAGCTCGTTGTCGGAAGAAGGCGTGCTTGGATTTGAGTACGGCTACACAGTCGTTGCACAACACGCGCTGGTTTTGTGGGAAGCGCAGTTTGGTGATTTCGGAAACGGCGCTCAAACCATCATCGATCAATACATCGCAGCTTCGGAAGACAAGTGGAAACAGACTTCACGACTGGTGATGCTCCTGCCGCACGGTTACGAAGGACAGGGACCGGAACACTCGAGCGCGCGGCTCGAGCGCTACCTGCAACTCTGTGCTGAAAACAACCTGCAGGTTTGTTATCCGACAACGCCGGCGCAGTACTTTCATCTGCTGCGACGACAAGTGCGACCAGGCATGGAACGCCCGCTGATCGTAATGACGCCGAAGAGCCTGCTGCGTTTGCCGGCAGCATCGTCAAGCATCGACGATCTCACATCGGGAGGCTTTCGACCGCTGATTGACGATGCCGAGATCACTGATCGCGATGCGGTGAAGCGAGTCGTGCTCTGCAGTGGAAAGGTGTACTACGATCTCGCCGAGGCACGAAAGAAGACTGAGGATCGGAGTGTTGCAATCTTACGTCTGGAGCAGCTCTATCCTTTTCCGGCGAACATCCTCCGCGAAACACTCGCCAGCTATCCAAACGCGAACCAGCTGGTGTGGGCGCAGGAGGAACCGCAGAACATGGGAGGCTGGACGTTTGTCCAGGATCGACTCGAGAGCATCCTGCTCGGCTGTGAGCGCCCGCAATACGTCGGCCGCAGCGCCTCGGCAAGCCCGGCCACCGGCTCTTACAGCATCCACCAGAAAGAACAGGCCGAACTTGTCGCCGCAGCCTTGAAATCAGAATAGGTCCTATAGGACCTATTCCGTCTTTACCTTACAAAGTACTTGACAGAATTCCTAATGCGGGCTTACCATCCTCCGCATGGAACCTGTTCGGTTTGTCTCCGATCGCGCCATGGACAATCTTCGCTATATCCGCGAAACCATGGAGCGTGCCACGCCCTTCACCGGGATCTCCGGTCGCGGTGAAATGACGATCGGCGCAACTGCCCTGATCGCAACTGTCATCGCCGCTCGGCAACCAAGTTTCAAAATGTGGGTTTACACGTGGCTGGCCGAAGGCCTTTTCTCAACTTTGATCGCCGGCTGGTCCATGGACCGTAAGGCTCGGGCCACGCATACGCCGCTGTTTTCGGGATCAGGTCGCAAAGCGTTGTTCAGCCTCGCACCCTCCATAATTGCCGGCGGTCTTTTGACTCTGGTGCTCACTCGTGCCGGACAAACCAGCACGATTCCAGGTATGTGGCTTCTACTTTACGGAACGGGCGTGATCACGGGCGGTATGTTTTCAGTAAGAGCCGTACCGGCGATGGGTCTATGTTTTATGGCACTGGGCGCACTCGCGCTCTTCAGTCCTGCGGCTTGGACCAACTGGTTCATGGCCGTCGGTTTTGGCGGGCTCCATCTATTGTTTGGAGCAATTATTGTGAGGAAATACGGTGGCTAAGCAGTCAACAGCAAAACAGGAACGTAAACAAGATCAGAGCGTGGAGACTCGTGCAGTAAGTACGAAGCAAAAGAGTGCCGCGCCGAATCTCGATCGCTTGATTCACGAACGCCTGCGTCTCGGAATCATCAGCGCCCTGGCCGCGAATGAGTCTCTGACTTTCAGCGACCTGAAGAGCCTGATGAATACGACTGACGGCAATCTCAGCGTTCATGCACGCAAACTCGAAGAGGCCGGCTACATTTCGTGCTCCAAATATTTTGAAGGCCGGCTGCCTAAGACTGAATACAAGCTGACGGCGGCAGGCCGCAGTGCGCTTGAAAACTATCTGAGCCACATGGAGTCGCTCATCAAACAGATGCGCAACATGTAGTTCCGCACAGTTACTTTCTGTGGCTCACCACATTGTCCGTTTCCGGCTCGAGCCTGAGAATCCTTGAATCTATGTCGGCACAACGACAGTCAAGGAGTAGAAAGAAATGACGAAGAGAATCGCTGCCATCGTGTTCATATTTATCTGCACCTCAGTGGCCTGGGCCATTCTGGGCGGAACAATTTTCCAGCGAACATATGATTCCGGCGCAACTTCTTCAAATCGAGTCGCATCGACGTGGGGCACGACACAAAACCAGGCGCCGCCCTATGCCTGGTTCACAACAAAGGTTTCAAAAAAGCAGGAGACGTTTGAAAACGGAAAGAAGGTCGTGAAGACCGTAGAAGAGGACGTGGATACAGACCTGCCGTTAGAGAGCAGCAACGTCGACGTTAATCTCGATTTGCAACACCGGCAAAAAGGCCTGTTGTGGTACAGCACTTACAAAGTGGCCTTTTCAGGTGTCTACGGTTTTCGTAATTCGAGCGACAAAGAACAGACTGTCAATTTCGAGCTAAAGTTTCCGACCACTCAGGCCATCTACGACAATTTAGTTTTCAGTGTAGACGGCAATGCTGTTCCCATGGAGAACCACGACAACGCTGCCAAAACCGCGTTCAAAGTCGCCGCCGGTAAGACTGCCCAGCTTGCCGTCAAGTACAGTTCTCAGGGACTCAACGAGTGGCGTTACAGCTTTGGGGGTGCCGACACGGAAGGCGGTGGTGGAGTCGCGCAGGTGCGCGATTTCACCCTGCGCATGAGGACGAACTTTAAAGACATTGATTTCCCTGACAACACGCTCTCGCCGTCTGAAAAGACGGAGACGTCCAATGGCTGGGACCTCAACTGGTCTTACAAAAGTTTATTGTCCGGTTATCAAATCGCGATGGTCATGCCGGAGAAACTCCAGCCGGGACCACTCGCGGGGAAAATCAGCTTTTTTGCCCCAGTATCACTCTTCTTCTTTTTCTTCCTCATGATGATCATCACCACAATGCGCGGCATCGATCTTCACCCCATGAATTACTTTTTCCTCGCTGCCGCGTTCTTCTCATTCCACCTGCTTTTGGCGTACCTGGTCGATCACATATCGATTCACGCCGCATTTGCGGTTTCCTCGTTAGTCTCCGTTTTTCTGGTCGTGAGTTATCTGCGGCTGGTCGTGGGGATGAGATTCGCGAGCAGAGAGGCTGCCCTCGCGCAGTTTATCTACCTCGTGATGTTTTCCTACGCCTTTTTCCTGAAGGGCTTCACGGGGCTCGCCATCACCATCGGTTCGGTGCTGACGCTCTTCGTGGTCATGCAGGTAACAGGTCGCATCCGCTGGACGGAGAAATTCACCATCAAACCTACTGAAGAACCTGTTAATACCTCGGCAGTTTAGAACGTCTTAACTCTGTAGCCACGGATTGAACTTCGCGGCCATCGGGCGCGTATACCGCCCCGAATCCAGAGTTATGAAAGCAATACTGTCCTTTTATTCTGATGCCCTGAAGATTGCCCTGCAGTCGATCTTTGCCCACAAACTCAGGGCTTTCTTAACACTTATCGGCATCATCATCGGCGTGGCGTCGGTCGTCACGGTCGGCGCCTCGATCAGCGGTCTCAATACCTACGTCGTCGAGAGAATCAGCAAAGTTCTGGGTAGTAATCACTTCATGATTGCCCGCATGGCCTTCTCCGGGCACATGGACGACGATGAGTTTGAGCGCCGCAATCGACGTAACAAGAGGCTCAATTGGGACGACTACGAGTGGGTTCGCGATCATTGTGCTTCGTGTTCTGAAGTCGGCGCGGGAGTCGGCAGCGGAACGGATCTGAGGCAGGACGGAATCGAGTTTCCGGGCGCCCAGGTCTTCGGTGATTCGGCAAACATGGTCGATATCGAAGACAAGACGATTGAAACAGGCAGATTTATCTCAAACGACGACGTGCAGCGTTCAGCCCTTGTCGTGGTTCTAGGCGCCGATATCAAGGAGAAGTTTTTCCCGAACCAGGACGCGATTGGTAAGACACTAAAAGTTCGCGGTCTGCCAATGCGCGTCATCGGCGTGGAGGAAAAGCGCGGCGCGTTCTTTGGCGACTCGTTCGACCGCCACATCTACATCCCGGTAACGACACACCTGCAAATCTTCGGGCGTAACGGTCTCCAAATTCACGGCTCGGCCAAATCGCGCGAGAGTTTTCGTCAGGCCATCGAAGACGCGCGCGTCGCGATGCGCATCAAACACCGTCTCAACGGCAACGAGGAAGACGATTTTGGTCTCGTGAACGTTGAAGATCTCAACAAGCAAATCGATGAGTTCACCGGCACCATCGCCAAGGTTGTCATTCCGATCACGCTCATCACGCTCGTTGTCGGCGGCATCGTGGTGATGAACATCATGCTTGTGAGCGTCACCGAGAGAACTTTTGAAGTCGGACTGCGCAAGGCAGTCGGCGCTACGCGACGGCAGATCCTGATGCAGTTTTTGATTGAGTCGGGAATTCTTTGCGCGCTGGGCGGTGTAATAGGATTGTTAATCTCCTGGGGTATCACCACCGCAATTACCATGCTCGCATCGATCACGATGACGATCACGATTGGTTACATAATCCTGGCGTTAGGAGTCTCGACAATTGTCGGAATGATCGCCGGCATTTATCCGGCGTTCAAAGCTGCGCGGTTGGATCCGATTCTGGCATTGACGAAGGCGTAAGCGGTTAATGAAGTTACAAATGCCAAAAGGTGTTTTGCGCGAGACGCTGAAGATGGCGATCGACAGTGTTCGCGGTCACAAGTTCCGCAGTTTTCTCACCGTGCTGGGAATCGTGATCGGCGTCATGACAGCGATCTCAATCGCTTCACTGTTGACCGGCATGCGGCAGAGTATTGTGGCGATTATCGAAGAGTATGGAACAAACAATATCTATGCGTTCCATCTTTCAACCGGTCCACGCACGAGCGAAGATCGCGCCGAACGACTTCGTAAACCACTGACAGTCGCAGACGCCGAAACAATCAAAGTGCAGGCTCCGGCAGTCGATGACGTTGCGCACGTCGCACCAAACGTCGGTTATGGCGGAGGACCGTTTGACGATAACGTCACGTATCAGGGCCGCAACTATCGCTGGGGTAATACGTCGGGAGTGTCAGCGAACTATGCTGACATCACTAACATCGTCATAAGAGAAGGCCGCTTCATTACCGAATCAGACGATCAGCAGCGTTCGAACGTGATGGTCATCGGTGTGAATGCTGCCGAAGCACTGTTTCCTGGTTACAACAACATCGTCGGCGCTCAGGTACGAATGGGCGGCTACAACTTCGAGGTGATCGGCGTACTCGAGAAGCGCAAGGCTGGATTCTTCGGCGAGAACGAAGAAGACAACGCTGTTTACATTCCGTTTCGCACCGCACAAAAAATCGCGCCCGCAAAAGGTTATTTGTTAATGATAATCCGCGGCAAGACGGGACAGGTTCAGGAAGCACTGACGCAGTCGGAAGAAATTCTGCGACGACGCCGTCATGTGAAGTTTGGCGATCCGAATAACTTCGATATCAAGACTGCTGATAAGTTTATCGAACAGTTCGACAGCATCACGGCGATGGTTGGATTGATTGCGATCGCGATCTCGAGTTTGGGTCTACTGGTCGGCGGCATCGGCGTGATGAATATCATGCTCGTCAGCGTAACCGAACGCACGAAAGAGATAGGTGTGCGCAAGGCAATTGGCGCGCGCCGGCGCGACATCGTGCGTCAGTTTCTCTTCGAGGCGATGATGCTGACGTTTCTTGGTGGGACGCTCGGCGTTGTGCTGGCCATCGGCATCAGCCAGCTACTGATTTTCCTGTTCCCAAGCATGCCGGCTTCGATTCCTACATGGGCAGTTGTCACCGGACTCACGGTCTCGATCGGTGTCGGATTGATCTTCGGCGTGTGGCCCGCCCGCAAAGCTTCGCGACTCGATCCGATCGAGTGCCTGCGCTATGAATAATCCACAGATTACGCAGATTTAATGATAATCTGCGTAATCTGTGGATAGAGACTTCGTCAAAGAATTCCTAACTTATCTTCAAGTCGAGAAAGGTCTCGCGCGTCTTTCTCTCGAGAGTTATCGACGCGATCTCTGCAGACTTCAAACCTGGGCCAACAAAAACGGAAAACAGACTTCCGAGCTCACGCGTGCAGACTTGCGCAAATGGATTGCGAGTCTTTCACGTGAAGGTCTGGCGCCGGCGTCGATCGCTCGAGCTGTCAGTGCGACGCGCGGCTTCTTCAAGTTTCTAATGCTCGACGGTCACATCAAGACGCACCCGGCCGAGGATCTCGACACACCACAGCGCTTCAGTTACCTGCCAAAGTTTCTCACGGAAGACGAGATCAATCGCTTGCTTGCAGCGCCCGACATTTCGACCGAAGAAGGCATCCGCGATCGTGCGGTGCTCGAGATCATGTACGCCACGGGTCTGCGCGTTTCCGAGCTCGTCGGTTTGAAACAAGCTGACGTCGATCTGCTTGCCGGACTCGTTGTGTGTCACGGTAAGGGAAACAAGGAGCGACGTGTGCCGCTTGGCAAGAGCGCGATTCACTGGTTGCAGCAGTACGCGGCTGTTAAGAAAGGTTACGGGAAACAGACTACGCCGAATGTTTTTCTGCACCGCGGGCGGCCGTTCACACGACAGATTGCGTGGTTGATGATCAAGCGACATGCAGAAAAGGTGGGTATCAAAAACGTTTCACCGCACACTCTGCGGCACAGCTTCGCGACTCATCTGCTGCAACACGGCGCTGATTCGCGATCGGTGCAGGCGCTGCTTGGTCACAGTGATATTTCGACAACGCAGATCTATACGCACATCACAGATATACATTTGCGGTCGGCATATGACCGCCATCATCCGCGCGCTCGGAGCAAGTCCTGATGTTCAGGATGACTGAGCCAAGTGAGCAGGATGCCGTGGACTTTGTTAACGGTCAGCGCGACCTGCCGTTCACTTACGACGAAGTCGGAGCCACGAACACGAACCCGCCGTCCGATTACAACGTCGATCACAATCGCATTCAAATTGGCACCGGTGAAGCGGTCTACCAAAGGGGTGTTGAGGCGCTGAAGAACTGGCGCCAGTTTGATCTTGGCTGGGTGACAGTTGTCCCGCGTGGTGTGAGGATCGAAGTTGGCGCAACAGTCGCAGTTGAGGCGCGAGCGTTCGGAACGTGGTCTCTGAATGCGTCTCGCGTCGTTTACACGATTGATGAAGAAAGACGTTTTGGTTTTGCTTACGGAACGCTGCCCGACCATGTGGAGTGCGGTGAAGAGCGTTTTTTGATCGAATGGCAGCCCGACGACTCAGTCTGGTACGACATCTTTGCATTCTCCCGCCCGCAACATCCCCTCGTCAGGCTCAGTAAGCCACTTGCACGCAGGCTGCAAAAACAATTCGCCCGCGACTCTTTAAGTAAAATCCGTGAAATCTGCGGCTAAACTCTCGGTCGCAGTTCTACACGGCGGCGAATCCTTCCCGAGCTTTCGAAAGATCAGATCCACACACTCTTCCGATAGACTGCGATACGTGGTGAGTTTGCCACCCACGATCGAGAGCAGATTCGGCAACCGAGGGTGTTCGCGTATGAAGTGTTTGCGCGTAATGCTCTCTTCATTCTTGTCGGCAGTAACCGGCAGTGGTCGCACGCCGGAATACGTGTAGAGAATGCTTTCGCGCGTAAGACCGGCATTTGGCAAAGCGAGCTTCGTCTCAGCGAGCAGGTAGTCGATTTCCCACGGTTCGCACCGGACCTCATCCGGATTACCGTCAAACCGAACGTCCGTTGTTCCAATCAAGTAAAGCTTGTTCCAGGGAATGATAAAGATCGGCCGACCATCGCTGCGGGCCTCCAGGTAGATGGCATTCGACGGCGCGCTCGGAAATGGAGCCACGACGAGGTGACTGCCTTTTGTTCCGCCAATCAGCTTCGGACTCTCGACGGGCGCTCGCTCGAGCACGAGGTCGATCCATGGTCCGGCAGCATTGATCACTATGCCGGCGTAGACGATCTGTCCGTTAAATCCGACGCCGGAAACCTTTCCGTCGTCAACGGCAAGACTCGTCACACGCGTCTGCGTGAGAACCTCTGCGCCGAATTCCTGCGCCGACCGCACATTTGCTTCTACAAGTCGCTCGGGAAACTCGACCTGGGCGTCGTAATAAAGCGCCGACCCCACCAGCCCATCCGGATTCAGTCCCGGCCATCGCTCGAGTGTTTGCGCACGCGATAGCATCCGATGGTTCGGCAACGACTTCCCCCACGAAAGCAAATCGTAAAGAACCATCCCGGCGCGAATTGTTAATCGCCCGCGTTTACCCTGTTTGTAAATCGGAATCGCAATCGGCAGCGCTTTGACGAGTTGTGGAGCAATTCGCAGAAGAATCTCGCGTTCGCGAAGCGACTCACGCACGAGGCCAAACTCGAAGTGTTCGAGATATCGAAGCCCGCCGTGAATCAGTCGCGTCGAGGCGGTAGTGGTACCGCATCCGAGATCGCCCTTTTCGATCAACAACACTTTCAACCCGCGCATCGCAGCATCACGGGCTATGCCGGCGCCGTTAATGCCACCGCCGATGATCACCACATCGAAACGGGAATTGTCAGTGACTCGCACCATATCGTGTCAGCCGTGCACTGTCTCAGGCAACATCACATTCTTTCAATCTTAACGACGGACCATCGCGTCAAGCGGCGCAAAAATTGAGTTGTCTCAATCGCCAAGCACTCGTCGCGTTAGCGCTCAAAGTCGCTTTGAGAATCCTCAAATCCTTCACTGCTCCCTGTAAAGGACACGGGCGGGCATGCACTTTGCCGCGCTTCCTCGCAGCGCCGCACTACACAACTCCAGGAAGGAGCATAACAATGCAAGTCTCCCGACGAAAAACCAGCCTTATACCCAGCCTTATACTTTCGGCCGCTCTACTCACTCTCTTCTCGACACCAACCATCGCCCGCGCCGGCGATGACGATGATGCTGACGACGACTACGACGTAAAAGCACGCGTCGTCCGCATCAGCCTGATCGGCGGCGAGGTTAACCTGAAACGCGACGGCAACCAGGATTGGGAGTCACTCCGGTTGAATTATCCCCTCGTCGAGGGCGATACCGTCGCCACAGAAAACGGTAGCCGTCTCGAGATTCAGATCGACGCGCGAAACTTTGTCCGGCTCGCAGCAAACTCGACCCTCCGTATCGTCACTCTGCGCGATGAGGGCATCGCGTTCAGCGTCGTCGAAGGAACTGCTACCGTGCGCCTCGCCAAATTCGATCGTAAACACGAATACTTCGAAATCGATGCGCCGCGGACCACGATGGCCGCCGAGAAAGAAGGGTCATACCGGATCGACGTGCCTCGCGACGGGCGAGTGCGTTTGACGGTGCGCGATGGCGGCAGCGCCCGAATTTATTCCGACACGTCCGGGTTTACTTTGCGCGATGGCCGCTCGGCTGAGCTCGTCGTCAGCGGCGAGAATATGGGCGACTGGGACTTCTCCGCAGCGGCCCGCGATGCGGTTGACGATTGGGTTAGCGAGCGTGAGCAGTATCTGGCCCAGCGACTCAAGTACGACGTCAAGTATTACGACGAATACGTTTGGGGCGCAGAAGATCTCGACGCGTACGGGGATTGGTCCTACGCGGACGATTTTGGCTGGATCTGGCGGCCGCACTCAAGCACGATCAGCACCTTCAGCGATTGGGCGCCGTATCGCTACGGCCACTGGTCATGGTGTCCGCCGTATGGCTGGACGTGGGTTGGATATGAACCGTGGGGCTGGGCGCCGTATCACTACGGTCGCTGGGTTTATCACAACGGCTTCTGGGCCTGGTGTCCACGCAGCCAGTTTTACAGGCACCGGAGTTGGTGGCGTCCGGCACTCGTCGCATTTGTTTTCGACATTCACTTCGGTAATGACGTTTGCTGGTACCCACTGTCTTACTACCAGAGAGATCCGCATTCACGTCACTACCGTCACGATCACCGCGACGGCCGCGATAATCGTCACGATCGTCCGGGATATGGCGGGCCGGGTGGACGACACGATCGGCATGATGATGGACCATGGCGTGGGGTTACGCGTCTGCCGCGCGGAGACTTCGGCAATCCCGGGCGTCGCGGGCGTCCGGTCGAGGAGACAGTTGCGCGCAATGTAGTCGACCGCGATCCGGAAGTTGTAACTGTACCTGGCCGTACTGGTGGAACTGCCGAGAACATTCCTTCGGGCCGCGGGCGTGACGGCGACAACTCAGATCGCCCGGTTCGAAGGCCGCATCGAGATATTCCCAATCAACCAACTGGCGCAGCGGAACGCCGTCCAGGACCGGCGCTCGATGAGGATCTAAGACGCACTCGTATCTTCCGTGGACGAGAACCGAAACCTGAATCTTCACAGCCGGCAAACACGGGGGGAACTCCGCGAACCGAAACGCAGCCAACAGGCGCAGTGAATCGTCCTGAACGGCCCGCGTCAACAGATCAACCGCGCGATGGACGTCCCGGTCGCTTCGAACGTCCGAATCGAACAGAAGGTGAGAACCGGCGTAATGAGGGTGGGAATGAACGCGCGCCACGCAACGCTCCCGACGCGGGCAATACGCCAGCACCACAGACAGAGCAACCCGCAAGTACGTCAACACCGGCGCCGGAACCACCGCAGCCTCAGCCACGTGTTGAACCGCGTGAACCACGGCCTGAGCGAGGCGATCGACCAGAACGTCGACCCGAGCGCCGTTCGGAAGAATCTTCGCAGCCGCGTTCTGAAGAACGACCGCGTTCGGAAGAACGCCCAGCGCGTCCAGATCCACCACGCATTGAAACACCGCGCCCTGAACGCACCGAGCCGCCGCGAACCGAGCCGCCGCGTTCTGAATCACCACGACTCGAGCGACATCCCGAACCGCGCTCAGAACCACGACCCGAGCCCCCGCGCTCGGAAAATCGCCCGTCGCGTCCTGAGTCACCGCGCTCCGAATCGCCGCGTTCTGAATCACCACGCTCCGAACCTCCGCGTTCGTCACCGCCACCGAGGTCAGATCCACCACCACGTTCCGAATCCCCACGATCAGAATCGCCACGATCAGAATCACCGCGATCCGAACCTCCGCGTTCGTCGCCACCACCGTCGCGTCCGGATCCCCCAGCGCGCGTCGAATCGCCTAAAAGCGAATCACCACGCCCGGCCCCCATCAGACCCGACAACCCAACGTTGTAAACAGGAATCCCGCCCACGGCAGTGGGCGGATTCTTCAAGTCCTTTCTATTTGAAAATTAATTGGTGAGATCCGAATCCCGCCAATGGAAGTTGGCGGATCGTTCAGGTCCTTACTATTTATCTGGCTCGATGAATAGGTCGGACTTGAAGGATCCGCCCACTGCCGTGGGCGGGATTAGGATCTGTTTTTAGGAGAGGTGTTGTAGAAAGGACCTGAACCATCCGCCAACTGCCGTTGGCGGGATTGCAAGGCCGCGTTTAAGAAGGCTTGATCTCGAGGCGTGGCAATTTGCGAGCGTGGCCATCGACGACGGAATCCGTCTCACCAATCTGTGTGGCGCCCATGCGTTCGTAGAAACCTGCGGCATTCGGATCCGCTGTAATCTCAACTGAACCGACTTCAAGCTTCGCGGCTCTTTCCATCGCATCGAGAAACAATTCCTTGCCGATGCCTGTCCCGATGAGCGCAGGCGTCACCCACATGTGCTCCAGCTCAGCCTTACTGTTTGCGATGCAAAGCGCATAGAAACCACGTATCTCGCCGTTCTCTTCGGCAACATACACATGATTGTCGCGAATGAAATCGGATGAAATGGTGAGGTCCGATTCCCAGTGTTTGATCCAATGCTCGGGATAACCCCAATGACGCTTCGCTTCAAGCGCGATCGTCGTCAGCGTCGCGGCTTCGTCCGGTGATGAGCGCCTGATTGTCACTTCACTTCCCATACAGAGCCGTCTACATACGTCACTCGCACGACAACAACCCGTTCATCAATCCCGACTCTTTCTTTCTTGTCGAGCGCCTGAACGCTAATGCGTCTGGTAGGTGGCGTCGGCAGAGTGAAGACTAACTCTTTCTGTTTGCCTGGTCCAATGTTTTGCACGCTCGTGAATTGCCGTCGATCAAGCTCGTCGCCTGTGACAGCATCGACGAAGACGTAGTCCCAATCGATTTCCTTGATCGCTTTCGAACTCAGGTTTTTCATCGACGCCCGATAGATGAAATAGTATCGCGGCGGTGCTGAGTTTTTATTTTCATTCTCGACGATTGCAGCATCAGCCTTCGCGTCCTTCTCCAGCTTACCGACTTCGGCCGAGTTGCTGCGCTTGGCGTCAGAAACACGCTTTTCGGAACGAGCGCGAAACTGCATCTGATGGAAATTCTCGTTTGGACCACCGAACGGATTTCCTTCCCAGTTCAGACGCTCTTTACTCCAACTGAATTTGACCAGCTCGATCGCAGGATCGGTTGGCGACTGCGCGTACGCGACAGCCGATAGAATAAGCAAAACGATTGCAACTCTCATTGTTTAATTAGCCACGGATTACACGGAGTCAACGCCATACTTGGGCAGGGTCAGTACCACCTCGCGGTAGCGGGTGGGTGCATGCGCAGCTTTTGTTGGACAGAGCCTACGGCGTACCCACCCGCTACCGCGAGGTGGTACTGACCCTGCCCAAGTACGACGTTAACTCCGTGTAATCCGTGTTATCCGTGGCTCGATTTTAGAAGATGTATCTTACACCTAAAACGATGCGGCGGTTACCACCGTTTGTACCCCACTGGTTCAGGAAGTTTGAAGAGTTAACGCGGCCTTCAGGAATACCGAAGTCGCGCGTGTTGGTTGCGTTGTTGAACTCCGCCCGGAATTGGAGTCGCTGATTCTCACCAACTGACGTGTTCTTGAAGATTCCAAGATCCAGGTTGTTGATGCCGTCGGCGCGAAGGATATTTCGACCGGCACTGCCAACGCGTTGCTGCGCAGTGATTCTTTGGAATAAAGAAGCACCACCAGCACCGATGATATCCGGAATGGTCATACCGCCGAGCGGCAGATTCGTGTTGAGATTCGGACGGATGGCATCACCAACGAGCGTGTTGATGCCTGATAAAGCACCCGCCGGGTCCGAACCATTCAACACTGTAAATGGTGCTCCACTCTGGAAGGTGAAGAACCCGTTAACCTGCCAACCGCCGAGCACGTGTCCCTTCAGTCCTTGCTGGCTCTGGAACCACGGTAATTCATAAACAAAGTTCCCCGTCAGCCGGTGCGGACGATCGTAGGTCGAACGCGCGCGGTCAGCATTGCGGTTAAAAGAGTCCTGAGAAACCGCAACCTCACCACTCGATGGATTGAAGATCTCGGAAGCCGAATCGATGAACGAGCTCCAGGTGTAGTGCACGCCGGCACTGAAACCACGGCTCAAACGTTTCTCCATGCTGGCTTGCATCGAGTGATAGATGGACGACGCAGCGTTGGCGCGCAAGCGCACCACGGCCGCGGTCGGATTGACGCGGCAACTGTCAGGGTTCGCGCCTGTAAACGTCGGATTGCAAGTGGCCGGCGCGAGCGTGTTTAGTCGGCGCGGATTCCCGTCCAAGGTCTGGAACAAAGCCGAACCCTTCGAGCCAACATAACCGATACGGAAAACGACATCCGTTCCGAGTTCACGCTGCATTTCAAAGCTGAAGCTTTGATAGTAAGGTGAACGGAAATCTTCACCCACGATCGTTCTCGTGAATTCATTTGGATTCACGCCTGCATTCGAAACGTTTGGCAAACGCGTGAACGCATTCGGCACTGACGCTGCACCCGCAAAGTTTACGTTCGCGGGCAAACTCACTGCAGCTACGAACGGGAACGAGCTGGCCACGTTCAGTGCGATGTTGATGAACGTGTAGTCGTGAGTTACGGCGTAGCCACCACGGAAAACCAGCTTGTCGCCTCCGGTGATGTATCCAAGCGGGCCATCAGTATCCGTGCGCGGATTCCAGTTAAAGCCGATGCGCGGTTGGAAGTTGTTGTTGTCGTGCTGTGGTACCGGTTTCCACGCAAACCGCGGATCGCCACCAGCGAGACCCACGATTCGTTCGTTAGCCGGCAACAGACTCAACGTTGCTTCGCCCGGTCGCTCGTATCGCAGACCATAAGTGAGCGAAAAGTTCGGACGAATCTTCCACTCATCCTGCCCGTAGAAGTGAACGTCGAACCAGTTGTAGTTGTTGATGGCCTCACCGCCGGGTAACGGCTTGTTGATGTTTGCCGCTTCCGCGAAGTCATTCACAAAGGAATTCAATGTCGCATATCGCAGCAGGCCACGGATCGTTGGGAAGAAGAAGCTCTGAATCCTGTTCTGGATGATGTTCGTTCCGCCCTTGAACGCATGGTTACCTCTATTCCAGGAGAGATTGTCCTGGATCTGGTAGATATTGTTGGTGCGAAACTGAGGCAGGTTCACGGCCAAACCAATTGCAGTTCGACTGTTCGCCGCGTTGAATCCGATCAGGCCGAGCTCGGAAATCTCGAGTGAGGGAATTTCTTCCGACACCGGATCGGACGCGCTCGTGACTGTTGCAAAGCGCTGGTACCCAACCCTTATTTCGTTAACGAGCGTTGGTGAGAAAGTTCCAACGTGGGAGAGCGAGAGCGTTTGCTGGCGTGCGACGTTCGACGTTGTCAGACCTGGCGGCGTCACCTGGCCAGTGCCGAGCGTATCTGAGTCGCTATACAGATACCGCGCGGTGAAGATGTGATTGCTGGTGAAGTTGTGGTCAACTCGGAACGACGCCTGGTGGTTGTCAAAGGTGAACGACGTCGCGCCGGTGAGCGAGCCCAGGGGCACATTGAAGTTTTGTCCATTAAGTGTAAACGACGCAGTCTTGTTGATCGATGCCTGAGCTGCTGGCAAGTGTTTCAAGAGGGCTGCGACGTGTGGCAGGTTTCCGGCGGCTGCCTGAAGAATGGCACGACCTTCAGCCGTCGGTGCGCCGTTTAGCGTGTTGCCGGAACCTAACTGTCGATCGCTCCAGCGTTGATAGGAACCAAAGAAGAAAGTTCGGTTTGCGCCACTGATGTAGCTTGGACCACCCTCGCCAAAGCGCGGCAGATGTAATGGTCCACCAAGCGTTCCTCCCATCTGGTTTTCAATGCGAAACGGAGCGTGTCGTTTCGATGGGTCGGTCGCGTTTTCGTTACAGAAACCTGCGCGTTTATCAGTATTGCTGCACGCATTCAGGGCGTTGCTATTGTGAAACCAGAAGACAGATCCGTGATACTGGTTTGTGCCCGCCTTCGTAATCGCATTGAATACGGAGCTCGAATTGCGCCCGTATTCCGCGAGAAACTGATTTGTGATCAGGCGGACTTCCTGGATCAGGTCGGGATTGTTTAGAGGCTGCGCCGCTCCGGCAACACCCGGCTCGTTGTTGTCCTGCCCATCAACCATAAAGTTGTTGGAACGAACGCGACCGCCGTTGGACGAGTAGCTGATACCTGCCGCAAACCCTGTTTGTCCGGAGCCGAGCTGGCTGACGCCGGGTGCTGAAAGTGCGACGGCCAGAACGTTGCGAGTTGGTCCGAGAGGAAGTTCCGACAAACGTCGTGAATCAAACTGTGTGGAGACTTCCGCGTTACTCGTGTTGATGATCGCGGCGTTCTCCGTTACGTTGACGACCTCCTGCACACCGCCCGTCTTCATCGAGACGTCCACCACTGCATTCTGGTTGAGAATGAGTGTTATTCCGGTTTGCACATACTTCGCAAATCCAGTGGCTTCGACCGTAATTTCGTAAGGGCCGACAGGCAGGTTTTCAAAACGATAGTTTCCATCGCTTCCGGTTTGCAGCGTTCGTGAGATGCTGCGTTCAATGTTTCGAGCAGTCACGCTGGCATTGTGGATGACTGCTCCTTTCTCGTCTGCGACCGTACCCGAAATCGTTCCGGTTGTTTGTCCGAAGGCAACAACAGAGGAACTCAGAAGGACGGCTAAAAATAGGGGTAGGAATCTTGTTGTTCTCATGGATCGTCTCCCTTCCAGGTCGATACAGTTCGGTTAGGTGTGAAGGCGGACTTGGTGATTCCGTCTGAAAAAAGATTCCGTTAGATAAAAAAGACGAGGATTATGTGAACGTGAAGTAGCAACCGATATTCCACTGAAAGCCGTCTGCTCGGAAAAGTATCTCGACGGAACTAAGTGTTGTTGTAGGCAGGATTAGCCGGACGACGCAGGAGCGACTGGGCATCGCGATGTGAAAACTACGAAGTTCAGCAGTTCAAATAAATGGATTATCCGATCTTCTGAACGCTATCTGACTGGATTGATGCTGTAAAATCCTTTTCCCGTGAAGCAAACAATCGTCTTTCTAGAACGAAATACCTTCAACGTTCCGTTTCGAAAACCGTCTTTTGACCACGA
>DATNFX010000032.1:0-6233 GCA_035606195.1 Pyrinomonadaceae bacterium
CGACATGAGTCAGAGCCTTTATCGCTATTATTACTATTACGGTCAGCTCTCCTCTGGGAGGGACGGTCAAGCGATGGGCTGTCGGCGCGTGTTAATCAAGTAGCAAGCTAAGACAAGTTTCCCAAAACCGGCCACCAATCCCAGCGATTGGTGGCCGTTTTTTTTGTCCCTGAAAAAGTAGCGAGGTGAACCAGGATGATTACAGCAACTGAGAACCAAACCGTTTTACTCGACCATGTAGATTTGCGCGTAGATCGCAATTCACTGGTGCAGCTCGATCCGGACCATCCCGGATTTCGAGATCCGGAGTATCGTGCGCGCCGCAATGCAATCGCCCAGATTGCCATGAGCTACCAGCCTGGTTCACCAATTCCGACTGCGCCTTATACCGAGCTTGAACACGAGGTTTGGAAGACGATTTGGCAAGTACTCGGACCGGTGCACCGCGAGCACGCCTGCAATGAGTATCTCGACTGCCTCGAGCGGCTCGCTTTTGACGCCGATCGCATTCCGCAGTTGGATGAAGTGAGCCGGAAAGTCGAGGCGATAAGTGGTTTTCGGCTTGAGCCGGTGGCGGGTTTAGTCGAGCCACGTGTTTTTCTCGAATCGCTGGCCCGCGGAGTTTTTCTTTCTACGCAGTACATTCGTCACCACTCCACACCGCTTTACACGCCCGAGCCTGACGTCGCCCACGAGATTATTGGTCATGCTGTGACGCTGGCGAGCCCGCGTCTAGCGGAGCTCAACCGGCTGTTTGGCGAAGCCGTCAGCCGCACAGACGTGCCGAGCGAGCTCGATCGCCTCTCGCGTGTCTACTGGTTCACGATCGAGTTTGGGGTGTTACGGGAGAACGATGGAATAAAAGCTTACGGGACGGGGTTACTATCGTCAGCCGGAGAGTTGGCGGAGATGCACAAGGCAGAGCTGAAACCGCTGGATCTCGATGCGGCTGCAAACAACGTCTACGATCCAACTCATTTCCAGGCGGTGCTTTTCTGTGCTGATTCGTTCGATGAGATGTACGAGCGGCTGAAGGAATTTCTGGTGCACTGGTGAGGAAGTCAGGTTAGACAGGATTACGAAGATTAGCAGGATTTTCAGGATTCATCCTGTCAATCCTGCAAATCTTATTAATCCTGTCCCTGACTGATCCTGAGTTTTTCGGATCGGCCTTGTTGTTTTTGGATCACGTTCAGTTTCGAACTCTCGATTTCCTAAGGAATTTCGAGATCGTCAAGTCACTTCTACGGCATTCTCATTGCTTAGGAGGTTTATTCACCTTCCCTAAGCAATCGTCCATCTTCTTCGGAGGTTAAAATGCTCAGCAAAAGAATCGCTATTTTCTTCGTGCTTGTAGCCGCTCTCCTTGCGACTTCCTCGGCATTGGCCCAATCAACTGCGACAGTCCAGGGCACCGTCACCGATTCCAAAGGCGCCGTGTTGCCGAATGCGACTGTAATCGTCAAAAACAGAGCTACCTCGACCGAACGCACCACTCAAACGGACAGTAATGGCAATTACCAGGTGGCTGCCTTGCCCGTAGGTGTCTACAGCATCGAGGTTCAGCTTCAGGGATTCAAAACAGGACTCGCCGATCAGGTGACTCTCGAAGTCGCCAAAACCGTGGTCCAGAACTTTCAGATGGACGTTGGCCAAATCACTGAGCAGGTGCTGGTCTCTTCGGATGTGCCCGTTATCGAGACCTCGACTACTTCCGTCGGCACCGTAATCAACCAGCGAACAGTGCAGGAGATTCCACTCAACGGCCGGCACTTTGTGGATCTTGGCCTGCTCATTCCGGGTTCCGTCACCCCACCGCAAAATGGGTTCCTGACAGCGCCCCTGCGCGGTCAGGGCTCTTTTGCCATCAACACGGCGGGCAATCGTGAAGACACCGTGAACTTCATGATCAACGGCATCAATCTCAATGACATGGTCCAGAACCAGATCACGTTCCAGCCGTCAATCAACACGGTGCAGGAGTTCAAGGCTGATAACTCAACGTTCAGTGCTGAATACGGCCGCAACTCCGGCGCGATCGTGAATATCGCGACGCGTTCGGGATCGAACGACTATCACGGGGAATTGTTTGAATTTCTCCGCAACGACTTCTTTGACGCCCGCAATTTCTTTGAGCGCACGACTCAACCGGCGCCATTCAAACGAAACCAATTTGGATTCAACCTTGGCGGACCAGTTAACCTGCCGCGCTTCGGTGAGGGCGGTCCGGGGCTGAGTTACAAGGGCCTGAACAAGACTTTCTTCTTCTTCAGCTATGAAGGCTTGCGACAACGACAGGGTTTGGCGATTGCCGGTGTGACTGTTCCCACTGCTGCGCAGCGTGCAGCGGTTACGGATCAAGTGATCAAGAACCTGCTGCCGTTCATTCCACTGCCGAACGTAGGCGCGACCGGGTTTGCCGGCTCAGCTACGGCGCCGGTCAATATCGATCAATGGACGGTCGACCTGAACCACAATATCGGCAATAACGATCGCCTACACGGGTACTACGCGATTCAACGAGATGAGCGCGGCGAGCCCACCTTGCAGGGAAACTCAATCCCCGGGTTCGGCGACACCCGCCGATCTCGCCGGCAGATATTCACGCTCAACGAAACCCATACATTCGGTTCCACCGTCGTCAATGAAGCGCGATTTGGTTTCAACCGAATCCACATCTCCTTCACGCCGAATGCGCAACTGAATCCGCTCGACTTCGGCATCGTGAACGGCATAAACGAGCCAATCGGACTGCCGCAGATCGCGGTTACCGGAACGAGTCTGAATTTCGGCGGCCCGGCAGGCTTCCCGCAAGGTCGTTCGGACACTACTTACGTCGTGTCGGACACGCTCAGCTACCTGCGCGGTAACCATTCCTTCAGGTTCGGTGGTGAAGTGCGGCGCTTTTATAACAACAACACCAACAAGGACACCGGCTCCTTCACCTTTGCGAACATGGCTGCGTTTCTCGCCGGTACCGCTAACGCATTCACGGTTACGCTGGGACCACAGCAGGGTGTGACGGATGTTTCCACCGCGATCGCGCAAGGCGCTCTCGGAGTCTTCGTCCAGGATAACTACAAGCTGCGGCCCAATTTCACACTCGAGCTTGGTTTCCGTTACGACTGGTTGATGTCGCCGACTGAGCGCTTCGATCGTTTCGTCGATTACGTACCCGAAGTTAATTCTCTGATTCAGGTGAATAACGGCATCGCTCCGGTCTATCACACCAACGCACAAAACTTCCAACCGCGCCTCGGCTTTGCCTGGGATCCATTCAAAGATGGAAAGACCTCGATCCGCGGCGCCTATGCGATTCTTGCCGATCAACCGGTTACCAATCTGGTGACAGGCAACGGTACAAACCCACCGTTTGCACAAAACGTAGCGTTGCCGGCGAATACGACGACGAAACTCTCCAACGCTGCCTGTCCTTCTGGTTGTATCGCTATACCCGGCTCAACGGTCTCGCCGAGTTCCTCCGATCCGGAATTCGACAACGGGTATATCCAATCGTGGAACGTGAATGTACAGCGCGAGGTCAAACAAGGATTGGCGGTGACAGCCGGCTACTTTGGATCGAAGGGTACGCACCTGCGTCTCACGCGGAACCTGAATCAAACGTTTCTGAATGCGGCGTTGAATCCAGTGCGTCCGTTTCCGACGTTGTCAGCAAGCAGTCCCATCAGGCCGAACGCGACGCTTTTGAACATCACGTTCCGTGAAGGTACGGGCAACTCGAACTACAACGCTCTTTGGGTTACTGCAAACAAGCGAATGGGCAAAGGGCTTCAGTTCAATGCGTCCTACACCTTCTCGAAATCGATCGATTACAACTCGCAAAGCTCGCAGGGCGTGACCGTGCAGGACAGCTACAACCTGCGCGGCGATCGCGGCTTGTCAGACTTCGACGTGCGTCACCGGTTTGTGATCAGCGGGTTATACGAACTACCGTTCAAAGGTAATCAATTCAAAGAAGGATGGCAGTTCTCGTTCATCGAGCAGTCACAGGGCGGAAATCCAGTGACGTTGCTGGCGGGTAATGCGGGAGCAATCGGCGCGAATATTCCCGCTGCGAACGCTAACTCGTTGACGGGTCTTGCCACACTTCGTCCGGACGTTACAGGACCGGTGACGATTTCCCCCACGGCCGCGGCGACCGGGATTGGAGTGCAGTGGTTTCCAAACCTCGTTTGCGATCCGCGGCCTGGGGGATCATGCCCGTCAGGTTCGGCTGTTGTGTTGCCGGTGGGGTTCATCAATGGAAAGACCATTTACCATTTCGGCAGCATGGGACGAAACGTAGTTATTGGACCAAGCTTCCACAACACAGACTTGTCCCTGATTAAACGCACCATGATTACTGAACACCAGATGATCGAATTCCGCTGGGAAGTCTTCGACGTGTTCAATCACGCGAACTTCGGACAACCCGGAAGGACGGCGCAGGTCGGCAGCACGACCTTTGGCGTAATCACCAACACCCGCTTCCCGACCGGCGATTCAGGATCGTCACGGCAAATGCAGTTTGCTTTGAAGTACAAGTTCTGAGAGGGGCGCGAAAGATAGGTCTTATAGGACGAATAGGTCCTATAAGACCTATGCGCTCGCATCGGGAGCATATAAATCAAGGCCCAACTCTTTCCAATTGGACCTCGATGCGTGAGACGAGTTGGTCCATGCTTTCCGAGCCGGTAACCGGGATGTGAATCCGCGCGAGAGCGTAAATCGGTTTGCGGAGATTGTAGCGGGCTTCGGCTTCTTCGATTGTTTTGCCGAGCGGACGCTCGTCAGTGGACGCTGAAATCCTTTCCCAGCAGACAGCAAACGGCGTGTCGAGCCAAACGCTTAGACAACGGTACCGATGGATCAGGTCGCGATTGGCGCTTTCGATCCAAGCGCCTCCGCCCAGTGCAATAACGCCGGCCGCGCTCGTTTGTAAGACTTGCTGCAACATGCTCGTCTCGATCGCGCGAAACGCAGATTCGCCGGCTTCAGTGATCAACTCCGCCGGAGTTCGTCCTTCGCTTGCTGTGATTAGATCGTCGAGATCGATCATCGGCACATCGAGACGCTGCGCGAGCTCGCGAGCGACATTGCTCTTGCCGCAGCCCATGAAACCGGTGATTACAATCGTTTGCTTCATACAATCTGGCTTCGAACTTGGACACAGTCAGAACCGTCCGCGGTAGCGGATGGGTGCGAAGCCTTTTGATTGCCTGAACTCATGTTTTGACAACTGACTCGAGCAGCGGGAAAAATTCCGGGAATGAGACGGAAACGCATTCCGCGCCCGAAATTTCGGACTCGCCTCTGGCTAATAGCGCTGCGACAGAGAAAGCCATCGCAATCCGGTGATCGCCGTGCGAATCGAGTAGCGCGCCATGCAGTTGCGTAGGTCCGGATACTGAAAGCCCGTCCGGAAACTCGTCAACCTCAGCTCCCATCGCCCGCAGGTTTGCGGCAGTTGTCGCCAGTCGATCGCTTTCCTTCAGTCGCAACTCTCCGGCGTCACGGATCCGTATTCCACCGTCGATCTGCGAGCCAACGACGGCGAGTAGCGGCAGTTCGTCGATCAGCGACGGGATCATTGATTGGCCCAGGGTTCGTTCAGACTCTGTGGCATTTTTGCTAAGACCGCCGCGGACATCGATCGTTCCGCGTGGTTCGTTACGCTCGACTTGCTCGTCTGTCGTCGAAACGTCCGCACCCCACGAACTGAGCACTGAAAGAAACGCCGCCCGTGTTGGATTCAAGCCCACGCCCTCAATCGTCAACTCTGATTGAGGCAAGAGCATCGCCGCCGCAACGAAGTAAGCCGCCGACGAGACATCTCCGGGAATCGTGATCGGGCCGCCAGTGAAATGTGCCGGACCATCGAGCGTTACCGAAAGATCGGCATTGGTCGTGACGGGAACTCGGAAACCATTAAAGAGCCTCTCCGTATGATCCCTTGAAGCTATAGTCTCGATCACACTCGTCCGCCCTCGAGCATTCAATCCGGCAAACAGAATCGCCGACTTAACCTGCGCACTGGCGACCGGCAACTTGTACGTAATCGGCGCCGGATGTCCTGTCCCGTGCACCGTCAACGGCGCCTTGCCGCCGGTCGATTCAATCCTCGCGCCCATCAACTCGAGCGGTTCAATAATTCGTCGCATCGGCCGGGAGCTCAACGATTCATCCCCAACAAGTTCCGCCGTCAAATCATGCCCAGCCAAAACTCCGGAAAG
>DATNFX010000033.1:0-7664 GCA_035606195.1 Pyrinomonadaceae bacterium
CAGCTCGGCGGCCTCATCATGTGGATACCGGCGGGGCTGGTCTACTTGATTGCCGGTCTTGCTCTGTTTACAGGCTGGTTGCGTGAAGCTGATCTTCGTGCGGAACGGCGCCAACGTTTGGAGCCTGCTCCATGAAGAAGATTGTGGAGATCGCGCTCGGTATCGTGACGAGTGTCGGCGGCTTCCTCGAAATCGGATCGATTGCCACCGCCGCACAAGCGGGCTCTGATTTTTCGTTTCAACTGATCTGGGCGATCGTCCTCGGCGGACTCTCCATTATCTTTCTCGTCGAACAAGCAGGCAGGTTCTCCGCGGTGAGCGGCCGCACGATTCCGGATGCCATTCGTGAACGCTTCGGCTTCAACTATTTTGCCTTTCTGTTTCTGGTCCTCACGTTGGTGAGTCTGCTGGTCCTTTCCGCGGAGATCGGCGGTGTTTGCATTGCCCTTGAACTCGCCACTGGAATCAGCTTTCCGTGGTGGGCGATACCCGTTGCATTCGTGATCTGGCTCGTGATCTGGAAAGGCACATTCGGGGTAATCGAAAAGGGTGTGTCGATGCTCGGACTGGTCACCATTTGTTTTGTTGTGGGAGCGTGGATCATCCATCCGCCGTGGGGACAGGTAATCAAGAGTGCTGTGCCGTCGGTTCCTCAACATGACGGAGCGCACTACTGGTTTGTTGCTGTTTCGATCCTCGGCGCGTCCATTTCTCCTTATCTCTTTTTCTTCTATGCAGCCGGCGCGATCGAAGACGAGTGGAAGGAAACTCATGTCGGTATCAATCGCGTGATCGCAACGGGAGGAATGAGTTTCGGTTCCGTTATCTCGATTTCGGTTTTGATACTCGCGGCAATGATCTTTGCGCCACAGGGGATCAAGTTCGAACACTATTCGCAGTTGCCGGCATTGCTCGTGCCGGTATTTGGATACTGGGGATTCTGGCTGGTCATTGCTTCGGTCGGCATCGCCTGCCTTGGAGCAGCAATGGAAATCACGTTGCAGATGGCGTATTTCACCGCCCAGGGTTTTGGCTGGAACTGGAGCGAGAATCAACGACCGCTTGATGAGGCGCGTTTCAGCACCGCTTACACGTTGGTTGTTATTCTCGGCGCGGTGGCATCGCTCGTTGGCATCGATCCTTTAGGGCTCACCATCTTCTCGATGGCAGTAACAGCGGCCACTCTGCCCGTGTCAATCGTCCCATTTCTTTTTCTGATGAACGACTACAGCTACGTCCGCAGTTATCGAAATGGATGGTTCTCAAACACGGTCGTCATTGTGCTGATCGGTCTGGCGTTTGTGCTGGCTGTGGTTGCGATACCGCTGCAGATCTTTGGAGGTAGTTGATGGATTTGATTCGAGACTGTCTCGACAAGCAGATCGAGGACCGCTTCAAACGACGAATGGGGCGTGTGGACGGAATCATTCTCGAGCTTGAAACGGGTCGACCGCCGCGCGTGGCTTACGTCGAGCTCGGTGTAGTAACCCTGATGAACCGTTTGAGTGAGCGGGTTGGCAAAGTTGTGGCGCGACTTTTGAAACGTCTCGATATTTCGCCGGATCCGTATCGAATTGCGGCGAGCAAACTCAAAGTCGGATTGAATATAGTTCACGCTGATGTCGAGGCCGAGAAGACTCCGGCATTGGAGTGGGAGTTGTGGTTGCGAAAGAAAGTTATAGGACGAATACCGGGGGCATAGAATGAGCAGGTACATACACGTAGAACTTTTACTGGGGGAAAAAGTGTTTGCACTGAACGGACTCCCGATCGGCCGACTGGAGGAGATCCGTACGGAGATCAATAAAGGGCATTTCTTTGTATCCGAGTTTCTCGTTGGGAAATACGCGATGCTCGAGCGGCTGGCGGCCTGGCGTGTTGGGCGAGCGTTGTTGCGAGTGTTAGGAAAGCGAAGAGAAGGTTACAGAATTCGTTGGAATCAAATTGATCTTTCCGATCCCGCGCATCCGCGTGTGCTGTGCGATGTCGATGAGTTGTTGCCGCTCAAGGAGGAGCAGTATCCAGCGTGAAAAAGATATTCCTGCTTTTTCTTGCGTTTACAAGTTGCACCAACAAACCTGGTGGTCCGCTGGCGTTCGTTACTAACGAGCGCGACGGCACGATCACGGTTATCGATACCAAATATGATCGGGTTTATTCCACGTTGAAAGTCGGGGGACGCCTGCGTGGGATCCGTTTGAGTCCGGATAGATCAAGAATCTGGGTCGCGATCAGTTATCCGAGTAACCAGTCGCAGGGTGAAGACAAGATCGCCGAACTCGATCTGAAGGGCAACGTCATTGCGAAATACGAAGCCGGAACGGATCCGGAGAATTTTGTCGTCGACTACAACGCGACACGTTTGTACATCGCTAACGAGGACGCCGGCACAGCGTCGATTACTGACGTTAAAGCGAATCGCGTTATTGGGAGTATGCCTGTCGGACTCGAACCTGAAGGCGCCGCGATGAGTCCGGACGGGCGTTGGGTGTATATCACATCGGAATCGAGCAGCAGCGTCAGTGTTATCGACACGCAAACGGGGCAGGTGGTGAAGCAGTTTCTTGTTGGTGCCCGGCCACGTGAGGCTGTCTTCACCGCTGACAGCGCACGGGCTTACGTCACCGCGGAGAATGGAAATGTCGTTTCCGTAGTCGATACGAAAGACCATGCCGTCATAGATACGATCGCATTGCCGCGTGGCGAAGGTAACTCTCAATTGAAACCGAAAGGCGTGGTTGTATCTCGGGATGGGAAGCGGATCTATGTCGCGACCGGCCGGGGAAACAGTGTCGCCGTGATTGACGGTCAGCGACTAACGCTCGTCGATCTCATTCCAGTCGGCAATCGTCCCTGGGGCATCGCCCTCACCCCCGATGGTCGTAAGTTGTATACAGCCAACGGGCTATCCAACGACATCACGGTGATCGATACCACAACAAACAAAGTAATCGCGACTATTAAGGCAGGCGACGGCCCCTGGGGCATCGCCCTTTAGAAATTCACAAATCCCGCCCACGGCAGTGGGCGGATTGTTCAAGTCCTATCTATAAACCTATTCTGCGGTGACTACCAATCCCGCCAACGGGAGTTGGTGGATCGTTCAAGTCCACGCTATTTATTGGCGAAATTGGTGATTTGTAGATAAATAGTTCGGACTTGAACAATCCGCTCACTTCCGTGAGCGGGATTAAAAAGCTGCTTTATGGTGGACGTTAGTAGAAAGGACTTGAACAATCCGCTCACTTCCGTGAGCGGGATTAAAAGCTGATTTAGAGTGGGCGTTAAGCTTTGCCTCAGAAGTCAGACGTCGGGCTTGGATACGCCCACAGCCGTGGGCGATTTCTGATTTTTGCAAAGCGTGCCTCTACCCCATCAAAACGCAAGTATGTTATAAATTCACTTCCCCTTAACCCCCTCGTATTAAACCCATCCGTTTTTGTGTCTCAGTGTGCCTCGGAGGAGCCTTCGTGCCGACAAATTCTCGTCGTCTGCGTTCAAAACCGACAGCTCTCGAAAAAGAATCCACCGGAATTCCTGGCTTTGATGAAATCACTAGAGGCGGTGTGCCTAAAGGCCGGCCCACCCTGATTTGCGGTAGCGCGGGCGCAGGCAAGACGCTCTTCGCAATGGAGTTTTTAGTTCGAGGCGCGACGCAATTTAACGAACCCGGTGTGTTCATATCGTTTGAAGAGTCAGACGAAGAACTTGCAACCAACGTCGCCTCTCTGAATTTCGATCTGCACGAACTGGTTGCCGAGAGAAAGTTAGTGCTCGATTACGTCTTCATCGAGCGCTCCGAGATTGAAGAAACAGGAGAATACGATCTGGAAGGTCTCTTTCTCAGGCTCGATTACGCCGTCACATCGATCGGCGCAAAGCGCATCGTTCTCGATACTCTTGAAGCACTCTTCTCAGCACTTCCCAATGAAGCCATCATCCGCGCCGAGTTGCGCCGCCTGTTTCGCTGGCTCAAGGAAAAAGGTTTGACCGCCGTAATCACCTGCGAACGCGGCAACGGAACTCTCACGCGCTACGGGCTTGAAGAATACGTGGCCGACTGCGTCATTCTTCTCGACCATCGCGTTCACAATCAGATTTCAACGCGGCGAATGCGGATCGTGAAGTACCGCGGCACCTCGCACGGCACCAACGAATACCCGTTCTTTATCGACGAAAAAGGTTTTTCTGTCCTGCCGATTACGTCGCTCAGTTTGCGACACAAGGCGCCTACTGAGCGTGTTTCAAGCGGGATTCAACGTCTCGACACGATGTTGAGTGGCGAAGGATTCTATCGCGGTAGTTCCATTCTCCTTTCGGGAACAGCCGGAACCGGAAAGAGTACTCTCGCGGCCCATTTTGTCGAGGCAGCCTGTGCGCGAGGTGAGCGGGCTCTATTTTTCGCTTTCGAAGAGTCGCAGGATCAAATCATTCGAAACATGCGCTCGATTGGTATCGATCTCGAAAGGTTTGTCAAAAAGGGCTTGTTGAAGTTTCACAATTCACGACCCTCAGAGTTTGGACTGGAACTTCACCTCGCGATGATTCACAAAGCCATCACTGAGTTTAAGCCGAATGTGGTGGTCGTCGATCCGATTACAAACTTTCTCGCAGTCGCCGATAGCGGTGAAACAAAGTCGATGCTCACTCGCCTCATCGATTTCCTGAAGTTGCACGAGATTACGGCGATGTTTTCGAGTCTCACATCCGCTCAGAGTGAGATCGAGGACTCCCAAGTCGGTGTGTCGTCGCTGATGGATGCCTGGTTGCTGGTGAAGAATATCGAATCCAATGGTGAACGCAACCGTGGACTCTACATTCTGAAAGCTCGTGGAATTGCGCATTCGAACCAGGTGCGTGAGTTTGTCCTGACCGACCACGGTATCGAACTCATCGACGCCTATATCGGGTCGGAAGGCGTCTTGATGGGCACGGCGCGGTCGAGCCAGCTCGCGCGTGAAAGGGCGGCGGAGCTCGACCGCCAGCTTGCGACCGCTCATAAGGAACGCGAGTTGCGACGCAGGCAGGATCTCTATGAAGCGCAATTACTCGCGTTAAAGGGACAGTATGAGACTGAACGCGAGGCGATTCTCCGAGACCTGGAAGAAGAGAAGAAGAGGTTGGAAGGAATCGCCGCGCAACGCCGTGAGATTGCGCGGTTACGAAAGGCAGATAATAGCGGTAATAACGAAATCAAAATTCAAGAAAATGGTGCGAAAAAAGCACGGAAAGGAATTGTCAGATGAAAGGCACCCCCCGAAAACCGTCACGACGATCGACTAATGGTCATTCCCCCCAGGAAAACGACGGTGAAGCGAATCGATGGAATTTGCGACTTTATGTCGCTGGCCAGACCCCACGCTCGCTTACGGCCTTCAAGAACCTGAAGGACATCTGCGAAGAATATCTGAAGGGGAAGTATCACATTGAAGTGATCGATTTGATGGAAAACCCAACGCTCGCACGTGGAGATCAGATCCTAGCGATCCCGACACTCGTGCGGAAGTTGCCTCAGCCTATCAGGAAGATCATAGGCGACCTGTCCAACACCGAACGTGTGCTGGTGGGTCTGGATATTCAACCGCGCTGAGTTATGAAAGTGTGTATTGATGGCAAAGCCAAAAAATGGAAATGGGAAGCCCCCGAGTAAACGATCCTTAAAAACTGACTTGCAACATGCCACCGCTGCCCTTGAGGAGGCACTGGAAGAAAAGGCGTTAAGGCCGGCCCGGTATATTCTCCGATTGTACGTTACGGGTAATTCCCATCGATCTTTGCGGGCTGTTTACAACCTGAAGAAAATCTGTGAGGAGTATTTGCCGGACGACTACGATTTGGAAGTGATCGATATTTACAAAAATCCGGGCGCCGCACGCGAGGAACAAATCATCGCCGCGCCGACGCTAGTTAAGAAACTGCCGCAGCCGATCAGAAAATTTGTGGGTGACATGTCCAACACACAAAAAATACTTGTCGGCCTCGATCTCTATAAGCGACAGGATCATCAGAAAGAGGCTTTGTTGCAAGAGTAGGAATCGTTCTTGGATCGGGTCAGTACAGGGAGCGGTAGCGACCTGGTTGACCTATAGCAGGCGAGAATTATCAGAATATCGGATATTGATCACTGACCAGGTCGCTACCGCTCCCTGTACTGACCCGATCCAAGTAGCTGAGCACAGCAAGAGTAATGGTGAAGCGAAAAGAGAATTCAATATCCCCTAATACCGAGATTGACGAACTGCAGCGTCGACTCGATGAAGCCGAAGAAACGCTGCGCGCGATACGTGAGGGAGAGGTCGATGCGCTCGTGGTCGAGGCGCCTGAGGGCGAAGTTATCTATACGCTGGCCAGCGCAGACTATCCTTACCGGCTGATGATTGATGAAATGAATGAAGGCGCAGTCAGTGTTTCGCCCGACTCGTTCATTCTCTACAGCAATCGAAACTTCGGCGGCATTTTGGGTTTGACCGAATCAAACGCCAGTGGAGTTCCTTTCGGCGATTACATTGTTCCGGAAATGCGTGAGCAGTTTCTCGCGGATCTGCAGCAGGCGCGCGAGCAAAGCATTCGTCGCGAATACACGCTGAGCCCCGGAAACGGCAAACAGGTTCCGGTGTTGATGTCGTTTGCCAAGCTGCAACCACAAACAAACACGATCGGTATCGTCGTCACCGATTTGACGGCGCAAAAAGCTCTCGAAGAAAAGCTGCGTCAGGCGAAGAACGGACTCGAAGAGCAGGTTGCCGAACGCACCAAAGAGTTGCGTGAGAGTGAAGCGCGCTTATTTGGAATTCTGGAACACAGCGCCGCCGACCTCAAAGCAATGAGGCGGCTGAACGAGATCGGCACTCGTTGCGCGAAGGAGGGCGACGACGTTAGGGGCTGTTTGAAGGAGATTCTCAACGTCGCGATTGAAATAAGTGCGGCAGACAAAGGCCACATTCAATTGCGCGATCAGGATTCGGGCCAGCTCACGTTTGCTGCTCAGAGTGGTTTTGACGAGTCGTTTCGGGATTTCTTCACCTACGCCACGGATGGAAACTCCGCCTGGGGAATGGCGATGGAATCCCACCAGCGGGTGATCGTCGAGGACATCACTGAGAGTGAGATTTACGCCGGCAAACCGTCGCTCTCGATGATGCTGCACGCTGATGTTCGCGCCGTTCAGTCAGTTCCATTGCTCAGCAGTTCCGGCAACCTACTGGGCACCATCTCGACTCATTTCAGCGAGCCGCATCGACCCAGCGAGCAGGAGTTGCGGCTCATGGATCTGCTGGCGCGACAAACTGCCGACTACCTCGAACGGAAACAAGTTGAAGAGGAACGCGAGCAGTTGCTCGCGGGCGAGCATGAACTTCGCCAGACGGCTGAAGAGGCAAATCGTCTGAAGGATGAGTTTCTCGCGATCATGTCGCACGAGTTGCGCAATCCGCTCAACGTGATTCTCGGTTACGCGGAACTTCTCCTGCGCACGGAAGAAATCAAGAAGTCGGATAATCTTCGTCGAATGGCTGACGCTGTTAAGCGCAACGCGGTAGCGCAGTCGAAACTGATTCGCGATCTGCTCGATCTCTCACGACTGCGCAGCGGCAAGCTCGAGTTGAACCGCGAGAATGTTTCCCCGGTTGCGTCGATCGAGAACGCCATTGAACCGCTGCGCATCG
>DATNFX010000034.1:0-27114 GCA_035606195.1 Pyrinomonadaceae bacterium
TACAGGGAGCGGTAGCGACCTGGTCAAACGATAGGAGTCAAGGATCATTAGGAAATGTCGCATGCTGATCACTGACCAGGTCGCTACCGCTCCCTGTACTGACCCGATCCAAGAATGATCTCGGACTTTTGAGGCAAAGCCACGGCGCAACGTCAGAGAACCGAATTACTTTGTGTCTTTCGCTGCGCCGTGGCGCCGTTGCGGGAGACATCTTTCTCCAATTCCTTGATCAGATCTGTGAGGAGCGTGGCGGTGTGCTCACCTTCGAGATAACCCTTGCCGAGCATTTTTGTGATGCGGCGCTCCTTTATTTCGCCCGTTACTTCTTTCAAGATCGCACGCGCAAAGGCTGCGACGACCTTCCCATCGAACTGCTTGCCACTGCTCTCACGTAAATCACGCACGACGTCTTCAAATGAGCGACGCCGCCGGTAAGGACGATCGGTCGTCATCGCGTCAAATGAGTCGGCGAGCGAAACGATCTTTGCGCCGAGCGGAATCTGCTGGTCGGTAAGCCCGTCAGGATAACCACGACCATCGAGTCGTTCGTGGTGATACTTCGCCATCAACGGAATGTCGGCGTATGGGTGTCTGATCGGCGCGAGAATTTCGTAACCAGCCGCCGGATGTCGATTCAGTTCGCTCGAATTCTTTGCGTCGATGTGGTAAGGGGCGTTGATGATGTCGCGATCGACGATCAGTTTTCCGATGTCGTGCAGATAGCCCGCAATCTGAATCCCTTCGACTTCTTCTTCGCTCCAACCCATTTCGCGCGCGATGATCTCGCTATACCTGCCGACACGTTCCGAGTGTCCCTGCGTGTACTTGTCTTTAATATCGATTGCCGCCGCAAAAGCCCGCACTGTATCGCGGTAGATCGCACGCAACTCATCGTACAGACGGCGATTCTCTTCTGCGCGTTGGGCCACCTGCTCGAGTAGACGATGCGTGTGAATACCGACGCCGATATGCCGGACCATCGCGTGAATCGTTTCGAAATCTTCGCTCGAAAACTCCTCACCGCTCGCCTTCCCTCCAAGCAGAACCAAACCGGTTACTTCCCCGCGCACGATCATCGGCAATACGAGCTCAATTCCCTCGCCCGTCAACCGCTCGCGATATCGATCCATAAACGGATTTGAAGCAGGGGTGTTTTTCAAGACCGAATCAGAGATCTGGCCCGCGAGAAATGCCTTCATCTCTGCTTCGTTAATGTCGACTCCACTCAACAGCTGATCGCCGAGGCCCCAGAGCGAAACGCAACGAAGAGGTCCAGGACCATTGCACTCGACCACTGCGCCTCGTCGCAACGCGAGCGTACCCAGCAACAGGTGCATCGACGTTCGCACCATCTCGTTGAAGTCGCCGGTGCCGGCAATTTCCTGTCCTAAGTCGGCTAGGGCTCCAAATGTATGAATGAGTTTCTGGGTCGAAGGCTCCATGTGTTCAGTGGACTACGGGAGTAGTAGCCTCAAAACGCGAAAGATTGATAAGTGCTTCTCGTTCGTCCTTCGCGAGCACAACATGGCGGGTCAATCCGAGCATTTCAAATAGCTCGACTGTTTGATTGTTGACTTCGGAAAAAACGATCCGGGCGCCGCTCTTTTCAGCAACGTCGATTATGCCGAGGAGAATTGAGATCCCAATACTGTTGACGAGCTTCGTGTCGCTGAAATCGATGATCAGTGCGCGGCAACCGCATTTGAGTTGCCGGCGACACTCACGCTCGATCTTTTCACCGGTTAGCTTGTTGAGATAATCGCTAGCGTAAACAACAGCGGTGGTGCCAACGCAGTGCGAGCGCACTACCCCTCCACTAGGTGTATCCACTCGATAGCTCCCTCCTGCTTCGAATGTGCCACGATAAGGCGCTGAAAACCTGGTTTGTTTACTGACCCCCTTGTTCTGGTAAGCCGCACTTACTCGGTCGAGCCACTCCCTTTTTGTGGCCGCAAGTACTTCGTCATGCGCAAACTGGTACCGTCGTCGACCCGTTCAAACTCGACCTCATCCATGAGTGTACGGATGAGTTTGAGTCCCCAACCGCGTCTTTCTTCCGACGCCTCTTGTACTTCTGCTCCACTCTTCGCGCCGTTGAGGTTGGATGGCACGATGCCGCGACTCGATATGGTGACGACTAATCTATCACTTTAGACGCGAAAACGCTGATAAATTTTTCGATCCGGGCTGAAACTATGCTCGGAAGCATTGATACAAGCTTCGACAATGGCCGTTTTTATCTGATTAATGGCTTCAGGACGGAACGTTAGTCGCTTCGCAATCTGCTCGGCTGTGTTTGCGGCAATCAGTTCATTGTCCTCCCCCATGGGCACAACCATCATGAATTCGTCGGGACCAGACGTTTCGACCACAGCGCTATGTACGGTATCGCGCACACGCGATGCGAGGAGTTCCAACTGCTGGCGGCTTGAACCAAATGCTTTCCGGCGTTCAAGGAGAGTGCACGCGTCTTCGGAAAACCCTTCGTTCGAGATTAACCAAATCTGAAAACGACTGAAACCGAGCCTCTCCGCCAGAATCTCAAATCTATCGCACCATACGCGTGCGACCGCGACGTCGACCTCGAGCTTTGATTCAATGTCTGCCGCAAGCCAGATAACTTCCTGCGCATCTGAATACGTTGCGCCTTCAAAGGTGTGCGCCACGAGGCAGTGCTCCTCTTCGCAAAGCTGTCGCATGTCGCTGATGAACGCTGAGCACGTCGCCAGGTGGATCGTCTGAGGAAGCTTGAAAGTTTCAGTCTCGGCTGCCAGACCGGAAACGATGGTTTCACCTTCGGCGCCCTTATACCTCTCGCTGAACTTTGCGTAGTCAAAGAGCACTCTCGGCACCTGCTGGCAGTTAAATCTCGAAATCAACTCGCGCAGTCCTGCGTTCGCTATCTGTTTGTAATGACGCGCCATCGTGTGCGGCGCACGCTTGAGAGAATCAGCCAGCATGTCGGCAACGACGAGGGCACGCGGTTCACCCAACACGTCCAGGCGATAACGAATCTTCAGATAGTCTTTCCACGCCTGTGGTCCACTTCCGGCTTCGACTGTCGTCTCATCCCAATTCACAAACTCCTGCACGTGCAATCGATGCAGAAGATCTTCAAGCTCCGGAGCGCTCAGGTGCAGACGTTTTCGCCAGATCTCGAAGGACGAAGTCTGGTCTTCACCGGCAGCCGCTTCCCACAGCAGACGGATTAGAAGATGCCTCGTCTCGAGTCGCGGTGACATTTCCTCCAGCAGGTCCGCAAAGTGACGATGGATATGACCACCGAATAGCTCATCAACGTAAAGACGTTCGCAATCGAGGTACGAAAGCAAGGCTGTATGTTTCGCGCGAGCTGCCTGCAGGTAGGAGTTGATGAAGAATGGGCTGCCCGCAAACTGCTGAACGATTAGATCGCGCGCCGCTTCACTCGTCGCGACCTGCTGGCGTCGAGCGACATGTTCGACGAGTTTACCTGCTTCTGTTGCCTCGAGTTGTTTGAGACGCAGGAGATCAAGTAATTCGAAATTGCAGTTTGCGTCGTGCGCGGCCGCCAGGATCTGGCGACGCAGTCCGGCCAGAACAAATGAGAAACCTCCGCGTGCAAACACTCTGAGTATTTCGGTGCCGAGTACCACGGCGCCGTTGAGATATTCCGCGAGTTGCGACCCGTCGAGCATGACGAAAGGACGGCCACGGATAGCAGGGACGCGTTGTGGCGCGCCGAGACAAAACCGCACTAGTGCTTTGTCGTCGTTGCTGAAACGGAGGCGGCTGTACGACTCGACGAGCTGTTCGATCCACTCGAGATCGGGCGCGGGCGCGAGTTCGACAAGATCGTGTAGCGTCAGGGGTGCGTCGGAAACAACGGGTTCGTCGCGGCGATAGGCGATGTATTGCTGCAGAAATGTGTTTAGAAACTCGATCGCCGCGCTTACAGCCGTGGTCTCGTTTCGCGTAAACGCGAAATAGATCGGGATGACATCGTTGCGGCGATTGAAAATTTGGTCGTAGGCCTGGCGAAGGAGTTCAGAAACACCGGCAGACGGTTCCATAAGCAGCAACAGACCACGACCCGCCTGCGCAGATTCTGCTTGCGCGATAATCCGGTTGAGCTCAGCAGTACGACCAACAAAGTCCTGCTGTATCACTCGCCCGAGTACGCGGCGGAAATTTTCACTGCGGCTGCTCATGAAATCTGTGTAATCTGTGGATTAGCCGTAAAACTCAACCCGATCTTTCCCCATGCTCTTCGCCTGATACAGCGCTCGATCCGCTGCGGCGATGATGTTCTCCGGCGTGTCGATATTCTTCGTAAACGTCGAAACCCCCACACTGATCGTTACGCGCCCCAATGGCTGCGACTTCCCGTGCGGAAAGTGCGTGTTGGAAACTCGATCACGGATACGATCGGCAATCACACCAGCTTCGGACATTGCTGTCTGCGGTAACAGGATGCAGAACTCTTCCCCTCCATACCGCGAGGCTACATCAACCACGCGCAACGCACCCTTCAAACAGTGCGCCGTGATCTGCAGCGCCAGGTCGCCCGCCTGATGCCCGTTCTTATCGTTGTAGGCTTTGAAGTCGTCGATGTCGATCATCAGGAAACTCATCGGATAGTCATAACGTTTCGAACGATTGAGTTCCTCGGCCAGACGCTCTTCCAGATACCGGCGGTTCGGCAACCCCGTCAGCGAATCCGTAATCGACATGAGCTGAAACTCAGTCGCGCGTTCCTGCCACTCCGCGCGCTCGAGCGCAAGCGCGACTTGCGGCCCAATTATTTCGAGTAACGACAGATCGACTTCGTCGTACGTGCCGCCACCGGACTTGTCTGTCACATTCAGCACGCCGACCTTTCGCCCGCCGATCGTGATTGGGTAACTGATAAATGAGTTGGTCTTGTAACGTCGCTCCGATGGGGCAGGCTTGCGGCCAGCCATGCGCAGATCCGTAACCATCACGGCTCTCCCGGTATCGATAACTTCTCCCGATACGCCTTCACCAACACGGACCGGCGATACTGTTTCGGGAGCAGTCGAGAGTCCGCTGGCGGCTTTCAGGATCAACGCATTCGTAGTTTCGTCCAGCACCATCAACGACGCGCGTTCTGATTGCAGCAACTCCTTTGAACTCGCGATGATCGAGTTGTAAGTCTTAACCGGGTCGGCGCAACTTATTCTCTCGAGAAAGTGCTGTAGCGAATCTGCAAAGCGCGAACGATATTCCAACTCGCTTCGTAACCTTTGCACTTCGCGCTCGAGATCCTGTCGCTCGCTCGTGGTCTCCTTCTTCGCAACCGGCTGAACTGCCTGCTTGCCTGGTTCAGTTGCAGGCACCAGTCGCAAGCCCGATCCATTGGTCGACGAAGTTTTAAGTCGCTGTGTTGCGCGGTCGACGCGGTCTGCTAATTCGCCGAGACGTTGCGGGTCCGAGAAAAGAATGTTTGCGAAGACCTTCTCTGTAGCTATTTCCTGCAAATCACCTGTGCGAAAGCGTTCCATCAGTTGCTGGTAGTCAGAGCTTTTTAGAAACGCGCGGCCTCCAATGACCGCGAGATTCCGCTTGCTGCCGAGCTCAACCGGTTTTGCAAAACACGAAAGTCCTGCGTGACACTTATATTCCACAACATCACCAGCCTTGACCGCTCTCGCATGAGCGGTACCGCAATATGGATCGCAAAGCCCTGCATGTTCCGGGGAGCTCTGAAAGGTGTGACAGATCGAGTTGTTGTTCGACACGACCACGGCCGGAGGCTGGTGGCCGTCGACCAGCAACAAGGCCAGCGCCGAAGACTCCGCAAGTGAATCCTGAATTTCTGGCCAGGAGGGCGGGGCGTCTTCGCGATGTTCCTGAGGACTCAGGGCACTGGGGGACTTATTAACCATCGGGATCTGGACGTTAACTGCGTGGCATGACACAACTTAACAGACTGCCACGGGAAACTGAGCTTCCTCCATCCGCACATGAGGGAGTTTACCTTAGTGCTAAACGATTAATAACTGGGGGGTTTCAATCCACAGAGTGCACAGATTGTTCCAGTCCCGGAGCGGCGCCTGGGGTGACATCTTCGATATGAGGCTGCGCCGGACTGATTCTGATACATGCCGCGAAATGCCTTGGCTTGATCTCAACTAACTGAGGAACCACCTCCTTGCATGCGTCGATCGCGTAGGGGCACCGTGTGTGAAACCGGCAACCGGCTGGAGGATTGATCGGAGAAGGCACGTCGCCCTCCAGCATTATACGCTGCCTCCCGGCTTCAACCTGAGGATCGGGAACGGGCACCGCGGAGATGAGTGCTTTCGTGTACGGCATCAGCGGCTCGTTGTAGATCGTCTTTGCGTCTGCTAGCTCGACCAGCTTGCCGAGGTACATCACTGCAACGCGATCTGAAACGTGTCTGATTGCGCGCAGATCGTGGGAGATGAAAAGGTATGTGAGGTTCTTTTCACGACGCAGCTTCTCGAGCAGGTTCATGATCTGCGCCTGAATCGAAACGTCGAGCGCCGAAATCGGTTCATCGGCGACAATGAAATCCGGATCTACGGCGAGGGCGCGGGCGATGCCGATGCGTTGTCGTTGGCCACCGGAAAACTCGTGCGGGTATCTCTTGATAAATCGCTTGCTTAGACCAACTGTCTCGAGCAATTCCTGCACGCGCTGCTCGGCTTCCCTGCCTCGCGCAAGTCGAAAGGTCTCGAGCGGCTCGCCGACAATCTGACCAATCGTCATACGCGGGTTCAGCGATGCGTACGGATCCTGAAAGATGATCTGGAGATGGCGGCGCTGTTCGCGCAGCTGCCTTTGCGACAACTCTGCGAGATCCCGATCGCGATAGAACACGTGACCGTCAGTCGGTTCGGTTAGACGCAGGATTGCGCGTCCCAACGTTGACTTGCCACAACCCGATTCACCGACGAGGCCGAGAGTCTCTCGTTCCTCAATATCGAGTGAGACGCCGTCAACTGCTTTCACGACTCGTTTTACCGAGTTGGGATCAAACAGCTTGTCGAGTGGGCCACCACCGCCAAGATCAAAATGGACTTTCAGATCTTTGATCGATAAGAGGGCACTCATGCTGGTGTACCGCCTGACTCGCTGTAAACTTCACGCGCAAAGTGACAGAGCGAATAATGATCGGCGTTGAGTTGGACGAACGGCGGAAACTCTCGCTTGCATATTCCTTCCACGCGGTCACAACGGGGCGCAAACGGACAACCAGGCCCGAGACGAGCGACGTCCGGTGGCAGTCCCGGTATCTGGTACAGCTTGCCTTGTTCGGCAGTCGGATCGGGGACCGATCGAAGCAGGCCTTTCGTATAGGGATTACCCGGTCGTGCGAATAACTCGCCGGTAGGCGCCTGTTCGAAGATTTTTCCGGCGTACATAACGATGACGTGATCCGTCATGCCGGCCACGACGCCGAGATCGTGAGTTATCAGAATCACGCTGGTTCCGGTTTCACGTTTTAGCTTTTTGATGAGCTCGAGTATCTGCGCCTGAATCGTGACGTCGAGAGCCGTTGTCGGTTCGTCCGCAATCAGGAGCTCAGGTTCGCATGAGAGCGCCATCGCGATCATCACGCGCTGTCGCATACCGCCGGAGAACTCGTGCGGGTAGCTGTCGGCGCGCGTCTGCGCGTCGGGGATGCCGACGGTTTCCAACATGCGGATGGCGTGAGCGCGAGCCTGTGCTTTTGTATGGCCCAGGTGAAGCTGAGTCATCTCCATCAGTTGTTTGGAGATCTTCATGAACGGATTCAGCGAAGTCATCGGATCCTGGAAGATCATCGCGATCTTTCTTCCTCTGATCTTGCGGATAGCTTCGTTGGACACCAGCAACAGATCGTTCCCGTTAAAGACCACTTCGCCCGAGACGATTTTCCCAGGTGGGTCGGGGATGAGCCGGATGATCGAAAGATTAGTGACCGACTTTCCTGATCCGGATTCACCGACGATACCCAGCGTTTGGCCACGCTTGAGCTCGAATGAAATGCCGTCGACGGCTTTGACGACCCCATCGTCTGTATCGAAATAGGTGCGAAGATTTTTAACTTCGAGAAGGTTGCCGTCGGCCATAGTCATAGAATTAATAGGTCAACTTGGACACAGTCAGAACCACCTCGCGGTAGCGGGTGGGTACGCCGTAGGCTCCAATCGAGAAACGCTGCGCTTGCACCCACCCGCTACCGCGAGGTGGTTCTGACTGTGTCCAAGCATAAGCCTGATTTTTACGCAAAGCTTGCCTATACCGTTCTCATTTGCGGATCCAAAGCGTCGCGCAAGCCGTCGCCAAGGAAGTTCAGCGAAAAGAGCGTCAGCGCCATCGTCATGCCGGGGAAGATCAGTTGCCAGGGAAAGATGGCGATGTTTTGAATTCCATCTGACGCGAGACTCCCCCACGAAGCGAGTGGCGCTTGTACGCCGAATCCAAGAAACGAAAGAAACGCTTCGGTCAACATGATCTGCGGAATCGTTAATGTCGCGTAGACAATCACTGGACCGAGCGTATTCGGAATCAAATGTCGAAAGATAATCCGCGTCGTGGACACTCCCGTCGCGCGTGCAGCCAGCACAAATTCCTGGTTCTTCAGCGACAACACCTGACCACGAACAATCCGCGCCATCGTCAACCACGAAACTGAACCGAGCGCGATGAAGAGCAGGATCAACTGGCCCCGCGGCGTCTGGCTGCGAAACATCGACAACAACACGATGACAACGATCACGTACGGTAATGAATAGAGCACATCGACAATGCGCATCATCACATTGTCCACACGCCCGCCGAGATATCCGGAAACGGCGCCGTAGGTGACTCCGATCAACAGCGATACGAGCGTCGAGAGAATACCCACAAACAGCGAAATCTGGCCGCCCTGAAGCACTCGCGCGAACTGATCGCGCCCGGCATTATCGGTTCCCATCGGATGTGTCCAGGTGAATTCACCGCCGGGACCTGTGAATGGGGGAAGAGATCGCGTCGCGTTGATGTTGTGCGTGGGAATGTAGTCGGGGGTAAATCCGAAGACGCCCTTGATCACTGTTGGCCCAATAATCGAGCCGAGGGTCACAACCACCACTACGACGAGACCAAGAACCGCAAGTTTGTTTTTCAACAGACGACGCCATGCATCGCGCCACAGCGAAGTGCCATGCACGAATGTCCCTGCTTCGTCCGGGTGCACGTCAGCCTCAGCCACGGCCATCTCCGGGCCAATGTGAACCAGATCTTCTTGATCTGGTTTATTCTCGGTCGACATCCCTACTGATACCTCACACGCGGATCGAGATACGCGTACGCAATATCAACCAGTAAATTCATTAACAACAGCGTGATCGCAATGAACGCCACGATGCCGATGATCAAGGGCTCGTCTCGATTCAGTGATGCCTGAATGAAATAGTTTCCCAATCCCGGCAACGCGAAGATCCGTTCGACGACGACTGTTCCCGTCAACAGGAACGCCAGCGCTGGTCCGGTGTATGAGACCACTGGCATCAACCCGCCGCGCAACGCATGGCGGATAACCACATCGCGCTCACTCAGTCCTTTCGCTCGCGCAGTGCGGATGTAATCTGACCGCAGCACTTCGAGCATGCCGGCGCGCGTCAGTCTCGCAATGTAAGCCATGTAGATCGCCGAAAGCGTAAGCACCGGAAGAACGAGATTGCGGCTCGGAAAGCCTTCCCAACGTGAAGGTGGCAACCAGTACAGAGTAAGCGAAAAGATCAGCACCAGTATGGGACCAAGTACAAAGTTGGGTATAGAAATGCCAAGCATCGCGAGAGCCATCGAAATGTAGTCGTACCTGGAGTTTTGCTTCAGTGCCGCAATCGACCCGGCGATGACTCCCACAATGAGGGCCAGTATGTAAGCAAGGATCCCAATCGCAGCCGAAACGGGCAACGAGCGCCTGATGATTGTGTTTACGGATTGCCCCTGGTACCGCAATGAGGTGCCGAAGTCGAGACGAACAATTCCCCACATCGTTTTTCCGTATTGCTCATACCACGGTTTATCGAGCCCGTACTTCTCGCGAATACTTTTCTCGATGGCTGGTGGGAGTTGTTTCTCACCGGAGTAGAAGTTTCCGGGAGCGAGTTTTATCAGGACCCACGTGATGGAGATCACGACCAGGATCGTTGGGATTGTGATGAGAATCCGTCTGACAATGAAACGAAGCATGTTGGGCTATTGCCGATTGTCGATTGCCGATTGCCGATTGCCGATTGTTTTACTTCCAGATTTCGGCAGTTATTCAGCAAAATAGGTAACGATGTTTAGAGAAATTGGCAATCGGAAATTGGCAATTGGCAATCTTATTCTGCGTCCAAACTTGGTGTAGCGTAATCCCACTTGGCTCGGTCGCGTTCGATATAGACATACTTCCAGGGATACAACGAGCCGGGATTTGGATACATTCCTTTCACGTACGGCTTCTTCATCCAGTTCACTGATGGCGAATCGATCGGAATGATCGGCTGGTTCTCGATCAGGTACTCTTCTGCCTTCGCGAGCAAGTGGTATCGCTCCTTTTGATCGAGAGTGCGATTTGCGTCATCCAGCATTTTGACGTACTTGGGATCCTGCCAGCCAGTGCCGCTCTCGCCTCCTGTATAGAAGAGGCTCAGAAATGTGAACGGGTCCTTGTAATCTGCGCTCCATGAGCCGCGAGCGAAGCCATTAAAGTCGAGCTTCTGCTTTGCCTCGAGAAAAGTCTTCCACTCCATGTTGTGCAAGCCGACAGTGATGCCGAGGTTCTGTTTCCATTGTGCCTGAAACCATTCGGCCACTGACTTGTTTGCAGCCTGAGTGTTGTAGATAAACTCAACCTGGTCCGGGAAAGTTGGGCAACTGAAACTTCCGTCAGCATTTTGTGCTACCGGATAACCGGCTTCGCCGAGAAGTTGGCGAGCTTCGGCCGCATTGAAGGTCGCTCCTTTAGGTTGCTCGTAGCCTGCGAACATTCCCTCGGGAGTAAAGGCGGTGAGTGGTTTCACGGTCTTGCGCCACTCGGCATACGCAACCTTGTCGATCGCGAGATTGAAAGCTCTTCTGACTTTGGGATTGTTCAAAGGAGGCTTCGTGGTGTTTATGATGAGATATTCGATCGCCGACTCCGCACGCTCCATGTAATCCTTCTTATACTTCATGAGGTGCAGCCACGCATTTGGCACGGCGTGGTTATACATGGCATCGAGCTCACCTACCTTGTACATGTTCATTACAGCGGTATTGTCGAGGATTGGGTAGAAGTAGATCTCGTCGAGTTTTACGTTCGCCGCGTCCCAGTACATCGGATCGCGCTCGAGCACCAACTGGTCATACGGCTTCCACATCTTGACCTTGAAGGGACCACAACTGACGATGTGTTCCGCGAGGGCCCACTTGTTGCCGAATTGCTCGACGGCTTTACGCGGTACGGCTCGAAAAACCTGGTGCGCCAGCATTCCCAGGAAGAATGGAGCCGGCTGGACGAGGGAAATCCGGACAGTGTATTTGTCGGCCGCTTCGACGCCGATGTCCTCTGCTTTGACGGGCATAAACTCTTTGCCGTCGACCGCTGCTTTTAACTTTGTGTTGGCATTTAGGAGCTTCGTTCGAGACTTTTCATCGCCGGGAAGAGTCAATCTCGTGGGCGTGTGCATCTGGTGGTGAAAAGCCGTGTCCGCATCCGGGGTGGTGTCTTTCAGATCGGGAGGATACTCGCTCTTTGCCGGATCGATTGGACCACCACTGAGAGGCTCAGCCGGAAAACTCTCGTCGAAGTCTTTAGCCAGCAAAAACTCACCCGTTTTCGGATCGCGCACAAAAACTTGTTGCTGGTTATACGCCTGCGCGTTCTTGATGTACGCCATCATGTAGGCGTTACGAGACGCGGTTTCTTTCGCGAGATTGCGCCGGAAAGTGTAAACAAAATCGTTTGCGTCGATGGGATCGCCGTTGGACCACCGGCCGTTTGTGCGTAAATGAAAAGTGAACTCGGAGGAGTCGTTGTTTACATGCCAGCGTTCGGCGAGTGCGGGTACGGGGTCAAGTGTCTTGCCATCGTATTCGACCAGTCCCTCGAAAAGCGCCATGTATAAGCGCGCTTCCGGCTGGCCGTTGCTGATCGCGGGGTCGAGCGATTCGGGTTCGTCGCCGGTTACGTATCGAAAGATGTTTCGTTCCGGAGGAGTGGTACTGCCGAAGAAGTCTTCTTTACTCGAGACGACGGCACATGAGTAAGTGGAGAATGCCAGCGATGCCAGCAAGACGAATCCGAGAATCTGTCTAAACTTGCCACTTTTCATAGTTAAGAGGAAACCCGCAAAGGAAGAGACCAATGGAAGTTAGCACGCGACAGAAACTTTGATCAAGAATTTCGTGGTGATGGGCGGTAGGTTTTACAAAATTACAGGATTAACAGGATGGACAAGATAAATCCTGTTCATCTTGTTAATCCTGTAATCCTGTAGAAATGAACTTCCGCTTTCAGATCTTCACGGCGTAGCCGAGGCCGTCGCCAACCGGCAGGACTTCCGCGAGGAGTTGGGGGTGATTGATGAAGTATGGATTGAATTCTCGGAGCGCTACTGTAGAAGCTTCAGTGTCTCCGCTCGCGACGCGTCCGCCCCAAAGCAGATTGTCGACGATCACCACACCGCCAACCCGCAGACGCGGCAAACCGAGATCGAGATACTGAGAATATTCTTCTTTCACCGCATCAATAAAAAGCAGGTCGAAAGTTTCATCAAGCTGTGGCATCACGTCCAAAGCTTTCCCTCTTCTGATGTCGACGCGATCGAGCACACCGGCACGCTTCAAGTAGCCAGTCGCCGCATTGATCATCTCCTCACTCGGATCGATCGTCACGACTCTTCCCTGCTCGCCCATGCCGCGCGCCAGATGGACCACTGAGTAGCCGATCGCCATTCCGATCTCCAAAGCCTTTCGCGCACCCGTAATGCGCGCCGTGATCTCTATGAAACGAGAGACCTCACGATCCGCAATTGGGACACGATGCTCGGCGGCGTAAGCCTCCATCTCAGCGAGCAGTGGATCTTTTTGAGTGAGTAGTCCGTCCAGGTATGCAGCCTGGTCATGTTGGATGATTGCGTCGAGTTTTGCCTTCATATCTTTCCGTCAACTGTCAGGATTATCTTGCGCCTCGTTCACCGAAACATAACGACGGCCGAGGCCGAGTTGTCTTAGTTTATGTTGTAACGACTGCCGGTGCATGTCCAGAATCTCGGCTGCGCGGGTGACATTTCCCTGTGTGTATTCAAGGCAGCGGGTGATGTAACGGCGCTCAAATTCTCGTCGATCCTCACGGAAATCCGCCGTAAATGGCACTTGCAAACCGTCAGTGACCGCATCGTCTTCAACGATCCCGTTCTTCGGCAGGCCCGCAGTGATCTCGTCCGGTAAGTCTTTTGGCGCGATTTCATCACCGTCGGCCATGATCACTGCACGGTCGATCGTGTTCTTAAGCTCCCGCACATTGCCCGGCCAGTTGTATTCAACCAGCCGTCGCAGGGTGCCCTGGCTCAGCGATCGTTGCGGTAACTCGTAGCGTTCCGCCGCCAACCGCACAAAGGTTTCGGCCAACAGCGGAATATCTTCGCGTCGTTCGCGCAACGGCGCGATCTCAACTGTGACAACACGCAAGCGATAGAAGAGATCCGCACGGAAGTTGCCATTCGTGATCTCCTGTTCCAGCGGTCGATGCGTAGCACTAACGATCCGCACATCCACGGGAATTGATTCGTTTGCGCCGAGCCGCTCGATTCGTCTTTCTTCGAGCGCGCGGAGCAACTTGGCCTGCACGTTGGAGCTCATATCGCCGATCTCATCCAGAAACAACGTTCCACTGTCGGCCTGTTCAAACTTTCCTTCGCGTCTCGCCGCAGCGCCCGTAAAAGCGCCCTTTTCGTGGCCAAAGAGCTCCGACTCGATGAGTTCCGAAGGCAACGCCGCGCAATTTACCGCGACGAAGGAGGCGTTGCGCCGGACGCTGTTGCGTTCGTGAAGTTCGCGTGCCACCAGTTCCTTTCCGGTTCCCGACTCGCCACGCACAAGCACCGTGGCGTCAGTCTCCGCTACCTTGTCGATCATCGCGCGCACTTTCTGCATTGCTTCTGAATTACCGATGAGCGCGCCACGCTGCGAACGCTCGACCTCGATACGCCGTCGCAGCGTGTAGTTTTCACGTCGTAGTTGAACTGTTTCGGCGGCGTTCTTGATGACGAGACGCAGATCGTCGAGTTCGAATGGCTTGGAAAGATAGTCGTGTGCACCGGCTTTCACAGCCTCGACGGCCATGCGTTCCGAGCCGTGTGCGGTAACGATAATCACGAGTGGTCCATTGCCGTTTAAGCTTTTGATTTCGCGAAGAAAGTCGAGCCCGCTCATTCCCGGAAGATTTACGTCGAGGAGCAGAAGATCGGGTTCGGTCTGTTTTAGGAGCGCGCGGGCGGCTTCAGCGGAACCGGCTTCAGTGATGTTATAGCCAAGGGTTGAAAGGGCTCGTCGCATGCCGTAGCGTGCGGCTTCCTCATCGTCAACAATCATTAATCGCAACGCGTCTTTTCTCACTTCCTGAGTAGTTTAGGGCCGTGCGGCCCTAAACTCCTAGCGCATTGCGTGCCACAAAGATTCGGCCTCGATAGAGTTCTCTTTAGCCACAAAAAGGCACAAGAAGCACAAAAGGAAAACTCAGAAATCTTTTCTGTGCTTCTTGTGCTTTTTTGTGGCTAAAGAGGAAGGCGTAGTTGAAAGAGTGCACCGCGGCCGTTGCGGCTGTCGAGAGATGCTGAGCCGCCGACTTCCTGAAGGCGCTTGCGAACGATAGCGAGGCCTAGGCCGGTACCGCGTTGTCGTGTGGTGAAGAATGGTTCCCAGATTCGTTCGCGCAGATCCGCCGGTACACCTGAGCCGCTGTCCTGAACACTGATCAATAACTCGCTCTCTGATGACGCTGCGGTCAGCTCAACTTTGCCGCCCTGCGGCGTCGCCTGCAGCGCGTTGAGCAATAGATTCGACAGAGCATCGCGTAGCGCCGAAACAGATCTCCCTGCCAACTGGGCATCAATCGTCACGTGGCAATCCAGCGCAATTCCCTGTTCCCTTGCACTCGCTCGAAAGAGATCGACCACAGATCGCAACAACTCATCAACACTCAAAGGCTGGCCTGCAGGACTCTCCTTCCTCGCAAAACTCAGCAGCTGCGTCACGCTCTGACTCAGGCGATCAGTTTCACCGACAATCAAACCGAGATCCCGCTCGTATTCGTTACGCAGGCTTTCGTCTTCACGCATCACCTGCGCAATCGACTTGATTGCCGACAGCGGATTCTTGATCTCGTGTGCGACCGTTGCCGCCATGCGACCCAGCGCCGCGAGTCGCTCCCGTTCTGCCAGCTCTCGTTCGAGCCGTAAATTTTCTTCCAGTAATCTCGAATCATCGATGGCGATTGCGACCTGATCCGCGAGCAGCCCAATAATTGAGCGGGCGTCCGGGGTGAGACTTGCCGAAGCGGCATCAAGCGCGAGCAAGCCCTCGACTTTGTCCTCACGACGCAGCGGATACGCGATCTTGAAGCCCTGGTCTGTGAGCACTGGCTCGTCTTCAACCACTTCCCAGCCAGTCTCTTTCGATTTTTCGAGCACTTGCTTCACCCATGGCTCCTCGTCTCCAATAAAGATCCTGAGTTGTCGCAAACCGAGCACGTCGGTAGTTCGCTCTTCGACAAAATGCAGCAGGTCTGAAAGATCCTTGTATTGCCCCGCATAGGATCCGATACGCGCGACAATCTCCTTATAAAGCGCCGCTTCACGCTCGAACAGTTTGTGGAATCGTTGGGCCAGCCAGCCCCGTAACGGGGCTGCGAGTAAAGCGAGCGCGAGGATCAGCAATGCTTCAACGAGGCCTGGTCTAACGCCGTATCGTTGCGTCATCCAGTCGCCAATCGTGCGGATGCCGAATACATAGACAGTCAGCACTACCGTGGCGAACGTCACCACGATGAGACTCTCCTCGATGATTATTTCGAGATAGCGATAACGATAGATGTAGTAAGCCAGTAGAACGGAAGGCAGCAACGATCCGAGGTTGGCGATCGTCTTGAGATAGAGACCCGCCACTGTTCCCTCGCCGACACCCGCTGCAAGCGCTGCAAAGATCACGAAGCCAATGCCGATGAACGAAAAAGCAAGCGTCCGCATGATTCGCTTCTCGCTGCGGTTCTTGCTCCTGCGTGCAATCAGCAGTTCCGTCAAGGCGATTAAGCCGAGCACGTAGGCAATCCAGAAAGCGAATGGGATCACGAAGAACGAAAGCTTCGTGAACATCGGCGCGTATTCGCCGGTCCAGAGTTGCGGCACGGCAACGAGGAGAAAAACAGTAGGGACGTATGAAAGATAGACGCGGATGTGCTCGCTCTTGTTCAGCATACGGCCGTGCGCGTTGGCCCAAAGGTGAAGGTGGACGTGAAGTAGAAACGAGTATGCAAACGTAATACTGACGACGGCGACGGTGTCCGCGAGCCGCAACAACGTCGTCCATGTATCAGGCCCAAGATCGAAGAGACCGTGCAGTGTGATGACGAGATTGCTGGTGTGCCAACCACCCATCGTGAGGGCAAGAAGGGCCAGCAGGCGTTCGATATCGGTAAGCTTGCTGCGGTGAGTGACAAGCTGAAATAGCATCCAGAGCGGCAGCAACGCGCCGATGCTGTAGCCGATGACCTGTAGTATTTCGAGCGGGTCGAGTGGGGACATCGAAATCAATAGGTCCTACTGGACATGTAAGACCTATTAGTTCGCCGCCGTGCTCTTCGCCACCTGCGAGGTGAATGTTATTTCAACCCGGCGGTTCTTTTTCTGGCCTGCAACCGTAGTGTTTGGAGCAAGCGGATTGGAGGCGCCCATGCCGTTAGCCTGAATTCGCATCGGATCGACGCCGGCAGACTGAAAACGATCGGAAAGTACACGAGCACGTTCCTGGGTCAACTGCTGCAGTGAAACTTCGTTGCCTTTGCTGTCGGTGTAAGCTTCGATCAGGATCTGGTAGTCAGGATTACTGGCCAGCAATGCAGCCAGTGGTTCGAGTTTAGCTGACGACGCCGCAGACAAAGTCGCGGTGCGTGTGTTGGTCCAAATTGCTTCCGGCAGTACGAGGCGAAAGCCCGTTGTGGTTTCTTTAACAGCGCCGTATTTCGCCAGCGTCTCTTTCAAATTGGCTTCCGCTGCCCGCCGGTCGGCCGCACGTCGTTCGGCTTCGACGCGTGCTGTTTCAGCCTGCTTTTCACCTTCCATGCGCGCGAGTTTCAGCTTTGCCGCATCGCCCTCGGAACGCAGGTTCGCGTTCTCATCACGGAGTTGGGCGATCTCAACACGCTTCTCTCGAAGCTGATCGTTTGCAGTTCCCAGGTCTCGTTCGGCAAGCTCGCGTGCACGTGTCTCTTTCTCGAGCGCCGCCCGCAGCTGAGCCACTTCTCTTTGCGAGGCTTCAGCACTCTGCTCGGCAGAACGCACTGCCTCATCACGACGTCGAATAGCCTCACGCTGAAGTCGAGCCGCTTTACGCGCGACTGCGAGATCTTCTGCATGTTTGCCTGACGAGGTGGCTTTTCGCGCTTCCATATCAACTTCAGTCTGCGGTTGATTCAGACGCCACGCCTTCTCTGCCGCCTGCAGCTGGTCTTCGGCTGTCTGCAATTCGTCAGGTGCGTCCGACGCAGCTCCTGCGTACTTCGCAAGGTTCACGGCCTGGCGCGCTCCGAGTAGAGACACGGGAGTTTGCCGATAGTCGCTGTCCGCTATTTCAGGCACGCTGGCAGTGCGAAAGTAGTCGCTCGAGTTTCCGATGTAGCGGACATCGACAGTTTCAACCTGGCTTCCGTTCGGTCGTTGCGGCGGAAGATTTTCCATCACGACCATGCGGCTTGGGACCGTCATCAGGAAGTGTGGCTCCGCCGTAAGAATCAATGCGAACGACTGAAGCGGCGTAGTCACATCGAGCTTTGAATTTACGAAGCTGCTGCCGCTGCGTTTAATCTCTCCGAGATTGTCGACGTGTCCATCGGGCGAGATGGCCCAAAGAATGTAGGTCGTATAGATTCCACCCAACTCCGAAGCGCGCGGCAGATCGTCGATACTGAGCTCGACCCGAGTGCCTCGCCGCCCCGCACGTTTGACCTTGGCTTCACCCTTCAATCGCGGCAAGAGCGTAGTGCCACGAAACTTGACCGTAACCGTTTCGTCCAACGGATAGGTTATCGCGACGGTCTTGCGTTCAACGTCCTGCTGGGCAATCGCAACCGATGCAAATAGTAGACAAGCACTGAGCGCAAAAACGAGGTGTCGACCAATGCGGTTGAAACTCATGGCAAAACAACTCCTGACTTGCGAAATTGGGAGCAACTGGCAGCAGTTAAAAAGATGCATCAAACAGGCGCATTGTTGCCGATGGACGGGATGAGGTCAAGGCGAATTTGGGTAAAGATTATACGGATCTCGTGCGGATTAGCCGCGGATGATTAGCGGCGCCTGCTTCTTCGGTAGGCGGCAGTCTGGATTATCAGTAGAGAAATTCCCGATAACAGCAGTAGCGGCGCCCAGCCACGCGGCGCCACTAAGTGGAGAATAAGCCAGGCGACTATCAGCCCTATCCCGATCAGCCAGAGCATCACGGAATCTCGTTCAGCTTGTAGCCGACTCCGCGAACCGTCAGCACGTAACGCGGATTCTTGGGATCAGTTTCCAGCTTCTTACGAAGACGATTGATATGTGGATCGATGTTACGTTGATAGCCTTCGTAGTCAGTGCTCCAGACTCGGTCGAGCAGAGCGTTTCTGGACCACGCGCGGCCGGGTTCGGACGCAAGCAGTTCGAGAATCTGAAACTCGAGCGGTGTCAGATCGACGCGAGAACCATTGCGAATAACTTCGTGACGGCGCTTGTCAATCACCAGATCGCCGACTTCGATACGCTCGCCATCGACATCCGGCGGCGGCGCTGAGCCGCCGCGACGCAAGAGGGCTTCAACTCGATATTCGAGCTCGCGCGGATTAAACGGCTTCGCCAGGTAGTCGTCTGCGCCCGCTTCAAAGCCTGCTGCTTTGTCTGAGAGTGCGTCGTGTGCAGTTAAGAATAGCGCCGGCGTCTGAATGCCTCGATCCCGAACGCGTTTCAGCAGTTCAATGCCCGACATACCGGGCATCGAAACATCGAAGATGAAGCAGTCGAAGCGCCCGGTAAGTGTGGCTTCCAAAGCGGCGCTGCCACTCTCTCGATCTTCGACGTGAAATCCCAGCCGGCTGAAGTACCCGGCCAGGAGAGTTCTCATATCGGTATCGTCATCCGCAATCAGAAGACGTTTACCCGCGTATTTGTTGTTTGGTGTCGCTTGCTGTGCCAAATGTCCTGATCCTGTCGGAGGGGATCTAAATCGTCACATCACAGACGAAGTATAACCCATATTTGCGCAGACTCATCCGAGGGAAGGGATTTGCATGAGTTCACGCCCAGAAACGAAATCGAGCAAATCAGTCAGCCTTGACGCAAATAACGGGGGGTAAGTATAGTTCTTTCCTTAAGATTTTGGACCGTCTTCTACCTTCCTTATAGCAACTGATCAGAGATTTTCGCAACCAGAGATGCATGATCTTAGGCGCCTGTTAAAGTATTTGAGACCTCACTGGCCAATCTTCACACTGGCTACTCTGGCAATGCTACTGGTGGGCGTACTCGAGAGCGCCATCGCCGGTTTGATTGTGCCAATCTTCGATCAGGCTTTCGTACAGGGGCTTGGTCAGCGTACTCCGACCATTTTTGGTCTGCAACACTTAATTCCACAGGAACCATTTGGCGCGTGGAAAATGATCTCGATTTTGCTGGTTGTTTTCACACTCGCGAAAGGTATCGCGGAGTATCTCTCAACGTATTTGATGGCACGGATCGGGCAGTTGGCCGTGCTTAAGTTGCGCCAGGATCTATATGGTCATCTCCTCGCACAGTCCGCCACTTTCTTCGAAAGACACCGGACCAACTATCTCGTGTCGAGACTGGTGACTAGCGCGGCCGCGATTGAGACTGCCGTTACAGCCACGTTTCGCGACATGCTACGCGAGAGTTTCACTTTGATCGCATTTCTCGCGGCGTCCTTTTTCTATAGTTGGCGACTCACGCTCGGTTCACTCTTGATCGCACCGGTGATTGCTGTCCTCACTGCGAAATTTGGACGGGCGTTGCGAAATCTTGCACGCGAGAGTTTTGAAGGTAGTAAGCAATTGACTGACACCGCGCAGGAAGCGTTGGCGAATCAGGGAATCGTGAAAGCATATCGCGCTGAAAAACGCGAGTCAGATCGTTTTACTGACGTGGCAAAACGGATCGTGAGGGCAAACCTTCGCAGCGCGAGCATTGCCGGTGCTTCACCGCCGACGATTGAAATGATCGGCATTCTCTTCGTCGTGTTGCTGCTGTTCTTTGGCCAGCGTGAAATCATGAGCGGCAACATGAACACGGCGCAGTTCGTGACGTTCCTCTTCGTTCTGTTTCGCTGCTACGATCCGATGCGCAAGCTTTCACGACTGCAAAACAGCATGGAGCAGGCGCTGGCCGCCGCGCACCACGTTTGGGAAGTGATGGACGAGCATGCGACGATTCAGGAAAAGCCCGGCGCGAGCGAACTACCTCCGCTCACGAAGGAAATCGAACTAAAGAATGTTTCGTTTGGATATGCGAATGAATCGCGTTCGGTTTTGCGTGACGTGAGTCTGACGATACCCGCCGGGACCATGGTGGCGCTGGTGGGCCAGTCGGGCGGTGGAAAGTCTACCCTCACGAAACTGCTGCCGCGCTTTCATGATCCGCGATCCGGAACGGTTCTCTGGGATGGCATAGACATCCGGGATGCAACCATCGCGAGTCTCAGAAAACAGATTGCTCTCGTCACTCAGGAGACGGTTCTTTTCAACGACACGGTTCGTCACAACATCGCATATGGCAAACCGGAAGCAAGCGACAGGGAGATCGAAGAGGCCTCATTAATCGCCTTTGCGCACGACTTTATTCGCGAATTACCCGATGGTTACGATACGATTGTGGGCGAGCGCGGCATCTTTCTTTCCGGCGGCCAACGCCAGCGGCTCGCTATTGCTCGTGCAATCCTGGTTAACGCGCCCGTCCTGATCCTGGATGAGGCTACGTCGGCACTCGACGCGGAGTCGGAGCGACTGGTTCAAAGTGCAATCAGCAATCTGGTACGCAATCGCACGACGATCGTGATTGCTCATCGTCTATCGACAGTACGGCGCGCAGACATGATCCTCGTGATGGAAGCCGGGCGCATCATCGAAAGAGGAACTCACTCAGAACTACTGGCGCGTGGCGGGCAATACAAGAAGCTCTACGAGTTGCAATTTGCTGACGAAGAAGAAAAGGTTCCACAGATTACACAGATGGCGCCGATTTAATCTGCGTAATCTGTGGATGGATTAACTATGAAATCAATGACCGGATACGGCAAGGCGATGGTGGCGGGTGATGATTTCTCCGTCTCCGTTGACTTGAAGACCGTTAACAATCGATTCCTCGACATACACCTGCGCGTCGGCGCCGAACTGGCTTCACTCGAACCGTCGATTAAAAAACGCATCACCTCACGACTATCGCGCGGTCGCGTCGACGTCACCGTGAGCATGGAACGCGTCGCGCAAATTGCTTATGAGATAAACCGCCCCCTGATCGCCGGCTACGTCAGCGCCTTGAAACAACTTCAGCAGGATTTCAATATCGGCGGCGAACTCGACATCAACGCAATTGCGCGAATTCCGGGCGCCGTCCAACCAGCACGCAACGGTATCGACGATCGGATCACAACCGCACTCGAACAAGCATTGGACCAGGCGCTGGACGAGCTTGAAAAAATGCGCGAGCAGGAAGGCGAGGCTCTCAAGCAGGAACTGCGTGAACGAGTGCAGAAGATCGAAGCACTGGTGCCAATCATTGAAGGCTCGGCCGCAGGACTTGCCGATGCTTATCGGCTGCGATTACAAAAACGTATCGGCGAACTACTTAATCGCGGCGGACAAGTTATTGAAATCGATCCCGTGCGATTGGCCCAGGAAGTTGCCTACCTCGCGGATCGCAGTGACGTAAGTGAAGAGATGGTGAGGTTGCGCAGTCACCTTTCTCAGTTTCAGGAAGCGCTTGACGCACCCGGCGAAGCAGGAAAGATGCTCGACTTCCTGCTCCAGGAGCTCAACCGCGAGGCAAATACGACGCTTTCAAAATCTACGGATCTGGCCATTAAGGAGGCCGGCCTGGCGATCAAAGCAGAAGTGGAGAAACTTCGCGAACAGGTTCAGAATGTCGAGTAAAGTGAAAGAATTGCAGCCGGCTGGGCCAATCAGCCACCCTTCCCCGCGAGGCACACTATTCGTCGTCAGTTCTCCATCGGGCGGCGGCAAAGGCACGATCATCCGTCACGTGCTGGATTGTGTCGAAAATCTTAGTTATTCTGTCTCGTTCACCACTCGTGCGCCACGTACGAACGAAACACATGGCCACGAGTATTTCTTTGTTACTCGCGCGACGTTTGACGAGATGGTGGCTGCAGGCGAGTTTCTTGAATGGGCCTGCGTGCATGGGAATTTTTACGGGACGTCGAAAAAGCAAATCCTTGAAGAGACTGGAGCCGGCACCGACATCATTCTCGAAGTCGACGTACAAGGCGCAGCGAGCGTGCGGCAGTTATTGATGGATTCGGTTAGCGTCTTTATTTTGCCGCCATCATACGAAGTGCTGCGCCAGCGGTTAATCGCACGAGGGACTGACGGTCCTGAGGAGCTCGAGGTTCGCTTGCGAAATGCACCGGAAGAATTAAAACAGTATTCCTCTTTTGATTATGTAATCATCAACGACGAGATCGAGAGAGCCGCCGGACAACTTGCGTCGATTATTTATGCCGAGCGCGCTCGTTGCATGCGCCAGGAAGGTCTGGTCCGGGAAGTGATTCAAAAGTTTTCGACACATCAATCATAGATTCATAGCTGAAGGAGCAATCGAGTGCCTACACCGACAGATTTAGTTGATAGTGACGTTGAAGAGACGAACGGCCAGCAAGTTGATTCGAAGTACCGCCTGATAATCCTCGCCGCTAAGCGCAGCAAACAACTGCAGCGCGGTGCGACCCCCAGGATTGAGATCGATCCTCAGAAGCACAAACCGACGCGTATCGCGCTGGAAGAAGTGATGCGCGGCCGCGTGCATTTTGATATCAAGCCGGAAGGAAAGGACCCCGCGGCTTAATCCACAGATTACACAGATATTCTAAAAAATCCGCGTAATCTGTGGATTACATGCCCTTGTAGTCTGGTCCACCACCACCTTCTGGTGTTACCCAGTTGATGATCTGGTATGGGTCCATGATGTCGCAGGTCTTGCAGTGTACGCAGTTTGAGAAGTTGATCTGCAGGCGCCGGTTGCCGTTTCCACCGTCCTCAACCATTTCATAGACAGCCGCCGGGCAGAAACGCTGGCAGGGATTGCCATACTCTTCTGCACAACGTGTCGAACAAATATTCGTGTCGAGCACGTGTAGATGGGCCGGCTGGTCCTCGTCGTGGCCCACTGCGGCGTGGTAGACATCCGTCACTTTGTTGAAAGTGAGCTTACCGTCGAAGCGCAGATCCGTGTAACGCTGTTCGAGCTTGTCACTCCGATAACCATACGACGAGAGCTTCTTCATCTCTTCATAGCCCGCGACGCCCGGATCTCTATCAAACAGCCCCCACGCGCGTCCGCCGGTGAAGAATTGCAAACCCGTATTGATCAGCGCGAGCCAGCGGCCGTGTCTGAAACCCGAGTGAAAGTTTCTGACTTTGTGCAACTCGGGCATAACCCAACTCTCGTTCAAGAGATCTTCATAACGCTCCAGCTGATCGGCAGAAAAATCCTGTGCTTTCAAAGCGTCGAATATCACTTGCGCGGCCAGCATGCCGCTCTTGATCGCTGAGTGAATTCCCTTCAGACGTTGCGGGTTCAGAAGGCCGGCGCAGTCTCCCGCTAAAAGCACGCCATCGGCGTACATGCGTGGAATTGCGTAATAACCGCCTGCCGTGACAGTCTTCGCGCCATAACGAATCATCTTTCCACCCTCGAGCAAACGCGCGATGTATGGATGAGTCTTGTAGCGTTGAAACTCGGCATGCGGATCGATCAAAGGATCTTTGTAATCGAGACCCGTAACGTAACCGATATTCAGGACGCGGTTCTGCATTCCGTAGATCCAACCGCCTCCGTAAGTATCCATGTCGGAAGGAAAGCCGAGCGTGTGGGTGACGCGACCCGCGGGATAGCGATCGTCAGGAAGCTCCCACAACTCTTTCACGCCGAGACTGTAGACCTGCGGATCGCAACCTTCATCCAATCCGAGACGTTCGATCAGTTGCTTGGTTAGCGACCCACGGGGACCTTCGCCGAGGACGGTAACCTTTGCACGGAGATCGACGCCCGGCTCGTAGTTAGCTTTGCGCTTCCCTTCTTTATCGATGCCTTTATCGCCTGTACGCACTCCGAGTACTCGATCGTTCTCGTCGTAGAGCAAATCGGCGCCGGGAAATTCAGGGAAAATGTTGACGCCGGCTTCTTCACACTTCTCGCCTAACCATGCAGTCAAACGATTGAGAGAAACGATGTAGTAACCGTGATTCTTGAGTGGCGGCGGCGTGATCGGTGAACGCAGTGCCAGCTTCGGTGTGAGATACAGGAAGTGATCTTCTTTCACAGGAGACTCGAGCGGCGCGCCCTGTTCTTCGAAGTCAGGGATCAGTTCGCGCAGAGCCTTCGGATCCATCACCGCGCCGGAGAGTATGTGCGAGCCGACGGTGGATCCTTTTTCAATTACCGCAATTTCAATGTCGCCGAGGGATTTGTCTTCTTTAACGAGTCGTGCGAGGTGCAGTGCGCCGCTGAGGTTTGCGGGCCCTGCACCCACAAACACTACGTCGAAGTCTAGAGTCTCACGTTCCATATGTGTTCGGCAGTATATCGAAATTGTGTGATCTCTGTAATCTGTGGTGTAAACTGGTACTGCATCAGTTTGAGATTCATGAATACGCCGAAGGCGTTCGCTAATTCGAGCCCAGGGTTGGAGCGCAGCGACAACCCTGGGAAGCAAACATAAATAGTCGCTTAACCCTGAAAGGGTTCGCCAACCGTCTAACCCTTTCAGGGTTATATTGTCTTCTTGATGCAATCCCAGGGTTGTCGCTGCGCTCCAACCCTGGGCTCGGGTTAGCGAACGCCTTCGGCGTTGATCCCAATTCAAACTGATTTGAGCAAAACGGGTGGCGTAATCAGAAGCGTTAGAATATACAATCAACCTCTTCATACTATTTGATGCACTACTTTTAAACTCGCGCGTACTTCAATGAGAGTCACGAAAATCATATTTCTCCTGCCGATCCTGTTGGTGATTTTCTCTGCGCGTAACTCCGCACCTGTTGAGTCTTTACCGCCCGTGGTTCTGTGGGCATGGGAACGTCCCGAGAACCTGACATTTCTCGATCCGCAAAAAACCGCGGTTGCATTCCTGGCGAAGACGATCACGTTGCATGACGACAAGATCGCCGTGAAACCACGGCTACAGCCATTACGAGTCGCGCCCGCTACTAAACTCATCGCCGTCGTTCGAATCGAGACTGATCGAGCAAGCGCGCCTACACTTTCCTCAGCTCAGCTTCAGCAAACAGCACACGAGATCTCTTCGCTGCCCCGCGTGTCAGTCGTGCAGATAGATTTCGACGCCGCCGTTTCTCAAAGAGACTTCTACCGCAAACTGCTGCAACGCGTTCGCTACGAACTTTCGCCCGCTGTCGGACTTTCGATCACGGCGCTGGCGTCTTGGTGTGCCGGCGACAATTGGATCGCAGATCTGCCAGTAGACGAAGCTGTGCCGATGCTGTTTCGCATGGGTGTCGAGCGACCTCAGTTTCAACGGCGACTCGAGACCGGTCAGCCTTTCGAAGCGGGAATTTGCCGGAACTCAGCTGGTGTTTCGACTGACGAACTAGTCACGGTACCCAACGTCGATCGCCTTTACATCTTCAATCCCCAACCATGGACCAAAGATTCTTTCGCAAGCGCGATGGAGGCATACCGCAGATGACGCGTAAATGTTTGCGCTCATTAGTTGTCGTATTGCTCGCAGTTTTGCTCTTGAACGCAACGTCCGCACTCGCCTGCGGTCCGTTCCTGATTGAGGCGGTGTTCGTACATACAGTTCATCCGACCTATCCCGTGGAGCGATTTGCCGGTGGCCGGATCGGAGTGTTGCAACCCACTTATGCTCGTTCGTATTTGTATGTCGGATATCGTTATCTGAGCGGCTCAGGCTTTACTCCCGCCGAAAAGCGCGCTTTGACGCAGTTCTGGGACGATCGTCTTAACTTCCGCTGGTCCTCGGGAGAGGAAGAGTGGACCAAAGCCTGGCTCGATGCGCGGCGCAAAGTCGCAACTCAAGATCCCGGCTCGATTTCAGCCTATCGCAGCCGCGAGAAGCCGAACGAATATGAAAGCTATTTGAACTGCCAGAAAGATGCTTTCGATGCCGCGATTGCCACCCTGAACGAGCGAATCGCGAAGTATGGACCAGACAGTCCGGCAATCAAGGCGTGGGTTGCGGCGCAGGACCAGGTGTTCAGCAACTGCGGCGGCGGCAGCGTGATTCCCGAACAGCTTTCATCGGATGCAGACGCCCTGCAGCGCGCAGACCGCTCGTATCAAATCGCGGCGGCGAACTTCTATGCCGGAAATCTAGACCAGGCTCGAAAGGACTTCGAAGCGATTGCCGCAGATAACAATTCACCGTGGCAACGAAACGCCGTCTATCTGGTCGCGCGCGCTCTCGTGCGCAAAGGCAGTCTTGGTCCCGAGGAGCAAAAGAAGGAGTCGTTGAGTGCTGCTGAAGCCCAGCTACGGAAGATCCTTTCCGATAAAAGGCTCTCTTCGCTGCACGCTGCGTCGACACGTCTACTCAACCTCGTTAGCCTGCGCCTGCATCCCGCGGAGCGTCTAAATGAACTGGCGCGCATACTCACCGCAAAGACTGAGAACCAGA
>DATNFX010000035.1:0-17874 GCA_035606195.1 Pyrinomonadaceae bacterium
CCGCTGTTCAGCAGCGTCACGCTATGTCGCACCACGGCGATCTTGTCGTATAGCTGTTTGACCGGCGGGATTGGATTGATACCGGAAGGCGCAAATGCAACCTGCTTGAACTCTGTTGCCGTCGCCAACTCCGATGAGACAAACTCCAGACCATTCCAACGCAATCGCTTGACGACACCCGGCGATCGTTGCGTCACGAGAATGTCGCCAATAATTGCCGCAAACGCGCCGTCACTCGCGCCCCAAACTTTTCGGCTCACACCGTCGACCGCAAAGAAATTCTCCTGGGCTGGAACGACGTCGACGTCCTGCGGCTGCACGTCCAACTGCTGACTGCTCGTTTGTCCCTGTGAATCGATCGTGTAGAGCCGCGATTGATCTTTCGCACCCGCGAGGATCTTGCCGGACCATGGTCCATAACGATCGGGGTCGTCAGGCAATGCGGTGACGCCGAAGAGGCGCGTATCAACACTCACAATCTTCGTCGCTTCTGCGGCGGCGTTCACACGCCACACACCACCGGTCGTCGTTACGACCAGCAGGTCGCCGCCGTAAACTCCCGTGCGATCGATGTACAAACCGCCAATGGCGCCAGTCTCGTTCGGTAACGTAACCCATGGGTTCTGCACTGCTGCGCCTGAGGCGCTCACACGAGCGACTACTCCGGGCACACTTGTGCTCGTAAACAGATCACCGGCGACAAACCCGCCGCGACTCAACCCCTGACCTTCATCGCGACTCGTCGCAATCAACAACTCTCCATTCAACCCCGCTACATTGGAGAACGCCGCCTTGGTTCCATCCGCGGCTACGGCTTCAAAATTGTTCGGCATTCCGCCAGGTGTGTTCGCCGAGAACAACAACTTGCGACTTGATGCGTGATAGTCGAGTCCGCTGAAGTCTTTGAACTCAGTTGTCACGGGAGTCAAAACTACGTTCCAGTTTTCCTGCGGCGTGAGGCTGGCTCGCAGTAACGCGATCAGGCTTTGCTCCACGAGCGCCAGCCGCGCAGCCAGATTGCGTGCGCTACCTGACGCGTTGCTGAGCATCGCGCCAAGATTCGACGGCCCTCTCGGTGTCGCCATCACAGGCGGTGTGATCACCTGTAGCCACAGACTGAGAAGAAGAATGACGACTAGTCTCTTACGGTTTGGGGTCGTGCCGCGGAACATAGCTATATCCTTTCGGAGATCGAGTTAGAAATTGAGTACGAGAGTGCCGTTCAACTGCGAGGGATTCTCAGCGTTTGCAGTGATGCTGATCGTGCCGGTGCCGGAACTTACCGAGGCAAACTCACCCGTGCCGCTCTGAATTGTGATTTGCACTCCGGAGGCTGCTGACAACGTACCTTCTGAGGTCAGCGTGAGAGTACCGCCACTGATCGTGCCGACCAGTTCTCCGCGTTCGCTCGACGATGCATCAGCGTTCTGCGGGAGCACTGTCATGCGAAAACTTCCGCCAGTGACGTTCTGCCCTGCTCGTTGCAGCTTTACTTTGCTCATCCCCGGCAAATCGCCAGTCGCCGTGAGGTTGACGGCGATGCCTTCGGCTTCCGGCGCTGCCGTCTGCGATCCTTGCAGCGAGTCGTTGTAAGTCGCGACTGAAAACACCAGCGCGAGAATGAATGCCATCACTAGTTGTGCCATCACCTGCTCCTTCTGCGTAATCGGCTTAATCTGCGTAATCTGTGTTCTAGAAACTGAACGAATAACGAACTGCCGCATTCGTTCCCGGACCATCGATCCCGGAACCCATCGTGCGGTAGTTCATATCGAAAATGTTTTCGAGGATGAGTGTGATCGAGGAGCGCTCGCCGATCCGGAAACCGCCACGGAGATTCAGCAGCGCAAATCCGGGATTCTTCGTGAACAACTGGTTGGGTTGAAGACCTGGTCCAAGCACTCGCAGTTGCACTTGCGCGAGGGTTTCGCCTGTCGCCAGAAGAATGCCGTTGCGCACGAGGCCGCGTGGTACTGCACCGCCATTAAAGAAGTTCGCAATTTCTTCGCGCGTGCGAATTCCACCGATGCGTGCCTGTGAAATATCGTTATCGGAGAAGCGACGCTGTGGCGCGGCGAAGCTCGAGTAAAGCTCGATCCACGCCGGCGAGCCGGCACGTTCCCACTTGATACCCGCGAATCCAGTGGCAGGCGGAATACCGTTTTCCAGATTCGGCGGCAAACCTGTTCTCAAGTCCTTGCCATGAACGTAGAACGCGTTGGCGTTGAAGGTGAGATCGCTGGGCAGCTTCATCGCAATACTTCCCTCAACGCCGCGCATTCGAACTTTCAAAGCATTGGTGCGAACAAAAACCGCTGAGCTTGATAACGACGTGAATACGGCGCCCGTCGCATCCTGGCGGATAATCGGCTGACCGCCGACGAGTTGGCCCACCGCTCCCTGCGGCAGCAACAGCGTGCGTCGTTCAATCAGATTTGAAATATCAGAATCAAACGCCGAGACGGCGCCGCTAAAATTTCTGCTGAGAAAACGCACGGCGAGCTCATAACTGTAGAGTTGCTCGGCTCTGATCGGTTCAAGCAAGCGAACATCAATCAGCCGTCTTGCACTATCGAGCGCACCCGTCGACCCATTGAGACGCACACCTTCCTCAGGAGAAATCTCAAATCCCAGTCCGGAAAGACCAGTGGCCGCAAAATCGTTGACGTTAGGAGCGCGGAAACCGCGACTGACATTGCCGGTGATGTTGAAGTGAGAATTAACAGCGAAAGTCAGACCGCTGTTGAAAGTGACGTCGTCAAAACTCTCTTTAACGTCCGGCACCGTCGGTTTGCCCGCGGCATCCAGCGGGTTGTCGATTGACGACTGGCTATAGTCGAAAAGGCTGTAGCGAATACCGAGTTGAGCGGTGAGACGCCCCGGTATCAGCGACACGACATCCTGAGCGAAGATTCCCAGCGTCCGGTAGTTGGATCCATTTGGAAACCGCGCGCGAACATCAGCAACGTTCGTGAAGGCGAGTGTCGTGTTACTGAAACTGAAGTCCTGCTTACGTGATGTAATCCGTTCGTTGTAAAACTCGGCGCCAAAGGTCAGCGACTGACTGCGCTTTATGCGCGTACTTGCCTGCGCCTGGTAGCCATACGCGCGCGTCAGATTAAACTCGTCGCTGATTCGCGAACGAAGACCCTGTGCGTTGTTGATGTTCTGTGACCGACGGTCGTCGCGTTGCCCGTTGTAAGAGAAGATGGTTGTGATCGAGTCGAACGGACCCGCGCCCAAACGATCGTAACGAGCGGTGAAGAAGTCGAGCACTTGCGGATCGAAGCCGTTGAGCAGGTTGCCGATACCGCCGTCGAGTTGATCGTAGCGTCGCAGACCGAGCTGCGTTCCGCGCAGGTACTCAATCGACACGATGTCGGCGTCCGAAGCCTTGTACTGAAACTTCGCGTTCGCGTTGTATTGACCGTACGCGGTGTCCTGCAGCCGGTTACCCAGGAACTTTGACGAGATACCGAGCAGACGTGTAGCAACGGAATGTGAATCGAGACCGCCGCCGGTGCGAAGATCCTGTGTGCGACGTCCCGAAGCAGCCGCGCTGAAGCCCCAGTTATCCGCAGCGCCACTGATCGTCGTCGACAAACCTGCAGACAGATCGGCACTCGCGAAGTAAGTATTGAAGTTACCGTGGAGCCCAAAGCTGTCCGAAGCCTTTGGCGAGCGCGTCAGAACATTTATTGTTCCGCCCAACGAGTCAGAGCCGTATTGAGTCGATCCTGGACCACGAACAACTTCGATGCGGTCGGCGAAGTCGTGATCGATCAGCGCCGTATATTGATTGGCGCCGGGTCTGAACGTTGCGTTGTTGAAGCGAACCCCGTTGATTAAATGCAGAACTTGTTGACCAGTTAGCCCGCGCACAAACGGCGAGCCCTGGCCTGAAGTCGTTTGTTGAATGTGCACTCCCGGCACGTCGCGCAGCGCTTGCGGAAGGATGTTCGCGTAACGTCGAGCAATCTCATCGTCTGTAACAACGACAGGTGACTGCGGCACCTGAAACACTTCCTGCGGTAAACCACGACCGGGCGTGACGGTGACCGTTTCAAATATCGTCGCTACTTTCAGTTGAAACTCTAACTGCAGGCTCTCACCGCCGCCGACATGCAACACACGACGAACTTCACGAAAACCGTTCTTTTGAACAGCAACAACGTAGTCGGCCGCGAGCACTTTTTCGAGCGTGAAGCGCCCGCGCTGGTCCGTAGTCGCGCGTTGTGTTTCGAGACCAGCAACACCGAAAAGCACGATGGACGCACCGCCGACAGTTGAGCCAGTTTGGTCCAAAACCGTGCCCGCAACCTGTCCGGATGGAAATGAGTTTGCGTGTGCTGCGCCGTAGCAAACAAGTGTGATAAGCATCACATTGAGCACGAACGCGGATATGCGATTAGAACGAGACACACTCCAGGCACACCTGGACCCGGCCTCGGCAGCTAAGAGTTTCATCGAAGCACCCTGCCAAATAAAAAATTAGCTACTACTGTCGGGGGTAGTAGAGCTGGTTGGAAGTAGAGTCTTACCTGTTATCGAGGATTACCCTTTAGTTTTGAACTTGCGTGAAAAAGAGACTCCGCTAAGGGCTTGATCAAAATCGAGGCGACCCACAATTGCGTTGTATGTACGCGCGACACACTAGACGAGGTACAGGCATGATGCAAGCAGAATCAATTGGCCGATTTTACGATTTGTTGGCGAGTCTTTGTATTCAGCTCCGGAGAGAAAGGCGCGGGTTCGGTATTCACTGGGCGTCATGCCATAGATGCGCTTGAAGTCTCTGACAAAGTGACTTTCATCCGCTAGTCCAACGCGACTCGCGATCTCTTTTACACTCAGAAACGTCGTGGTGAGAAGCACCGTCGACTGCGCCATCCTGAGTGATTTCAGATATTTCGCAGGCGAAACGCCGGTGATTGATTTGAAGAGATAACAAAAATAAGCAGCCGAAAGATTTACTGACTGCGCCATCTTCCCAAGGCTAAAGTTCCGACTCGGATCGCCCTGCATTAATTCGATTACACGTTTGACTCTTTCCGCCATGATCCGTTCCTTTAAAGTAGATCTATGCCTCGTGAGGATAAACTGGGCGGTATTGGGAGGCGCATAGTTTGCCACAAAAAAGCACAAAAGGCACAAAAGAAAACCGAACCAATGATCAGATCTCTTTATATGCTTCTTGTGCTTTTTTGTGGCCTATGGTCTGAGACGAATGCGGGCGAGGATGTCTGTGAATTGCCGTTGTGAACGGAGCTTCGCGAAGACTGGATCGACTTTGAGGTTCATCAACCAGATGTCACGTTCTTCAACTGCTTTTTCTAGCCACTTAAATGCCTGGTCCTGATCGCCGAGTCCGGCGTGAATCGCCGCAACCGTGTAGGGCGAAACATAACGCTGGTCCTGCAACTGCTGCAGATCGTTGAGCACTTGTTTTGCTTCCGCAGTTTTACCGGAAGCAGCATACGCATGACCGAGCAATGCAAGCATCAACGGGCTGCCTGAAAGTTTCACCCCAGTCTGAAACTCCGCGATCGCTTCGGCATACATTCCCTTGGCTTCGTAAGCAAGACCGAGATAACGCCGCGCGGGAAACGAACTCGGATCGAGCTCGAGGATCTTGCGGCACTGCTCGATCGCTTTGTCGTTCTGACCTGAGAGGTAGTAAATCCAACCGAGGTGGGAGCTGGCCACAAACGACAGCGGCTCGAGCTCTTCCGTTCGTTTTGCTTCCGCGATTGCTTCATCAAAACGTTCGATCGCGACGAGGTAGGAGCTGTACCACTGGTGCGCGGGAGCGTAAGCCGGTTTCAGTTTGATTGCTTCCTGAAACTCACGCTCGGTCGCAGCGCGATCCCAGTCCCAGCGAAACTTGATGAACGCCATCGAGCTGTGCGCTTCCGCCGAGCTCTCGTCGATTTCGAGCGCCTTTGTCGCAGCTTCTTTGGCCTTTGGAAAGCCTTCTTTCGGTTCGACCCTGCCATAAACAACCAGCATGTTATAACAGTCTGCGATCCCGGCGTACGCCGCTGAATTGTTTGGATCGATCGCGATTGCCTGGTTAAAAAATTCAATCGCCTCTTGCAATGCGTCGCCGGTACGCTTGTTCCAGGCATTACGACCTTTTAAATAGAGCCGGTATGCATCGAGTTGTTTCTTCTCTTCGACATTCAACTTCAGACGCAGGTTCTCAAAGATGTCCCGCGAGATGTCATCCTGAACAAGCAGCACGTCAGAAACTTTGTGATCGTAGTGTTGGCCCCACAGTTGTGCGACGCTTTGGATGTCGATGAGATCGGCTTGAATACTGATGATGTCGCCATGACGGCGCATGTGGCCGGTAACAACCGCGCGCACGTTTAGCTCCTGCCCAATCTTACGAGGATCGATCTCTCTGCCTTTGTAACCAGCCACGACACTTCGCGGCACGACACGCAACTGCGGCAGCTTCGAAAGACTATTGATCAAGCTCTCGGCAATTTTGTCGTTGATGTACTCGGCGTCCGGATCGGAGGATTCATCAACAAAAGGAAGCACGGCGATCGACCCAATCGGAGCCGCTTCACCCGTCGTGCCACGGCCAGTGAAATAGACGACGCCAATGATCCCAATCACAACGAGGCCGGCAGCGAGCGCGTAAAAAGGAGTCCTTTTCACTCCACGGTTACTCACAGTGTCGGGAATCGGTACAACAGGGGGCGAGTCGATCCGGACTTCGGAAATATCGTGTTCGGCTCCATTGCCCCATGACTGATTCGTGTCGGCGACAAAGCGATACCCGCGGCGCGGTACAGTCTCAATAAACTGAACGCCCCCCGAACTCTCGCCGAGGGCTTTCCGCAGCAGCGAAATGTTCTGTGTCAGATTTCCTTCCTCGACAAAGGTGTTAGGCCAGACGCGTTTCATCAGATCGTCTTTGGCGACGACCTGCCCGCCGTGCTCAACGAGCGTCACCAGAATGTCGAAAACTTTCGGAGTGAGCGGAACCGGTTCACCCTCGCGCAACAGGACGCGTTCCGCGGGTTTGAGGCGGAAACGGCCGAATTCGTAACTGTGATTGTCCTGCTGAGCCATTAAAACGGGCCTTGAGAAATATCTTTGAGGAAATCTTGAGCGCTACCTGAGGACTTCTCCGTGCTGCCGGACTAAGTTCCAATCCAAGTTCTTTGAGGCGCAGTGATTGTAATCCACAGATTATACAGATTACTAGCGGGCACTTGCGTAATCTGTGGCTCAGGCTTGGAGCGTGGCGTCCCGACACGGCTTTGTTATCGACTGGCGCTGTCGAAACAGAGGGCCGGGCCACCGCGCTCCAGACAATAAGGAAATCTCCCCATGATCAACTCAAAAAAGACATCCGAACTAATCGAGACATCCGTCATTTATCTGTTGAGTGCGGCAGTTGCCGTGGGTGCGTTCGTCCTGGTGTGGCTAATTTCCCTGGTGTTTGGGCTTGGCCACGCCTGATCGCCTGATGATGAACCACGAACTGGCGCCGCTCGCCAGTGCCAAACCTGCCGCCGTGAACATGATGACCCGAAACCCGAACACAAACGAATCGGCTACCACCTTCTTCACTTGCTCCCGCGTCCCAGCGTCAGCGTTTGCCGGCACTTCAAGCGCCGCAAGCTTCACCCGCTGTTCGTAAATCGAATGCTTCAATTGCTCATCCACCTGAATCTCGTCCATGCGATTCACCAACTGCCGGCTGAACGCGTGCAACATGACCACCCCAAACACAGCGATGGCCAGCAGTCCCGCTGTGCGCGAGACGGCGTTATTAATTCCTGACGCCACCCCGGCCTGTTCCTCACCAACAGCTGTCATTACCGTCGTCGTAAGCGGCGCGACACTGATTGACATGCCGAGTCCGAGCACCAAAACCGCGGGGAAGAAACTCGTCCAGTAGTTTCCACTGAGGGATGGAACTGCGAACAGGATGAACCCGGCAGCAGCTATCGTAGGACCGATCGTCAGTGGCAAGCGTGCACCAAAACGATCGATCAAACCTCCGGACCAGCGCGATAGTGAGAACATCAAGACGACGAATGGCAATAACGCTGCACCGGCTGCAGTCGCTGAGTAACCTTGAATCTGAATGAGGTTGAGCGTGAAGAAGAAAAGCATTCCGCTCAAAGCGGCGTACAGGAACAACGTCAAAACATTCGTGCCCGCAAAGTCTCGAATACGAAAGAGACTTAACGGAACCATCGGATTCCTGGTGTGCGCCTCGTTGAAGACAAAAGCCGCCAGCGCCACGAGGCCGCCGATCAGCGTCAACAACACAAATGGATTTCGGAAACCGAGTCGTGGTGATTCGATCAACCCGTAGACAACGCCGCCGAGCCCAATCGTCGCGAGTGCGGCACCGAGCCAATCCAATCCACTGGAACGATTTTTTTCGCGAGTCTCCGGCACTTTCGACAGTGAGATCACGAGCACTGCAACGGCGAGGGGAAGATTCAGAAAGAATGCTGCGCGCCACGACCAGTGTTCGACGAGCCAGCCACCCAGCACTGGGCCAATAGCCGTAGTGATTGCTGAGAACCCCGACCACGTCCCTATCGCCTTGCCACGTTCTTTCTCGTTAAACGACGAACTGATCAGCGCCAGGCTGCCGGGAACAAGTAACGCACCGCCAATTCCCTGCACCGAGCGCGCGATAATCAGTTGTTCGATGTTGGCGGCGAGACCGCAACCGGCAGAGGAAATCGCGAAGACGACGACACCGATGTTAAATATGAAACGGCGCCCATACAGATCGCCGAGCGAGCCACCTACAAGCAGGAGTGCGGATAGGAATAATGAATACGCCTCAACGACCCATTGAATTCCGATCGCGGTGGCATTGAGATTGGTCTGAAGAAAAGGAAGGGCCACATTGACGACCGTCCCGTCGATGAACGCCATGCTCGACGCGAGAATCGTCGCCGCTAGTACCCATCGTCCCATTGCCGATTTCCGATTGCCAATTGCCAATTTGTTTGCCCTACGCTTTATATAAATAAATCGGCAATTGGCAATCGGCAATTTAGAAAGGTTCGTCTATCGATGCGCTTTGCCTTGTGAAAAACTTTGGCCCTTCCGGTGTGATGTAGAGACAGTCTTCGAGGCGGATGCCAAACTCGCCATAGATCACGATCGTCGGCTCATCACTGAAACACATCCCCGGCTGGATTGGCGTCTTGTTGCCGCGGACAAAGTTGGTCCACTCGTGACCATCAAGACCGATCCCGTGGCCGGTGCGGTGCGGCAGTCCGGGAACTTTGTAGTCCGGACCAAACCCTGCATCGACGATCACCTTGCGGGCCGCGGCGTCGACAGCTTCACACGGGGCGCCGACTTTCGCCGCGGCAAACCCGGCGTCCTGCGACTTTCGTTCGAGATCCCAGATCTGACGCTGTCGATCTGTGGCCTTGCCGAATACAAATGTGCGTGTGATGTCTGATTGGTAACCATCAATACTGCAGCCACCATCCATCAGCACGACGTCGCCTTCCTTCAAGCGCTGTGGCGTACTGCTGCCGTGCGGGAACGCGGTGTACTTTCCAAAGCTGACGAAGATTCCACCCGACGTTCCGAGCTGGCGAAATGCTGCCGCACAGTTCCCGGCAAACTCACCCTGCGTCATGCCTTCGGCCATGCTTTCGCGCGTCGCTTTGTAAGCCGCTATCGTGATGTCGTTTGCGATCTGCATCAACGAGATCTCAGCCGGTGATTTGAACATGCGGCAACCGGCTGTGATCGGATCCGCGCTCACAAACTTCACCCCAGGCGAGACCTGACGAATGCCGTCGTACAGGAAGAAGCGCACACGCTCTTCAATGCCGACCGTGCCGGTGCGCACACCGCGATCCTTGAAGATCTCTGCGACGCGCTTGTACGGGCTCTCGTCTTCTTCCCACGTGCGAATGTCGTTGCCCATTTTTATCAGTTCGCGAGCGCGTTCTTCCTCGAACTTCGGACACACCCACGCAATCTCGCCGCGCGCCGGAATCACCATGGCAAGCATTCGTTCGCTAGTGCCCCAACGCATGCCGGTGTAATAGAACATGCTGGTGCCGGGCTCGACGTAGATCGCGTCGATTCGGTTGTCGCGCATCAGCTTCTGCGCTTTCTCGATACGACTCTTGCGTTCCTCGAGCGTGATGGGAACGACGTTGTCCGTCATGCGACGCAAACGTCGAATCGGCTCGGGCTGCGTACCCTGCTGAGCGTGAACCAGCGATTCACCAAACAGCGTCGCGCCGGCAATACCAGCGGACAAACGTAGAAAGTCTCTGCGATCAGTACACATTTATTGGGGCCTCTATTTGGAGTGGTCGACAGTCAAACGAAATGTACTCTAAAATCCTGAAACTTTGCCACATAGAAGCCCAAAACTCATTCTTAAATCATTTTGTGCTTTTTTGTGGCTGGCTTTCTTTTGTGATCCGGTTGTGGCACAGAGAGTTCTGCGTTGGGGCGCCGATCCGAGCGGTGGCGCGCCGTACGTCTACACGGATCCGGCCAATCCAGATCGCTACATCGGCTACGAGAAAGAGATGGTCGACGCTCTGGCCCACGCGATGGGCCGAGAAGCGGAGTTTGTGCCGAGCGACTGGGAAACGCTCGTCTCCGCGCTGCAGCGAAAGTCGTTTGACGTGATCGTCAACGGGCTCGAGCCGACCGGCGATCGCGCAAAGCAGATTCAATTCAGCAAACCTTATTACATCTTTCAACTACAACTGACTGTCCGCCGCGACGACAATCGCATCAATTCGATCGACGACTGCAAGAACCGCACAGTCGGCACGCTTGCCAACACCGCCGCTTCACGATTGCTGGAGCAACAGGGCATTCCGATGCGCAGCTACGCCGATCCGGTCGGCGCCTATCGCGATCTCGAACTGAAACGTATCGATGCGGTCGTGATGGATGTTCCGGCCGAGGCTTTCTACGCGCGCAACAATCCTAAGTTGAAGCAGGCTGGGCCTCCATTTACGCGTGGCCTTTACGTCATCGGTCTGCGCAAAGGCGACGACGCGTTGAAAGCTGAGGTAGACGCCGCCATCGACAAGATCATCTTTGACGGAACACTCGAAACGATCCTGAAGAAGTGGGGTCTTTGGAATGATGCGCAAGTCGAGTTTCAGGCTCCGATTCGCTCTGGAACCGCGTCTGCCAAAGTCGAGGAATACACGACGACTAACGCGACATTCAACTGGCGTGAAGCACTCTGGCGACTGACGCGTGCCGCCGCCGTCACAGTGCTCATCGCACTCGGCTCGATGGTGATTGCAGTCGTTCTCGGATTGCCGCTGGCGGTCGGACAGTGGAAGGGTCCGGCGTGGTTGCGTGCGTTCTGCACTGTCTACGTGGAATTCTTTCGCGGTACGCCGGTCCTGGTCCAACTGCTGTTTCTTTACTTCGGCTTGCCGGTGATCGGAATCGCGATGCCGGGTTGGTTGACCGCGCTTGTCGGACTCGGCCTGAACTACGCTGCGTACGAATCACAGGTTTATCGCGCTTCGCTCGAGGCGATACCGAATGGCCAGTGGGAAGCTGCGTACTCGCTGGGCATGGGGCCGGTGCTCGCCTTTCGGCGCATCATCCTGCCGCAGGCGTTTCGCATCGCACTCCCGCCGATGACAAACGATTTCGTGTCGCTCTTTAAAGATACTTCCGTGGCGTTTGCGATCTCCGTTTGGGAGTTGGCTACGGCTTATCGCGAACTCGCGAATGCGTCGGGACAGTTTTTACTGCTTGGCGTTGCAGTGTCGGCGTTCTATCTCGCGATGAGTTTGCCGATGGCCCATCTGGTGCGATTGCTCGAGAGACGTATGAGCCAGCGAGCTACGGCGCGAGTGGAAGAGGAGGCTGTCGCATGATTCGCGTCACGGACTTACGTAAGCGTTTCGGCAATAGCGAGATTCTGAAAGGGATTAGCTTCGACGTGCCGCCGCAAACTGTTTTGGGCGTGATCGGGGCGTCGGGAAGTGGAAAGTCGACGCTTTTGAGATGTCTCAACGGCTTGGAAACGATCAGTGGGGGAACGGTCGACTGCGACGGAGTTCGACTCGAGGCAAACTTGTCTCACTCGGAGTATCGAAAGCGCGTGAAAGATCTACGGCGGAAAGTCGGCACTGTCTTCCAGCATTTCTATCTCTTCCCTCACCTGTCCGTCGTCGGAAATATTATCGAGGCTCCGGTGCACGTGCTGCGCACGCCGAAGAAAACTGCTGAGACTGAAGCTAGTGAACTTCTCGAAGCGGTGGGAATGACGCATGCGGCGCGACGATATCCGGCGTCGTTGTCTGGTGGTGAACAACAGCGTGTTGCGATTGCTCGGGCATTGGCAATGCACCCGGCGCTGTTACTACTTGATGAGCCGACGAGTGCATTGGATCCACGTCGTATAAACAGTCTGCGCACGTTGCTGCGGACGTTTGTGGATCGAGGTCACACCATGATCATCATCTCTCACTCGATGGGATTTCTCGGTGGGGTTGCGGACAATATTTTGTATATGGAAGGTGGGGTTGCGGTCGAGTTTGGACCAACCGAAAAGGTGATGAACTCCCCTCAGGACCCTCGCACCAAGGATTTTATGTTATCCGCAGATTCCACAGATTAGTTTTGTAGTCTGGCTTTTGCGCCCGAGAGTGTTTCCAGGTAGCTCTCAAACTTCGCGGGGTCGTCGACGTTTGTGATCTTCGTGCCCAGTAAATAACCCTGGCCGATGTATGGACCATTGAGCCTCTCACACCTGACCGGGCTGACTTCCAACCCAATCACGCCTCCCGGAACGTGCAGCGAAAGATTCAGACGGTTTGTGCCCGTGCAAAATCTCTCATCGATGATGGTCGAAGGAAGCACCATGCACATGCCTGCGGCGCTGAGGTCGTGAGTGCGTCCGAGGAAGATGAGTGACGATTCACAATTCTGAACGTCGTTGTCTAATAAAGATAGAGTGGCAGTCAACTCTACTTCACAGCGCGCCTTGATGCGGCGCATTCGGCGACGTTCGATGGACGAAGCAATCTTTTCCAAGCTGGGCAGTCTTCCTAGTCGGGTAAAGTCGAGACCGTAGCCGGTTTCCGCAAGTTGTTTAATTATCGAGGCACGGAGCCGAAGACGACGCTCTCCGGCTGGCCAGTAGTAACACGAAACGATAAATTTGTACATGTAAGAAGCTGATAAAACAGAGTTCTGCGAGATGAACTCTGCGCCATCCCGGACATTCCTGGAAATTTCGTTTAACGAATGAGTTAAAAGCTCAATACGGCTATAATCCCACTTTCCAACCGCATGGAATCCGACGAGTCACTTACTCAGCGAGCCCAGCTAATAACCGTGTTGCAAATGGCCTATTCTGGCGAGCTCGCGGCGGGTTACGCCTACCGCGGTCACTGGCATTCGGTGCGGGATTCCGAAGAGCGGGCCCGAATCAAGCAGATTGAAGACGAGGAATGGCACCACCGGAAGTTGGTTGGCGAGATGCTGGAGAGCCTCGGTGCTGGTCCAAACAAGGTGCGAGAGATACGCGCGACTGTGGTGGGTCGAGTGCTCGGACTGATGTGTCACCTCAGCGGGTGGTTTGCGCCGATGTATGGCGCGGGACGGTTGGAGAGTCGAAACATCGTGGAGTACGAAACAGCCGCGCGTCACGCGCTCGCATGCGGTCGCGCAGATCTGATTGACTGCCTTTTGACAATGGCGGAAGTCGAGTGGGAGCACGAGCACTACTTCCGCGACTGTGTGCTGCGGCACCGTTGGTCCAAAACGATTGGCATCTGGCCCGAGCCACCGCCTAAAGAATCAATCCGTGAGGGTCTTATAAAATCAGGCCCGAGCTTGGACAGGGTCAGTACCACCTCGCGGTAGCGGGTGGGTACGTCGTAGACACAATCGATTGCTGCGCGGCACCCACCCGCTACCGCGAGGTGGTACTGACCCTATCCAAGAATATAACTCTATGACAAAAACCAGACCATTCCTTCTGCTCCTGTTGCTGCTCCTGGCGCCGGCCAGTTTTGGGCAGACTCAAAACAAGAAACTCGCGGCGGAGGTGAAGGCTGAGTTTCTACACGCCTGGAATGGGTACAAGAAGCACGCGTGGGGACACGACGATCTGAAACCATTGTCGAAGACTCATCACGATTGGTATCCACAGCCACTTCTGATGACGGCCGTCGATTCGCTCGACACGATGATCCTGATGGACATGGACGACGAGGCCGCGGCGACGAAGCAGTACATTCTCGATAATCTCTCGTTCGACAAAGACATCGAGGTGCAGAATTTTGAGATCACGATCAGGCTCCTGGGTGGACTGCTCACGAATTACCAGTTGACCGGCGACAAGCGTTTGCTCAGTCTCGCCGAAGACCTCGGCAACCGACTCCTGCCGGTGTTCAACTCACCGACCGGCATGCCGTATCGCTACGTCAATCTGAAGACCGGGAAAGTGAGTAAGCCCATCAGCAATCCTGCTGAAACCGGGACGCTTCTCATCGAGTTCGGTTCTTTGAGTAAATTCACGGGCAAGCCGATCTATTACGAAAAGGCCAAGCGAGCGCTCGTCGAGACTTACAATCGCCGTTCGAAGATCGGTCTCGTCGGCGAGTGGATCAATGTGGAGACAGGGCAGTGGGCCAACACTGACAGTCACATCAGCGGCGCCATCGACAGTTATTACGAATACCTTCTGAAATGCTCTTTGCTGTTTGGCGATCAGGATTGCAAACGCATGTGGACCGACAGCATCGTCGCCATTAACAAATATCTGGCCGATGAAAAACGAAATGATTTCGGCGGCGAGCTTTGGTACGGGCACGCAGACATGAATACAGGCGCGCGCCGTGCAACGAGCTACGGCGCGCTCGACGCATTCTTCCCGGCGGTCCTGGCGCTGTCAGGAGATCTGAAACGAGCGAGGCTGTTGCAGGATTCGTCGTTCAGGATGTGGAATCATGCGGGTATCGAGCCGGAAGAGTTTGATTACACTGCGGGCACGATCACTTCACCGGGCTATCCGTTGCGACCTGAGATCGTCGAGTCGACCTATTACCTTTATCGCTACACGAAGGAGCAGAAGTATCTGCTGATGGGGGAGAAGCTGTGGCGCGATTTCGTCAAATACTGCCGGACGGATGAAGGTTATGCGGCGCTTAAGGACGTTCAGACCAAGGAAAAGGCCGACTCGATGCAGAGCTTTCTATTCGCCGAAACCTTCAAATACTTCTACCTGCTCTTCGCGCCGCCAAGCGCGCTCGACTTCGATCGAGTGATCTTCAACACCGAGGCGCATCCCATCAGGAAGTTTTAACCACAGATTACACAGATTGAATCTGCGTAATCTGTGGATGGCTTTTCTTACTTATACTCGACGCCCAGATTCTTAAACACGAACGCATAAATGTCTCGTGTCTGCTCGATCGATTTCGTCGTGCTGCTGGCGCCGTGTGCAGAGTTGGTATCGATGCGAATGAGAATTGGGTTTGGACCACCCTGCGCCGTCTGCAATGCCGCCGCGTATTTGAAGTTGTGCGCGGGCACAACGCGGTCGTCGTGATCCGCGGTCGTGATCAGTGTCGCAGGATACTTCGCTCCCGCCTTCACGTTGTGTATTGGCGAGTAAGCATAAAGCGCCTTGAACTCCGCTTCATTCGCCTCGCTCGAACCGTAGTCCGCAATCCAGCCCGCGCCGATCGTGAACTTCTGGAACCGCAACATGTCCATCACGCCTGCCTGCTCGACCACCGCACGGAAGAGTTCGGGGCGTTGATTCGACACCGCGCCAACCAGCAATCCACCATTTGAGCCACCCTGAATTGCGAGCTTGCTCGACGAAGTGTACTTGTTCGCGATCAGATACTCGGCCGCGGCGATGAAGTCGTCGAAGACGTTTTGCTTCTTGAGCTTCGTCCCGGCCTCGTGCCACTTCTCGCCATATTCGCCTCCACCACGGAGGTTTGCCACCGCATAGACCACTCCCTGTTCCAGGAGGGCCAAACGTAGCGAGCTGAAATTCGGCGACTGGACCACGCTGAAACCGCCGTAGCCATACAACAGCGTCGGATTGTTGCCGTCGAGCTTCAGTCCTTTCTTATAAACAAGGAACATTGGAACGCGGGTACCGTCTTTGCTCTTATAAAAGACCTGCTTCGTTTCGAAGTCATCCGACTTGAATCCGGGAATGTCGACCGTGCGGAAGACAGTCGATTTCCTGGTGGCGATGTCGTACTTGTAGATCGTTGGTGGAGAATTGAACGAGGTGTAAGTGTAGAACACGAATTTGTCGTCGTTTAGTCCACCAAAGCCGCCCGCTGACCCCACACCCGGCAACACGATTTCATTTTCGAGCTTGCCATCGAGACTAAACACGTACGCGCGCGTCGCCACGTCTTTACGCCACGAAGCGAAGAGCTTGCCACCCGCAGTGCCAACACCCTGCAACGGTTCGGTTCGTTCCGGCAAAACATCTTTCCAGTTCTTTTCGTCCGGGTTCTTTGGATCGACGAGGATGACACGACCGTTTGGCGCATTCCGGTCAGTGCGGATCAGGAACTTGTCGCCGACGTTATCGAGAACACCAAAGCTATCGTTGCCAATGTCGCCGACGAGTGGAGAAAACTTGTCCTCACCCTTCGAGAGATCTTTGTAGAAAACAGAATTTCCTTTTTTCCCTTTGCTCTGGTCTGAGATGGTGAGGATCGCGAAGCGCTCATCTTCAGTGGTGCCTACACCCTGAAAGCGTTCCGGATGTTCCTTGTCTTCGAAGACCAGTACATCGGCCGATTGCGGTGTGCCGATCTTGTGAAAGTAGACAGTTCGGAATTCGAGCTTTTTGCTGAGCTCTTTACCCTTCTCCGGTTCGGGATAACGGCTGTAGTAAAAGCCATCTCCCTGCCAGGAGGCTCCACTGAATTTCACCCAATTGATTTCATCAGAGAGCAACTTGCGTGATTCCACTTCCATCACTTTGAGGGTTACCCAATCGGAGCCGCCCTGCGAAATTCCATAAGCAAGATATTTGCCGTCTTTCGAAAGTGAGAACGCACTCAGAGTCGAGGTGCCGTCGGCGGAGAATTTATTTGGATCGAGAAACTCTTCCGGCGTTCCGTCTATGCCTTTTTGTATGTAGTAAACACTCTGGTTCTGCAATCCGTTGTTCTTCGTGAAGAAGTAAGTATCACCGCCACGTCGAAACGGTGCGGAGACACGCGGATAGTTGTAGAGCTGCATCAGACGCGCTTTGAGTTTCTCGCGATACGGGATCGAATCGAGATACGCGAAAGTGACTCTGTTCTGGGCGTCAACCCAGGCTTTTGTCTCCGCGGAATTTTCGTCTTCAAGCCAGCGATACGGATCGGCGACTTTGGTCCCGAAGTAATCGTCAATTTGCTCGACTTTCTTGCTTTCGGGATAAGCGATCTTTGAATTATCGGACGATGAACGGCTCCCAGATCCCGTCGATGCTCCTGGCGCGACGCTTTGCGCGTGTGAGCCCGTCAAAAACGGCGCGACAGCGGCCAGGGCAAGAACCGCAGCCACAAATAAAAAGGCATACAAACTTCGACTCTTATTCATGTTTCATTTCTCCGCAGGCAGGAATTTGGAGGGAAATCTTAGCACGGATTCGCACGGATTCGGGAACGGATCCTGGCCTTGTCCGCGTTAATCCGTGGCTGGTACAATCCTTTCGATGTCTAACCCGCTCGACACTCGCGCTAACCTCTTCGCCGACTAGCTTCGCCCGTTTTTTTAATCGGATTTTTTCCAGCCTGACCTTGAAGGTTTTGGCGTTCTATTTGGCCATCATGACAAGGGAGTCAAAAATGTCTACCAGCGTACTCGCACCTCCGAAGCGTCCCGAAA
>DATNFX010000036.1:0-9629 GCA_035606195.1 Pyrinomonadaceae bacterium
CTCTCCTGATTGTTTCGGCTGTTAACGTGTCCGGGCAGAGAGCCACGAACGTACGAATCGAGATGCGGGACATTTACGGATCTCTGTTCGTTACGATCGGTGGTACAGAGAAGAAGATCACGGACCAGGCACAGCAGGCGTGGATAATTAACCGTGGACGACACGTGGTGTATTCGTCGAGCGAGGGCGCGGGTGGCTACGAGAACGAGGGCCAGAGCCTATATCTTTATGACGTCGACACGGGCAATCAAAAGCGCATCATGTCACACTATTTCATGGTCCAAACTGTAAAAGAGGTAGTGACAAGCAGGAGTAAACGAGCTCTCCTCGTCACGATGGAAGATGGTGGTTTAGGGGCCTCCTACGTAGCGGTGGTTGATCCGTGGCGAGGTGAAGTTTTTTTCCGCCGCTGGGCTCGCATACTCGCAGACAAAGGCGACACCATCGTTCTCGGGTTTTATAAGGAAGCGGACTGGGGAGAACTCGAAGCAGGCAAAGTGCGTCCTTACAAGAAGGAACGACACAATCTAAACTCGCTTCTGCTGCGGTCTGTGATCGTCAACAAGAAAGAAAACATGGATGATCCAAATGATTAACCTCGGGTGCCGACGGAGTTAGCCTGACTCAAAACTTCCAAGGTCGTTTAACTTAAGTGCGAGAGTGGTTTTTCCGGCTCCCGACGCGCCGGTTAAGACGATAATAGCCAGTGGATGCATACGAATGAATAACAGGTTCTTCTCAAGCTAGTCGTCATACTCATCAGAGCCGAGCACCCAGATGAACGACTGAATGTCTATCATGTCACGCGGGCGTAAATCCGTCACTTCAGTGCGTACCGTTTCTCCGAACTGTAAAAACTCTGAATAGGTTTCCCATGAGGGACGTGACTTATAGTGGAAGTCAAACCCAAATTTCTGCGCTGCAATCCGTGTCACATTCGGTTTCAGAAAAATATGCGTCTGTGGCTGTGCGATGAAGCCGAAGACTGTTACCAGGGGCCAGGTGAGAACGCGTGTTTGTTTTCGAGGAAGCAAAGCAATCGTTTCGACCCAGCCTGCAAACCGTTCATTCAAATTTAGAGAACCATGAAGAAAATCGTAAATACCTTCTGAAAACAATCGTGCTCCATCGCTTGACTTGACCGCATCCCGCAACGCCATCTTCTCAAATGAAAACAGCAAATTGGTTCGCGACTCGATTCGAATCGCGCGCGCGGCAATTTCACTGTACTCCTTCTGCTTTAACAGACGTCTCAATTCGTTTCGATTTAGAAGTTCTTCCCATTGCTGATGCGCTTTCCATTTGTAGTTTCGTTCCCAATCCATGTAAGTCTCATCGTGAAACCCACCGGGAAAGTAGTAAAGAAACTTGCGTCGACTCTTCAGCGCGCCGCTCGGTCTTTTCCTAATTGTCTTACTCGATACTCCCGTTCGCCCAACTGTCACTTTTTCTGTGCTCACATCCCCTCCTAGTCAGGGTTGTTGTGGCAGCAACTGGCGGGCCAGATCGGTACTACAGAAATCGGTTCGACGGATTGTTGAGAGAAATGTACGAACGCTGCAGCAATTGCCCCGTGGTTTAACTGAGAAAACGTGAGACGCGTGAGCCGACTGGGATGGTGAGTAAGGGCGCCACGCCATGACGCAGTATTCTTTCACTGTGACTACCACGCAACGCATCGAGGAAGCCATTGCGCCCGTCGGTGGCCAGTAAAATCAAGTCGGCTTTGTGCTCCTGCGCCGATTTGACTATGCCTTCGATAACGTCACCGGTTTGCAATTCTTTCTTCCACGTCCAGCCCGGTACTTCCGGCAATCGCACCGCCGGCATCGTATTTGAATTGCCAACATGCAGGATAACGAAAGTTCCCTCTGAACATTTCCATTTCTCGACCAGTCTGGCGGCGGCAGTTAACGCCGGTTCAGGTCGGGGTGTGCGCGCAATGGGAATGAGTATCTGCTTTAAGTTAACCGAACCATCTTCGTGAGACACGAAACCTTCAACATCTCCGGGGATCAACAACGTCATCTCCCCTGCTTTGCGCGTAACCGGCTCTGCCACAGATTTGCCGAGCCACGGAATGCGACCATCGCGTTTGCTCGTAGATAGAACGATCAAATCGTTAGGATTGTCTTCCAAATAATTAACCACGAGGTCAACTGGCTCACCCTTGTTCAACATGACTTTGCAAGCGTCGATGCCGAGCTTACCTACCGCAGCTTTAGGACTTCCCTTCGGTAGCTCTCCCCAACGTTCCAGAGTTTCGCGTACCCCGGGAAAGTGGGACCACTCGGAGGTGCCGTCAGTTGAAACGTGTAGCAGCGTCAGCTTGCACTTAGACAACATCGCTGCTTTTAGTGCGTGGTTGAAAGCGACCAGGCTGCCTTCTGAAAAATCAGTCGGATGCAACACGCTTTGGATTAGAGTAAAGCCTGGCCCAGGTATCATGCACCTATCCTCCGAGGGTCGCTAAAAGATGCCTAAACCAGCTTAACTGCTACCCATTCCAGGCAGTACTGTCAGAATTGCCAGTGACAGAAACGATCAACCGCCGGTGTACGGCTCGGCCCATAGTATTTTCCAGCTGTTGTTATCCTTGACCAGCATCAGCTGAAAAAGAATCGGCGTGGCGATGAAAACTACTTGCGTTCCTGGAGGCAAGCCGAAGAATTTGTCGCCGGCGGTCTGAACCGTCGGCCTAAAAGCCTCGTCTTCCTGGATGGTTTTGATCAATTCTTGTTCGTTGATTTTGAAGGGAGTTTGACCCTTTGACTGCTGGCGCATGAGAGACAGAGCCTGTTCGAGGGTGGCAGTAGCTTTCTGCATCGCCGCGACTGAATCAACAGGTTTCGAACGTCCCTTTCGGACTATCATATTCGACAGCGTCGCGTTCGTGTTGAGTAGGTTGATTACGGCTGCGGGGTACAAATCCGTCGCGTTAATGTCGGCGCCTTCGCGATAGTTCTTGAGTCCCGACATCGTTCCAAAAAAAATAAAGTTATTTGCTGCCGTATAAAACCTTAACCAATCCTCCGGGCTGGCTTCGGATAGAAGACGAGAGTTGTACTCAAGCCCGGGCACGAAGTACTCGTGGGGTGAATTAGCATCGCCCAACTTACCTTTCGTATAACGCTGAATAAAATCCGGTGCGAAATGCGTTTTAATAAGTGGCGCAAGGTCTGCTGTTCGTACAAAGTCCCTGGTGAATTCAATCGCAACCTGTTGGGCGGCTTGTGAATCAACGTCATTAAGTTGCTGATAGTTGGTATGCGGCTTTAGATTAAAGGCCAGGCAATCGACAAAAAGCGCGGCAGTGATCAACGCGCTCCAAAATAGTTTCAATTTCTCTACCTCTTTCTTGATTCGAAAAAGAGGATTAAAGCAATCAGCAAGCCAACGCAGCCTGCAAATAAAGACGGGCTACGTCTTTAACTCACCGCAGCGCTCATCCGACACTTGAAATCATTCTTGGATCGGGTCAGTACAGGGAGCGGTAGCGACCTGGTCGACGATGGAGTCAAAGATCATCAGAATATATCGCACGCTGATCACTGACCAGGTCGCTACCGCTCCCTGTACTGACCCGGTCCAAGAATGAGTTCAGGTGCGCGAGCGGGGTTCTTAGAGTAAGCGTGGTCTAACTAGTAGTTTGCTGTACTAATTCGAGTACGGCACTTGGACACAGTCAGAACCACCTCGCGGTAGCGGGTGGGTGCGAAGCCTGATTCGATTGGAGCCTACGGCGTACCCACCCGCTACCGCGTGGTGGTTCTGACTGTGTCCAAGAATGTTTCATGGATGTTAAAGAATCGCACTTGGTCGGGTCAGTAGGGAGCGGCGACCTGGTGAGTCTATCGTTTTGACGGAAGGATTTCTTGCACACAAATTGGCGGACGCATTGTAGTATTCCGTCATGAAACTTACACGCCGGAAGTTCGTCCAACGCCTCGCAATCGGTACAACACTCCTAAGCGGCGGAGTTCGAACGACAGCAATTGCGAATTCCGCTCAACGCTCGTCCGCTAAGGAATCGCGGCCCAACATTGTCTTTATTCTCGCGGACGACTTAGGTTGGGGCGATCTCAGTTGTTATGGTCGACCAGACTACCGCACCCCCAATATCGATCAGCTTGCTCTGCAGGGCACGAAATTCACCGATGCATATTCCGCGTCCGCAGTTTGCACACCGACGCGTTGCGCTTACATCACGGGTCAATATCCGGCGCGATTCAAAATCGGTTTGGAAGAACCACTAGCTGCCACCAACTCTAATGTTGGTTTGGAGCCAAACCGAAAGACAATTGCCTCATTACTCAAGCAGAGTGGTTACGAGACAGCATTATTCGGCAAGTGGCATCTTGGCTTCCGTCCCGAGTGGGGTCCAAACGCGCATGGATTCGACGAATTCTTCGGCATCCTGGCCGGCGCAGGCGACTACTTCCTACACAAGAACGGACTCGGCCACCCCGACTTGTACGAGAATCTGACTCCCGTGGAGCGCAATGGTTATCTCACCGATCTACTGACAGAACGTGCAGTCAACTACGTGAAGAAACCACGCAGCGCTCCTTTTTTTCTGAGTCTACATTACACAGCTCCGCACTGGCCCTGGCAGGGACGAAAAGGTGGCGATGTGGTCCACTTCTCCGATAAAGCACCTGAGCCCGCAATAATGGCCGCAGGTGGTTCACTGAAGTTGTATGCGCAAATGATGGAAAGCCTGGATGATGGTGTCGGTCGCGTAATGCAGTCGATCAAAGCTGCCGGCCTTGATAAAAACACTCTGGTTATCTTCACCAGTGACAACGGTGGTGAGCGGTTCTCATATCTATGGCCATTTACAGGAAAGAAAGGCGATCTGTTCGAGGGTGGGATTCGTGTGCCGGCCCTTGTTCGCTGGCCCGGTGTGGTGCCCGCTAATCGCGTCACACAGCAGATGGCAATAACGATGGATTGGACCGCCACAATTCTTTCGGCAGCTAAAGCCGATGCCTCTGCTGGTCCTTCGTTTGATGGAATTGATCTACTGCCGCTACTCAAGGGTAGTGGCCGAGTAATCGATCGCACTTTCTTCTGGCGGATCTATGCAAAGGATGCAGTGCGAGACGGCAAATGGAAATATGTTCGCGATGGCGAGGTTCGCAAGCTTTTCGATTTGTCTCTCGATCAGCACGAGCAAGCAGATTTTAGTAACGAGCATCCCGAGGTGCTGCAGCGCCTCATGAAAGAATTCGATAAATGGAACGAACAGATGCTCCCGCGCCCACCAGCTAATCGCCGAGCTTGATCTACTCGTATCTGAGCGTCTCCAGCGGATCGACTCTGGTTGCGCGTCGCGCTGGTAAGTAACATGCCAGCAGAGTTACTCCAACCAGTAGCGCTGAAACGAGTCCGATCGTGAGCGCATCGTTTGTCGTCAACCCAATCAACAAACTCGATAACAGTCGGGCCGCCGCAAGCGACGCGGGAATACCTATAACGACGCCGAGCAGAACCAGCTTCATGCCCTGTCTCAGTACGAGAACCAGAACGTTGTGTGCCTGTGCTCCAAGCGCCATGCGAATTCCGATCTCGCGTGTGCGTTGCACTACCGACCACGCCATCACGCCATAGAGTCCGATAACTGCCAGCATTAGAGCCAGGACGCCGAGCGCAGTTGCTCCGTGTGACGCGGCAGACATGATGGCCTGTTCCCGAGCGATTTTCTCTTCGAACGTTCTCACAAACAGCCGCAGCACAGGCTCGACAGCATAAGCCTCACGTCGCGCAAGATCTTTCAGAGTCGCAGCCTCCGTCGTGGTGCGCACCAGCAATGTCGTATCCATTTCACCGGGCGCAGCGCCGGGAAGATAAACGAGGAGCGGCGGTGTTTCTCCGGATTGATAGATCTGATTGTCACGCGCAATGCCGACTACCTGGGCCGAAGAAAAGATGGTTTTGGTCACGTCGTTACGCAGCGGCTGTTCGATACGCAACAACTTGCCTAGCGCACTCTCGCCAGGCCAGAAACTTCTCGCAGTCGATTCACTGACGACGAGTACCGGCGTCTTTGCGTTTACCTCATCCGCTGTGAATCCACGTCCCAGGACAAGAGGAGTGCCAATCGTATCGAGAAATGTGGAAGGAATTTCTTCAATCGATACGTTTGAATACTGCTTTGAACCAGACTCGCCCTGGTCCAACAACGTGATGATGCCGCTACCCATAGACACGCGGTCGAGGCTGACACTCTTCACGCCCGGCAGTGCGGCGAGCCGCGTCGTCAATTGCTGCTGAAAGACCTTTGCACGTTCCGCGTCATAACCACTTAGCTCCAAGCTATAACCGACGGAGAGAAGGTTCTTTGCTTCATACCCGGGATCGGTCGACAAATTGAGTTGGACGCTACGGAGTAACAGTCCGGCTGAAATCAGCAGTACAAAACAGATCGCCACTTGAGCCACAACCAGCACACTGCTGAGTCGGGATCGCGCTGAGCGCCCAGTCGCGGTTGCGCCTTCCGACTTGACTACTCCAATCAAATCGGGGCGCGTCGCATGCAACGCTGGAACGAGTCCAAACGCGGCGCCACTCAATAACGCAAGCCCAAACGAATAAGTCAGCACGCGCCAGTCCGGTGAGAGATCGACAACGACTCGCAGCATGTCTGCGCCACCATACCGCACGAAAACCACGGACAGAAACAGGTTGAGAACCCACCAGGCGAGCAGCACTCCAGCGACACCGCCCACGACGCTCAACACCAGACTCTCGATCAATAGCTGTCGAATCAATCGCCATCGACTTGCGCCCAGGCACAGTCGAACACCGATTTCTTTCTGCCGCCCGATCGCTCGCGCGAGTTGCATGTTTGCGATATTGAGGCAGGCGATCAGCAGGATGAGGCCAGTCGCTCCGAGCACCATTCCGATAAACATCCACGCCTCGATTGGGACCTTCAATTCGTTGATCGGATCGACGGCGATTGTTTTCTTCGGGTCAGTGCTTGATTGAGTATCGAGTTGGCCCAACAGAACGTTCATCTCGGTGCGCGCTTCAGGCACAGTCGTGCCCGGTTTGAGACGCGCGAATATGCTGAGCCACGGGAAGTCGCGTCCGCCGAACCAGTCTCTCTTTTCCGGCGGAATGTCTTCGTAACGGTCTGTCGCCATCGCACTACGCATCGCGAGTGGCAGCCAGATGTCAGGCATCTCCTGTCTGAGGCCAACGAACGCGGGATCAGTTATCCCGATGACGGTGAACTCTTTTCCATTTAACTTTATGTTGCGACCGACCAGCCCTGCATCACTTCCGAAGCGCCGCTGCCAGAAACCATTGCTCAAGACAACGACTGCATCGCGACCTGGAACACTATTTTCTTCGGTTGTGAAAACGCGTCCGAGATGCGTGCCACCGCCAAGCATCGCGAAGTAGTTTTCTGAAACGAAGTTTCCGAGAATCTCTTCAGGGTCGCTGTTGGGTCTGTTCTCTCCGAGAAGAAAACGCTCTTCCTCGAAAACGGCTAAGACGTCGGAGAACGATTGATTGTGATCGCGAATATAGGAGTAGTCGAGAAATGAAAACCGGTCCGATCGTCTTGAGCTATCTTCGAACGTGAGGCGCACAATCGACTCCGGCTCCTTGACCGGCAGCGGGCGGAGCAAGAGGTTGAAAACGGTGAAGATCGCAGCGTTCACACCAATCCCAAGCGCGAGCGTCGCGACGACGACGAGGCTAAAACCCGGTCGCTTCAATAAACTTCGAAGGCTGTATCGTAAATCTCTAAGCATATGTGTGTCTTGGGGGACGGTAATTCGTACTGCCTAACTTTGAATTCGATAAATACGCCGAAGGCGTTCGCTAACCCTAGCCCAGGGTTCGAGCATCGCGAGAACCCTGGGAACTAATTTAAGTGAAGCGTTCAACCCTGAAGAGTCTGTCGGAAAAAACCGATAGACAGCGATCAAAGAATAAGTAAACTGCCGGCATGAGCAAAACCTTTCGTGCCTACGATATGAATCAGCAACTGCTGTTGCCGCCGGATCTGCGCCAGTGGCTGCCGGCGGATCATCTGGCGTTGTACATCAGCGACGTAGTTGAATCGCTGAATCTGGCTGGGATTTTGAAGGCCTACGAAGAAAGTGACGGACGCGGTCGCCCTCCCTATCACCCGGTGCTGATGGTTAAGTTGCTGGTCTATGGTTATTGCACTGGCAGAATGTCGTCGCGCAAGCTTGAGCAAGCCACTCACGATGACGTGGCGTTTCGCGTGTTGAGTTGTAACCAGCAACCAGATCACGACAGCATCGCGGCGTTCCGGAAAAGACATTTGCCCGAGTTGGCAAAACTGTTCGTGCAGATCCTGGAGCTGTGTCAGCGTGCCGGCTTGGTGAAGTTGGGCCACGTGGCGATCGATGGCACCAAGATCAAGGCTAATGCTTCGAAGTGGCGCACCATGAGCTATGCCACAATGAGCGAAGCCGAAGCGAAATTGACTGCCGAAGTAGAGCGTTTGCTGGCCGAGGCGCAGCGTATAGATGAGGAAGAAGATGCACTTTACGGTAAGGGCAAACGCGGTGACGAGTTGCCGCCAGAGTTGCGTGAGCGCGAGTCGCGGCTGGCCCGGATCCGGGAGTTGAAGGCCGATATGGAGCGCGAAGCACGTCAAGCGGCGGAGAAAAAAATCGCCGAAACTAAGCGCAAGCAAGAGCAGGCAGAAAAGCAGGGCAAGAAATTCACGGCGCGCAAAGTAATAGACCCAAGCCAGGCGGTGCCGGCGCCGAAGAGCAAACGCAACTTCACCGATCCTGACTCGCGCATCATGAAAGACCATGCGAGCAAGACTTTCCAACAGGCCTATAACATTCAAATCGGAGTAGATGCTCAGGCGCAGATCATTGTAGCCGCCAAAGTAGTGCAAGCGGGTGTGGACCAGGAACAGTTGGTGCCGGTGTTGCGCGAGGTGGAACGCAACCTGGGCCGCATGCCGGTGCAGGCCTCTGCCGATGCTGGCTACTACAGCAGGGCCGCCATAACTCATGAGGCCGTGCGAGCCGTCGATCTGCATGTACCACCCAATCAACGTAAGCCCCTCAATGGAGCTGAGCCGACCACGCTGCCAACCAACGCAACGCTGCAGGAACGGATGTGGCACAAGCTCGCCAGCAGGGCTGGAGGTGAGGTGTTCAGCAGACGAAAAGTGATTGTCGAACCGGTGTTCGCGCAGATCAAACATGTGCGCGGCTTTCGTCAGTTTCTGTTGCGCGGGCTGGCGCAGGTCGAAGCGGAATGGTTGTTGGTTTGTATGACGCATAACCTGCTGAAAGCTTTTAGAGCCCAGAAGTCACCGCAAATGGCTTGAAAACAAAGTCGGAACTAATGGAAAACTGGGCCACCTCTTAAGTTGAGCCCCGACTTTCATTAACAATCGCATTCGAGAAGGCCCTGAAGCGCAGATGTTATGGCTCAATTTCATAAACCGACAGGCTCTTCAGGGTTGAGCGTGTATTAAATCCGATACCCAGGGTTGTCGCTTGCGCTCCAACCCTGGGCTGAAATTAGCGAACGCCTTCGGCGTATTTTCAAACTGAACCACTACTGGGCTTCATTTTCCCTTCCGCGGGTGAGCGGATGCAAATTGTTGGAAGTCC
>DATNFX010000037.1:0-4519 GCA_035606195.1 Pyrinomonadaceae bacterium
TTTTCCATAGTCTGATCCGTGTCAATCCGGCTCGAAGATCCGTCTGATCCGCGTTACCCGATCTGTTTATTCTTGAGCAGCGTGGACAAAACCCTTCCTCGCTCGTAATCCGACTTGATCGTCTCAACTGCCTTCAGGAACGCACTCTTCAAACGCGAATCACCGGTGTAAGCGTTTGAAACTTCAACGAGCAGGGTCGCCTTCTCATAGTCCGAAGACATCTCCGTCGCCGAGTCGAGCAACATCCGCAACACTTCTTCACTTTGAATCTTTGTCTTGGCAAGCGCACTCAACACACCGCGACGCTCGTAATCAGAAGCGATGCTCTTGGTTGAGGAAGCGACCAGCACCTGCAACGCACTACTCGTCATCTCCTGATTCAGGAGTTTTTTGAGCACGCGACTGTGTTCGTAATCGGATTTGAGCGTTGCGACCGCATCGAAGTACGGTTGCATCGCAACATCCTTGCCCGTAAGCAGCGGTGCAGCATTTATCAACAATTGCGCCTGTTCGTAATCGGAAGAGATTTCGCGGGCCGCCTGGCGCAACACATCACGCATTGCCGCCGCGTTAAGGTTTCCCTGTTTGATGAGCTGGTCGAAATAGAGACGTTTTGCGTAGTCGCTCGAGATCTCAGTGATCTCGGCAAGGACACCGGCAACACCACGCTGGGCCAGGATTGTTTTTACTCGCTTCTCTGCATCGAAGCCTCCCTGGCGCACTGCGTTGAGTACAAACTTAGCAAGCCAGGTCTTCGAATTCTCATCCAGCGGGCGCGCGGTACCGTTTAGATAAAATGCTCGCGTGATTTGTCCGGCGCCGTCTCGTCTGACTTCGTAGCGACGTGATTGCCCCTGATGAACCTCTTCGACGATAACCCACCCGCCTTCCGACACGGACGTGATGTCGGTGTAATCGTCAGAGAACTCGGCCTTGCCGCGAATTTCTAAACGACGTTTCTCTCCGTCGTCCTGGATTATCCAGGTCGTAGTGTTTTGATTGTCATCACGGCTCTTCTGAGCCTGGAGTCCGGGCAACGGCGACGAAATGAGCAAGGCTAAGCACGAAGCGAGCAGCCAGAACACTCGCGCCTTGAGAGAATGTTTGAGCAACTTCATTATTATCTCCTCACTTTTGAACTATCACAGGCTTGCACGTTGATGGTGACCTGCAAGCGGCGGCCGATGATTCCGCGTCCGTAGTTGATGCCGAAAGCGCAACGATCCAGTTCGGTGGTCGCGCTGTAGTAGACAAACTCTTCGCCATTCGGCGAGCGGCTGCGGTCCATCTCGTTGACCGACAATGCAACCGGCACTGTTTTGTCTTTGATCCTCAAATTGCCGGCGAGATCCAACGAATCACGATCCCGACCGCGCCGGATACTGGTACTCGTGAACTCAATCTCGGGAAACTTCTCCACGTCGAAAAAATCCTTCAGCAGCAGGTGCGCGTCACGACGTTTGTTTCCGGTATCGATACTTGCAGCTTTGAGCGTGGCATTGACAGAAGAGCGCGCAATGTCACTCTCATCCAAAACGATCCGGCCTTCGAGATCTCGAAATCTTCCACGCACGTTGAACCACAAATTTCGGATCACGAATTCGACAGTCGTGTAGCCCGGATCAAAATGCCAAGTACGTTCTGTCATTGCCGATTTCCAATTGCCGATTGCCAATTTCTAAGGCCGAATTCAAAACAATCGGCAATCGACAATTGGCAATTGGCAATACTCTCTACTCGTAACGGAGCGCCTTCAGCGGATCCACTTTCGTGGCCCGTCGCGCCGGCACATAACACGCAATCAACGTCACCAAAAACAATCCCGCGGAAACAAGCACGAACGTCGCCGTATCAGTCGCAGTCACACCGAATAGCAGCGTCGCCATCAATCTCGTCAATAAAAACGACGCACCTAATCCCACGACGACTCCCACGACTCCAAGCACAACCCCCTGCTTCACCATGAGCTTCAACACGTCGTAGCGTTGCGCGCCGAGCGCCATTCGCACACCGATCTCATGCGTGCGCTGCAACACCGAGTACGACATCACGCCGTAGATCCCAACCGCCGCCATCACGAGTGCGAGAATCGAAAACACGGTCAACAACGACGCGCTGAACCGTGCTCGCGCGACAGAAGTCGATAACAACGTTTCCATCGTGCTGACTTCACCGATCGGTTGCTGCGGATCGAGAGTGTGAATCACGTTACGCGCCGCAGACGCCACTGCGTTCGCATCACCGCGCGTCCGCAACATCAACGTCATTCCCGGATAAACCAGTTCGGGATGAGGCCAGTACGCCACCGGCTCGACCGGGATATCGAGGCCAAGATGTTTATGATCTGCGACAACACCGATAATTTCACTCGGCACGTTGTCGTCTTTCATGTAGATCGTGACCTGGCGTCCGAGCGGATTCTGCCCGCCGAGATTTTTCTTCACGAAGGTTTCGTTGACGACCACGACGTGACGCATTTCAGTCGCTTCCTGCTCGGTGTAAAGACGGCCGAGCTTCAATGGAATCTGCATCGCATCGAAGTAGTTTGCGTCAGTCACGCACACTCCTGTCTTGAGTTCCTGATCGGGCGGCAACTTCTGTCCGTCAACGTCGACGGTCGTACCGGAATAAAGACCGGTAAACGGCGGCGTGTTGATTGCGCCAACAGCTTCGACACCCGGAATCGCTTTCATCTGTTCTCTTGCTTGTTTGAAAAATGCAATCCGTTTCTGGTCCGTGTCGTACTTGCCCACCGGTAGACTCACGCGCACGGTCAGCAGATTGTTGGCATTGAATCCGGTGTCAACCGCTTGAAGCCGCTTCAGACTCTTAACCAATAGGCCTGCACCTACCAACAACACGAGCGCGAGCGCCACTTGCGTCACGACAAAGAGACTCCGCACCCGATTGCTGCCGGTAGCGCCGCCAACACTCTTGCCGCCTTCTTTGAGTGAGCCCTGCAAATCGAAGCGCGTTGCATCGAGTGCGGGAACGAGCCCAAACACGATGCCCGTGATGAGTGACAATCCGAGCGTAAATCCAAGGACCGGCAGACTGACGTTGACGCGGTTAAGATCTATGAGCGCGGGCGGACCCAACGCTACCAGCGCCTTCGTTCCCCACCACGCGACCAAAACGCCGAGCGTTCCACCAACGAGCGACAGCATCACGGCTTCAGTCAACAACTGCCGCGCGATACGCCAACGGTTCGCGCCGAGTCCTGCGCGGACGGAAATCTCTTTTCTGCGCGAGCTCGCGCGCGCCAACAACAGGTTCGCGACATTCGCGCACGCGATCAGAAGTACGAAACCGACCGCGCCCAACAGAATCAACAATGGTCGACGAATTTCGCCGGTCATTTGTGTTCGAAGTGGCACGACGTTGACGCCCCAGGTCGTGTTGAATGCCGGATATTGTTGAGCCAGACGAGCACCGATCGTGTCCATTTCACTCTTCGCCTGGTCCATCGACACACCGGGCTTGAGACGAGCGACCGCTGAAGCAAATCGTCCGCGACGCTGCCGCATGTCGTTTGAGATTTGCCATGGTAGCCAGACGTCAGCAGGTTTCGACGCCTGTGTTCCTCGTTGAATGTGCCAGCCAAAACCTGACGGCATGACGCCGATTATGGTGGTGGGAAGTTGGTTGAGAGTTATCTGGTGTCCAACGATCTGGCGATCGCCACCGAATCGTCGCTGCCACAACCCATAGCTGATCACCGCAACACGAGGCTGCCCGTCACGACCGTCTTCATTTGTAAACGTTCGACCCAGGACCGGATTGGTTCCGAGTACGGAGAAGAGATTGGTGGTGGCCCATTCACCGGGCACTTCTTCCGGTTCGCCATCACTGGTGAGGTTGAAACTGCGATCGAAGAACGCAGCCATATCACTGAACACCTGGTTTTGTTCTTTCCAGTCACTGAAGTTGCCGAGATTGATGACGTTCTGATCGGTGGTCCCGCCCTGTCTCTTTTCCCACACCAGCACCAATCGATCGGCGTCGGCATAAGGAAACGTTCGCAGCAATACACCATTGACCACACTGAAGATCGCAGTATTAGCTCCGATGCCCAGCGTGAGCGCCAACAGCGCGACAAACGTCGTCGTCGGACTCTTCAACAACATCCGTAACCCAAAGCGAATATCAGCCAGTAATGTGTTCATTCGACCTCACAAATCCATCCACAGATTACGCAGATGTTTTTCTTAATCTGCGTAATCTGTGGATAAAACTTTATTCGCATCTCAAGGCATTCATCGGATCGACTTTTGTGGCGCGCAATGCGGGGATGTAGCACGCCAGCAACGCGACGATGGCCAACAACACCGACACCGCAACAAACGTAAACGGATCCTTCGCCGTGACTCCAAACAATAAACTCGAGATCACGCGCGTCAACAAAAAAGCCCCGAACAATCCAATCGCCAGGCCCAGCACAATCAGCATCGATCCCTGCTTGACGATCATCAGCAACACATCGCGTGACTGTGCTCCGAGCGCCATGCGGATGCCAATC
>DATNFX010000038.1:0-3791 GCA_035606195.1 Pyrinomonadaceae bacterium
CTGAGTCGCTCGTCGAAAAATAATTGACGGCCGAGGGCGGCTTTCTCTGGTGTCAGCGGATTGTCAGCCGGAATCGACATCGGTTCGTAAGTTGTGAGCTGAGCCGGAAGCGGTTGAATCTCAGGAGTAAAAGCGCGACAACCGATGAAAAATGTGATGGCTATAAGCAGCAACAGACGTGCGTGTAGGTTGTTCATAGGGTTGACTGGTCCACAGATTACGCAGATTACAGAACAAAGTAAATTGTGTAATCTGTGGATTGGTTATGAAGACATTCAAAGGCCTCCTGTGGATTCTTGCGCTGCTCTCCATTGGTTGTTCAGGCAACGATAACGCGCACACAACGGCGACGACGTTTGTCTCACCGCCGCCGCGACAGGTGTTAAAGATCGAAACAATTCCGACGAAACAATGGGTAGCGATCGCTGACGATCCGAAGAGACGTGTAGATACGAATCAACCGTTAATGACTTTCAACTTCCCCAAAGAAGGGACCTCTGTTTCGAGATATTTGCCCGTTGACATCGATTTTTCGCTCGCAAACGCGCAATTGAAAGGCGACGGCGGGCAGTTTCGCGTTCGCTACATCATCGACGATGAAGACATGCGCTGGATCGATCAGTGGAAAGCAGTGCGGGTGACGGGATGGACCCCAGGCAAGCACACGATCCGGCTCGAACTTATCGGTCCAGACGGTTGGCCTTATCGTAACGGCGACTACAACATCGAGACGCGCGAGTTTGAGGTCCGTCAATGAAGAGTTCTCGAACAGTATTGTTTCGTGAACTAGCGGCAGAAGCGGCAGCCTGCACACGTTGTCCTGCAATGTGTGGGCGCAGCGCTGTGTTGAGTGAACTCAACGGCCCACCGGACGCTCGAATCATGTTCATCGGCGAAGCCCCTGGTAGAAAAGGCGCCGATCGAACACGCGTGCCGTTTTCGGGAGATCAGTCGGGAGCGAATCTCGATCGTTTTCTGAGTTCGATAAAACTCACACGCGAAGAAATCTTCATCACGAGCGCTGCGTTGTGTAATCCACGCGCCGAGTCGGGCGCAAACCGCAAACCCACGCAAAAGGAATTAACTAACTGTTCGGCCTTTCTCCAGCGGACTATTGATCTCGTCGACCCGCAGGTGATTGTGACCTTGGGTTCGGTTGCACTCGAGTCGTTGAAGCGCATTCAAGCTCACGAGCTGAGTTTGAAAACATCCGCTTCTCAAATACACTCGTGGAACAACCGCGTGCTCGTGCCGATCTATCACCCGAGCCCGCAGGTGCTTGCATCGCATCGACGTGAGGCAGAACAGTTAAAGGATTATCAGGTGGTGGCAGAAGCCATCCACAGATTACACACATAAGATCATGACGGATTATGAAGCGGTAAGAGAAGGTGGCGCGGGGCTGATCGATTTGTCCTCTTCGCGTGGGCGGATTCGAGTGAGCGGGTCGGAAGCAGTGATGTTTCTCAACGGCCTGATGACTAACGACATGAAGTCGCTTGCGGCAAACCATTGGATGCCGGCAGTGTTTCCGACAGTGCAGGGACGTTTGATTGGCGCTGTGCGTGTGATACGCGGGAGTGAGCCGTCGTTTCTAATCGACACGGAAACCGCATCACACGAGGCGGTGCTGAAAACTATTTCGCGATTCACGATGGCGGGCGACTTCAAAGTGGCTGATGTCACCGAGGAAACTGCTCTGTTGACGGTTCAGGGACAGCTTGCGGGTGAAGTCATCGAGAAGGTGTTTGAGACATCCGCCTCCGAGATTCCAGTCAATGGTGTTTCAGAAGTTCGACAAGTGACCATCATCCGCGCGACTCACACCGGTGAAAATGGTTTCGACATCCTCGTCGACTCCGCGCAAAAAGCTGAACTCCTTCAGGCTCTCGAGGACGGTGGCGCACAACCAATCAGTGACGACACGCTCGAGATTCTCCGCGTCGAAGCCGGCATTGCTCGCTTTGGAGTCGACATGGATAACACGAATGTTGTTCCCGAGACAAATCTGGACGATGCGGTGAGCTACACGAAGGGCTGCTACGTCGGGCAGGAAATCATCGTGCGAATCAAGCACCGCGGTCACCCCGCAAAAAAACTGACCGGCTTGAAATTCGAAACGGACGTGCAGATCGAGTCAGGCGCCGTTATCAACTCGACAGAAAATCAGGAGATCGGGCGCGTCACATCGGCAGTCATTTCACCGCGATTGGGAAGTATCGGGCTCGGATATGTTCGGTATGAACAGTTGACGGAAGGAACACGCGTGATAGTTAGCGACGGCATCGAAGCGACTGTCACGGCGCTGCCGTTTCTAGGGACTAATGGCTGAAGATCTCGATTACGCCCAAGCACAGCTCGCTTACTCGATCATTCAAAGCCTGATCGAGCACAACCGCGTCGTGAGTGATCTCATCGCGATGATGGCCCAGGTGCTCGACGAAGACACGACTAAAGCCCTCACGCAGACTCCGACGTGGACGGCTTACCTCGATAGCCGCAGAGCGTTGGAAAAGACTAAAACCGATGTTGAGAGGTTCGCCGCAGTACTGAAAGAGCTAAAACCCGAAGAGTAGAGTCATCCACAGATTACGCAGATGTTTTTATAGAATCTGCGTAATCTGTGGATGGCTTTAGTGGATCGTCATGATCACCTGGCGCTCGCGTCCGCCATCGAACTCGCAAAGAAAAATTCCCTGCCAACGGCCAAGCAGCAGTTGTCCTTCGTTAAAAGGAATCGTGACTGAGGAGCCGATGAGGCTTGCCTTGATGTGCGCGTCGGAATTCTCTTCGCCGTGACGAAAGCCCATGCCGTGTTGTGGGATCAGTGTGCGGAGTGCGTGAAGCATGTCGCGCGGGACGTCCGGGTCTGCGTTCTCGTTGATCGTGAGGCCGGCGGTGGTGTGTTGCACGTAGAGCACAATCACACCTTCACGCTGTCCTGACTCTTTGAGTTTTTCTCGAACGTGATCGGTGAACTCGACCAGCTCTTCGCGGTTGCGCGACTTTACCTTCAGAACATACATTCCTGTGTTACTGCTTGCCCGATGCTTTGCGTTTCAACAAGGCCCAGCCGGTCGGGAGCACTGCGGCCGCAAGCGCAACCTTGATCACGTCGCCCACCAGGAATTTTCCAACCGCATCGTAGAAAACAACCAGAGGTGACGAGTGGGTGAGAACGGACAACCAGGCCCAGCCGCCAAGAAGAATGATTGCTGAACCAATCGCCATTGCCGCCACGGCTGTGTGATATCGCTTGTCCCATCCGTATTCGGCGAAGGCGCCGATAATGTAAGCTGCGGCCGGGAAGGCCACGAGATAGCCACCGCTTGGACCAAGAAAACGCAAAATGCCTGGAGCTCCAATCGGAGAAAAGAACGGCAACCCGACTGCGCCTTCGATCAAATAGGCGATAAGCGCAGCCGCGCCCAAACGAGATCCCAGCAACGCACCCGTTAACAAGACGGCGAAACTCTGTCCAGTTATCGGAATTGACCCGACTTGAATCGAAAACTGCGCCGCCGCCGCTACGAACAAACTAAACACAATCACCAAGCCGGCGGAACGGACTGAATCGAGCGGCGCAAGCGCCGCTTCGATCAATGTGTCAGCTTTAGCGTAAGTATTCATAACCAGTCTTTTGTGCTTCGTGTGCCTTTTTGTGGCTAGTCTCCCGCGACAGACTTGGCGACTTCAGTCTCAGTTGCACGTGGCTCCAACGCCGTGGTGCCAATCCGCATTCCGTGGAAAGAGCGCCAGACGAAGTACACCGACACGAGGAAAAACACGAG
>DATNFX010000039.1:0-8894 GCA_035606195.1 Pyrinomonadaceae bacterium
ACGTTGTCGCGCAAATGCAAAACTCAACCGAAGCAAACCAGACAATACATAGCAAGGCAGGTCTGTCTCGCTGGAGCGCCGTTGTAAGAGGGGCGGTGGATACCGGATACAGGCGAAATTATCACGTCGCGGTTAGCGCGGGTAAGTGAGTTGCAATGCAGATTAGAGGAGGAAACATGAGCAAATTGAGAATGGTGCTGTTTGTGATGATCGGAATTCTCGCAACCAGCATGACCGCATTTGCGCAAGCGACCGCGGAAGTGGGCGATAATGCCGCGTCAGTTAACAAGTACAGAGCCCTGGCCGCCGGCGTTGGTTTCGCGATTGCGGTTTTTGGTGGCGCGCTCGGACAGTCGCGCATTGGTGCTGCGGCGTGCGAAGGCGCGGCGCGTAACCCCGGCGCTGCCGGTCGAATCCAGACGATGATGATTCTTGGTCTGGCGCTGATCGAGTCGCTGGTGCTGTTTGCACTGCTGGTGATCTTCGCGGTCGTCAAACCCAGCGCTGCCTAAGTCGCACTTAAGATTTGTTTGAATGGGCGAGGGAGAATTCTCTCGCCCGTATTTTTTTAGACAGGATGAACATGATTTCTCAGGATTAAGGTGGTGTGATAGGCTGGCATGGATGAAGAAGTGCCCCAAGTGTGGAGGGGAATATCCTGACGCGACGACTCTTTGTCCCGCAGACGGAGTTGCGCTTGAAAAGGATCCCGACTCACTGGTCGGCACTACTCTCGCCGGAAAATATCGCATTGATGCACGTCTGAATGAAGGCGGGATGGGCACTGTCTATCGCGGCACACACGTGTTGATGGACAAGACGTTTGCCATCAAGGTGCTGCGCCCGTCGCTTGCGGCTGACGAAAAGATCGTGGCGCGATTCTCACGCGAAGCGCGCGCGGCTTCGCGTATCTCACATCCCAACGCAATTAGTGTTACTGATTTTGGCGAGGACGAGAGTGGACACGTCTTCCTCGTGATGGAATTTCTCAGTGGCAGGACGCTCAAACAAGTAATACGCGACGAAGGTCCGTTGCCACTCGCACGCGTGGTCGACATCACGCGCCAGGTCGGAGACGCACTCAACGCTGCACACGAACAGGGAGTGGTGCATCGTGACCTCAAGAGCGACAACATCATGCTCGTCGATACGATGACGGGCGATCACGCCAAGGTGCTCGACTTCGGCATCGCCAAGATCAACGAGCCCGATGGAAATCCCGTCGACACGGGTTTGACTGCGCCGAATCTCGTAATCGGCACTCCTCAATACATGTCGCCCGAGCAGTGTTCGCAGGACGTAGAGATTGATTCGCGCTCCGACATCTATTCGCTGGGTGTGATTCTTTTCGAGATGCTGGTCGGACATGTTCCGTTCTCGGGCGAGTCGCCGACCATGGTGATGATGAAGCACTTGCAGGACCCGGTGCCTTCAGTCCTCGAGGAACGAACGGACGTGCCTGCGTCGGTGGCGCGCGTGGTTGCGCGAGCGATGGCCAAGGTGCGTGACAATCGTTATCAGACCATCCCCGAACTGATCGAAGATTTGACGATAGCGGCAGGCATGACGATCCACCGCATCGGGCCGGTGACAACGGCCAGTGCCGAGCACCCTGCACCCGTCCGAGACGATCCTGACGAGGTGACGATGGTGAGACCGCGTGAAGAGCCGCAGTATGTGCCGCCGGCAGTTGTGCGACGTGAACCGGTGAGAGTTCCTGTTTCTGGTCCGGCGCCGCCGCCCCAACCTGCGTCGAGTTTCAATCCGTTGAAGATCATCATTCCGTCGGCAGTAGCTCTGTTGGTGGTGTTTGTCGCGATCTATGCATTAACGAAGAATACGGGTGCGGGTGAAGCTAATACGAACCAGCAGACACAGACGCTCGCCGCAGATCCAAACAGCCAGCCGGTGCAGCCGTCGCAACCGCCGAGTGGAAAGGGTGAACAGGGAATTCCCGTAGGCGGGACGATTACTCCACCCGCAAATGTGAATGCGAGTCCGAATGCCAATGCGGCAGTTTCGCCCGAGGCTCTCAAGGACATCACGCCGGTTGCGAATGCCAATGCGAACGCAAACGAGAACAGCAACGCAAACGGCAACAGCAATCGCAAAGCACCCGCGCTGCCGGAGCCAACTAAAAGCGTGTTGCCGGAAACACCGCCACCTCCGGCGCCTTCGGCCACCAAGACACCCGCAGAAAAGCCATCGCCGACCGCGACTCCGATCAATCAATAGGTCGTATAAGTCCTATCGGACCTATGGTGCTGCCCCCAGAACCAACTGCGTGAACTCTGCCGCTCCTTCGATCGCGATGTCGATTTCCAAAACGTAACACGGCATTGAAAACGCGAGCGCCCGCAGCTTTACGGCGTCTTTTGCTGTCGTGACCAACGCCTTCGCATCTGTCTCTCTCGCGGCGTTGATAATCGAATCGATCTCCTCTTGCGAATACACGTGATGGTCGGCAAACGATCTCTCCACCGCGAGCTCATACCCCGCGCGCCGCAAACTCTCAAAAAACGACGCCGGATTTCCCACCGCACAAAACGCCGCTACGCGCGCCTCCGGTGCGAGCGTCTCACCACCATTCTTCAACGGCGACAAACGCTCCATCCGCATCTGTGACTCAAAGATCGGCTTACCGTCCGTCAATCGGACGAGCTCTGCTCGCAAACCCTCGACACTCTTGACCTGATCGCAGCGCGTAATCACAACACAGTCCGCCCGGCTCATTCCCTCAGTTGACTCACGAAGCCGGCCGTGCGGCAAAAGTCGCCCACCACCCCACGGATTCGTCGCGTCGATGGTCACAACGTTCAGATCCCGCGCGAGTCGCAAATGTTGAAAGCCGTCATCCAGCACAAAACAGTCCGTACCGAAGTCTTTAATCGCTTCCTGTCCTGCCGCAATTCGATCGGCGCTGCTGATCACTGCCGCGAGCCCCTTCAACTTCGTAGCCAGCAGATATGGTTCGTCACCTGCCTCACTCGGTGAAGCAAGTACGCCATAGCCATCAGAAACGATCACCTGCAGGTGCGGATCCTTGCGACCATAACCACGCGTCAGGATGCACACCTTTTTACCTTGCGCGGCAAGGAGCCTCGCGACGTATTCGACGAGGGGTGTTTTGCCGGTGCCGCCGGTGGTGATATTTCCAATGCTGATTACCGGGCGATCGAGTTTGGTAGTGTGGAAAGTTCCACGGCGATAGAGCGAGAGACGCGTTCTGGTGACGGCGCCGTACAAGAGACTCAATGGCGGAAGAACGATTGATTTCATGAGGTGTGAGCGAAGATTGGTGTAAGTAAGTTAATTGTTCTGTCAGCGGATCCCTGGTTATCTGTTACCAGTTGCTTCGCGCGACTTCCCAATTCCGCGCGCTCCGCTGCGTTGGCAAGTAGTTTGGTGAATGCATGTGCGACTTCGTCGCCCGCGTTACAATCATCGAGTGGTGGAAGCTGAACTATCGCCTTCGCTTCATGCATGAGTTCGACAATGGTCTGGAAGTTATGCGTATGTGCGCCCGTTACCACGGCTACTCCACTCGCTGCGGGCTCGAGCACGTTGTGCCCACCTTTATCGACGATACTGCCGCCGACAAAAACGATCTGCGCCAGTTCATAGGTCGCGGGCAGTTCGCCGATCGTGTCGAGAAGAATGACAGTGGAGTCCCTGTCGCGTGGATCCGGAGCTTTGGTTCTTCTAGTCCAACTCAACCCTGATTGTTGAATCAGATTAGCGACCTCTTTGAAGCGTTCCGGGTGGCGCGGCGCGATCATCAATCGAACCGCCGTGGTTTGGCCGAGTTGTTTGACGCTGTCGAGAATTATTTCCTCTTCGTTCGCGTGGGTGCTGGCGGCAAGAATTAGCGGGGCACCGGTGTCCAATCCAAAGCGCGTTCTGATTTCTTCAGTTTTGTTGGTCAAACCGCCTGCAACTTCAGCGTCAAACTTGAGATTCCCCGCCGTGAAGAGTCTTTCCTTCGGCATCCCGAGCGCTCCGAGGCGCTCAGCATCCATTTCCGACTGCATCACTGCAATGCTCAATGACGAAAGAACACGACGAAGAAAGAACGTGATCAGTTTATATCGGCGAAAAGACTGTCGCGAGATTCGTCCGTTCACGAGCGCGACCGGAATTTGTCTCGCCTTACATTCGCGCAGGAAGTTTGGCCACAGCTCCGTTTCCATGATGAGAACGGCGTCGGGGTTGATGGCCTTCAGTGCTCGTCGCGCGGTCCAGCGCCAGTCGAATGGAAAGTAGAAGACACTCTTCGCTTGCGTGCGAAAAACGTCGTGCGCGAGATTCTGTCCGGTGCGCGTGATCGTCGAGACGACGAGCGCATGATGCGGAAACTGCTGTTGCAGACGCTGTGCTAGCGGTCGCGCCGCCTGCGTTTCGCCGACAGAGACACAATGCAGCCAGATAACAGGTTTATCGTTGACGGGAGGAACAGAGCCGAGACGCTGGCGCAATCCGGCGATGTATTTTCCGTGCGCTAGCGCTTGAAAAAGAAAGTGAGGAATCAGAACCAGCAGGCCGAGCGATAGCAGGAGGCTGTAAGCCAGATACATAAGCCCTCACTTCGCCCGCTCTATGTACCGTCCTTCCGTGGGATCGACGCGTATTCGGTCGCCTTCATTGATGAATGGCGGGACGGTGATTGTGACGCCATTCTCGAGAGTCGCCGGCTTATTGACGTTCGAGACTGTCGCACTCTTGAGCGTCGGTTCGGTTTGTGTAACTACCAATTCCATCGAGGGTGGCAGATCGATTCCGATCGGCGAGCCGTCATAAAACTCTGCCTGGATCTTCATGCCCGGCGTCAGCCAGGGAGCCGCGTCGCCGAGGTCTTCCTCACTCAGCGCTGTCTGTTCGTAGTTCTCAGTGTTCATGAAGTGGTGATGAGAGCCGTCTGAGTAGAGATATTCCATCTCGTGCTGTTCCATCGAAGCCTTTTCGATGGTGTCCGCGGAACGAAAACGATGTTCAAATGACGCACCGGTCCGAATATTACGCAGCTTGGTCTGGATCATCGCTCGGAGGTTGCCGGGCGTGTGGTGTCGAAATTCCAGGACTTTGCACGGCTGGCCCTCAAAAACGATAACCATACCGCGGCGAATCTGTGTTGCAGGAATAGCCATATAACTGATGTCTCCGTCTAAAAAGGTAGGATCTTAGCAAAATGCGTAGTTTAAGGGGCGCCACAAAATAAAGCCAGCCACGAAAAGGCACAAAAAGCACAAAATGAAAATTTCTCTTATGTGCTTCTTGTGCCTTTTTGTGGTTAAGATCGAGAAAGGCGGCCTCCTGAAAACTGGTTCCAGAAAGACCGCCTTTTTGAGGAGCCCACCTACCTCGCTTGTACTAACGCTAAGGCTACGAAATAGTTCCAAGACTTACGCAGCGCGCGCCCGTGGCACGCGTCGCAGCCGCGCCAGGCGCTCGAGCCACTTCTGCGCTTCGTTGTAGTGCGGAAACTTACGTTCATCGAGTCTGAAAGCGCTGGTGTGATAGTAGCGACGCCCGTTGATCAAACGTGCCGGATGTTTGATGTGCAGCATCTCGTGATAGAGAATGTACTCCACAAACCACTCCGGAATATCGGTTGAGTCCAACGTTTTGCTAATTGTGATGCTGTCGTGAACGTGGTCGTGATGACCGAGGATGCTCCTGGTCCTGCGTTGCGACCACGTAATCGTCGGCTTCGTTATCGCTCCGTCGAAATAACGACGGTTCAGCTTTCCAAACATCCGATCAAGATCGTAAACCTCGCCCTGAGCAGTTGAGATCATCTTTCGTCCACGCCCACGACGCGCCAGATCAGACGAACGCATTACTGAAGGTGTCAACGAATAATCTCGATAGACGCGGTCGTGAATCGTCGGAACTCGCTTGCCGAGCATCCGCGCTACAAGAATAAAGGCGAGTGCGCGCAACGCTTCGGGCGGCGCATCTTTACAGATATCAGACAGGCGTACGTAGACTCGTCCCTGTCTCAATCGAATCGTATGTCGCAGCCCTGCGTACGGATAAAACCGGACTTCGATCGCAGGCACACCACGGTTGCCGCCCATATGTCGAAATGCGTCGGCGAAAAATTTAGTAACTTCATTCATTGCGGTAACTCGTGGCGGCAAACAGCGGTTTGGGGAACTAATCTTAAGGACCGGGGCGGCGAGGAGTCAACCTTTGGCGGGGAGCGACAATAAGACTAAATATTTCACCACTTAGCGACCTCGTAAGATCGTCAAATGGACGCCGAACGGCCCTAATCTGTGCAATCTGTGGATAAGTTTGTATACTGCGGAGCAATGCCCCGGAGAGCCACAAATCTACAAACGACTGAGAAAGGCGGCCTCGACTCCCGCGCGGAGGTGCTGCTGGCTGCTTTGATCAAGGAACACCTCGTTACGGGCGAGGCGGTCGGCTCTCGTGTGCTCTCTGACCGTTTTTCACACGGGTATGGATGGAGTCCGGCGACGATTCGCAACGTGATGGCCGACTTGGAGGAGGCCGGACTCGTCGAGCAGCCACATACTTCCGCTGGTCGCGTGCCAACAGACAAGGGTTACCGCTATTACGTCGACTACATGCTCGGCGAAGCGCGCCTGTCGCGCACCGATTTGAAGGCAATCGACCAGATTTTTTCCACCAGCGACATCGATGCGGATTCGTCCCCCGATCGTCTGATGGAGACGGCGTCGCACGTTCTCTCGGCGCTTTCGCAGAACGTCGGCATCGTGATCTCGCCGTCGCTTGCCGACAACCGGCTCAATCACATCGAATTCATGCTGCTGCCGGACAGGCGAATTCTGGTAGTGCTGGTTTCCACTGCGAACATCATCCACAACAAAGTCATCAGAATCGCCGACGATTTGACTCAGGACGACCTCGATCATACGGCTCGTTATTTGAATACCGAATTCAGCGGCAAGAGTCTGCTGGCGATCCGTGCGGCTATCGTCGAATTGATGAAGGAAGAGAAGGCGCTATACGACAAGCTGCTCCAGAACGCGATTCTGTTGTGTGAACGGAGTCTCGAGGGTGAGGAAACGACGGGTGGTGTCTATGTAGACGGCGCTTCAAACATTCTCATGAAGCCCGACTTTGTTGATTTTGACCGTATGCGCGAGCTGTTTCGAACCTTCGAAGAGAAGTCGCGTTTGATCAAGATTCTGAATGAATGCGTTCACGACGCGGCAAATTATCCGGGCGACGTGCACGTCGTGATCGGTCGTGAGCACCCGGTGAGCTCAATGCGTAATTGCGCACTGATCACTGCGCCGTATCGCATCGGATCGAACGACAACACCGGCACGCTCGGCGTTATCGGCCCTACGAGAATTGAATATGCGCGGATAATGGCTATGGTAAACTACATGGCTCGGTTAATTGAGCATCGACTGAGCGAACAGGCCTGACCTTCCTAATGACATCAGACAGTCGCGACAAGGGTTCGCATCGCATCCCAATCAGATTCACTGACGCTGACGACGAGGCAGAGTCTGCAGAAACTACACCAGCCGACATGGATAGTTCAGATCTAAACAACGAAGACATGGAAGTGATGTCCCCCGAGGAGCTCGACGCGTTCCTGGCTGAGGACGACCCTGCTTCCGAGGAAACTGCCGGCGGTCCGGCAACGGCTGAGTTGATTGCGACGCGCGCTGAACTGAAGCGAGTCGAGGCTGAGAACGCGGATCTGAAGGATCGTCTGGCGCGGCGGCAGGCAGATTTTGAGAACTACCGGAAGCGAGTCGACCGCGAACGTGGTGAGACCTACAACCGCGTCGTTGCTGACCTTGCCACAAAGCTCTTGCCGGTCGTGGACAATCTCAAGAGAGCGCTTGAAGCTGAGGCCTCGGTCGAGTCGTCGGAGTCGGATGAGTTTCGACACTTTCTTAGTGGCGTGGATCTCATCAACAAGCAACTCAACGGTGTGCTAGACGCGTTAGGCGTCAAGGCGATTGCGGCTGTTGGCGAACCATTCGATCCGCATATTCACGAGGCTGTAGTGACTGAAGCCACCGACGACTACGAACCTGACACGGTGATGCAGGAGATAGTCGCCGGTTATCGCCTCGGCGACAAACTTATTCGCCCCGCGCTCGTAAAAGTCGCCACAAAAGGCACAAAAAGCACAAAAGGCACATAAGGAGAGCAGGGAGTTTATCGGGCGTTTCGTGTCATACAGTCATTTTGTGTTTTTTGTGATTTATGTGCCTTTTGTGAACTAACTGAAAATGGGAAAGTCGATTGGCATAGATTTAGGGACGACGAACTGCTGCGTGGCTGTGCTTGAAGGTGGCGCGGTGCAGATTGTCCCGAATAAAGAAGGTGGACGCACGACGCCCACCGTCGTCGGCTTTACCGAAAAGGGTGAACGGCTCGTAGGCCAGATTGCCAAACGACAGGCAGTCACGAATGCAGCCAATACGGTTTACGCGGTCAAGCGACTCATCGGTCGGAAGTTCAGCTCGAAAGAAGTCGCGAAGATGCGCGAGACTTCGGCGTTTGAGATCGTTGATTCTCCAAACGGCGATGCTCGGGTTCGAGTACAGGGCCGCAACTATAGTCCGCCTGAGTTATCGGGCATCGTGTTGCAACGTTTGAAAGCCGCTGCGGAAGACTTTCTCGGCGAAGCAGTCACCGACGCGATCATCACCGTCCCCGCTTACTTCGACGACACACAGCGCCAAGCCACGAAAGACGCAGGCAAAATCGCCGGCTTAAAAATCGAACGCATCATCAACGAGCCGACAGCGGCTGCGCTGGCGTATGGCCTGGGGAAAGCGGATGTCGAGCGTATCGCAGTCTACGACCTCGGCGGCGGCACTTTCGATATCTCGATTCTCGAAATGAACGACGGCGTGTTCGAAGTGCTTTCAACT
>DATNFX010000040.1:0-17120 GCA_035606195.1 Pyrinomonadaceae bacterium
CGAGAGCGCATAAACGTTATCGGTTAACGAACCGGTCAGTTGCTCAGCTGGTCCACCTGCTACCGGCATGCGGTAAACATTGAATACACCGCTCGCGTTTGTCGTGAATACAATGGATTTCTCGTCCGGAGAAAAAGCGCCGCCAATCACTTTTCTCGTGCCGGTGAATTGTTCAATCGTATAGATGTTTCTCTGCGACATTAGTGTTAACCTTGAGCCATGAGGGCGATATCGCGTTGTGGCGCCTGAACCCTTTTGACAACCTGCGTCTTCGGCTCGAGTTCAAACTGGCTCTCGCAGAGCAAGCGATAATTCAGATTAGTTTCGTACAAGGATGAATGACTGCCCTCGGCGATGACTCTGCCCCGATCGATCACGAGAATGCGATCTGCCCACAAGATCGTCGAGAGGCGATGTGAGATTACGATTGTGATTGTCGCCTGATTTACTTCACTCATTGCCTCAAACAGTTTTTGTTCTGTAACCGTATCGAGCGCAGAAGTACTTTCGTCCAGAACCAAAATCTGCGGGCGTTGAAGCAGTGCGCGAGCGAGCGCCACGCGTTGTCGTTCGCCGCCAGAGAGTTTGCTCCCTCGCGGACCCACCGGCTCGTTCCAGCCTAGTGGCAGTCTATTTATGACATTTTCCAGTTGGGTGATTCGAACGACTTGCTCGAGAGCGCTCTGAGGTGCCTTCGGATTTCCGTAGCGGAGATTCTCGATTAACGTAGCGTCAAAGATTGGTGCTTCCTGCGGCACAAATGAAACTGTCGATCGAAGACTCTGCAAACGAAGCTCTCTCACGTCAATTCCATTCACAAAAATCGCGCCATCGGCGGCGTCATACAGCCGCGCGATCAAACGTGCGATGGTGCTCTTGCCGGCTCCGCTCGAACCAACCAGTGCAATCTTCTCACCGCAATGAGCTTTCAAACTGACGTTTGTCAGTAGTGGTTTCTCAGGTCCATAACTAAAACAAACATTCTTCAATTCGAGTTGCGGTGTCGCACTATGCGGAACATCAATCGCATTTGGATTTTCCGGAACAGAAACCGCCGCTTGTTCAATTTCACATAACCTCCGCGCACTCGCACCGACTCGCTGAAAGCGCGAGTGGATATCCATCGCCGCATACAAGGGCGCGAACAGTTGCAGGGCGTAACTGTAAAATGCAACCAGGCTGCCTACAGTCAACGTTCCCTGCAACACCTCGTAACTACCAAGACTGAGAATCGCCATCACACTAAGAACAATGATCAGAGATGAGGAAGAAGCAAAGAGCACTTCCATACCCAGCCTTCTCAACTCGGTTCGTGTTGCGGCGGCGGAGAGTCTGGTGAATTTACAGGCTTCAGTTAACTCCCTGCATACGAGTTGCACTTGCGTCATGCATGAAATCTGATCTTGCAGAAACGCAGTGACTCTCCCTTTTTGCTGTTGCAGTTGATCTGAACAGTCTCGCAGCGGACGCTGGAAGCGATGGCGGAGAAAGAGAAAGGCCGGCACGAGCGGGAGCACAATGCAGGTCAGTCGCCAATTCAACACAAACATTGTCACGACGATTAATACAGTGGTAACTGCGGTGCGTAGCAGCAGAGTTGTGAGCTGTCCGGTTATTTCCCCAACCAGAGTTACATCCTGCTCGAGACGAAATAGAAGCTCGCCTACGGAATTCTTTTCATGGTATTCAGACGATAGTTGCTGCACTTTTCGAAGCAGATGGAGGCGTGTCATAAAGATCATTTTCTGCACCGCACGATTACCAACCATCACACCCCATGCATTGAAGAAAATCCGGCCAAGGTAAGTGAGCAAAAAACCTGAGATGGCAACAAGCAGTAATATTCGGGAGCCTCGAATCAACACATCGTCGATCAAAAACCTGATGATCAGCGGTTCTGACAACACAAGTAGGCTGGAGATAACTGTCAGTACAAAGCCTGCGAGGTGAGTGCGAACAAAAGGTCGGAGTTGAGCAAGCAACCACACATTTTCAGGCTTGAAAGTCATTGTCATCGGAGGCGGTGCGGTAACTTTTTTCGCTTTGGTAAAACCTACAAAAGCGCCAACAAGCTGGCGCACTCCAGGGAGGCGGCGATTCCTGAACTTTTTGGTATCCGGCAGGATCTACCTGCCGGATACACTGATTGTTCAGGAAGCGCTCAACCCCCTGTTAGTCCTCCGTCGCAGGGATGAAGCGTGTCCCAAATTCGAAAGTAAGACCGTCAAGTACCTGCTCATCCCTCTTCTCACCCAGAACGATATCTTCGGCCTTTCCAAGCTCGATGACAGCGGCAACTTCATATTCGTTAGTCATTGCAGTAATCCTCCTTTCTTTGAACGTTATATCGTTGTTGTGGCGTGCCGAGCGACGAACGCCTAGTCTTCTGTTGCTGGTATAAAGCGCGTGCCCCACTCAAAAGTCACACTGTCGACGACCTCCTCCATTAACTTTTCGCCAAGAACGATGTCTTCAGCCTTGCCCAGCTCTACTACTACCGCGCCTTCGTATTCGTTAGTCATGATCTGCTCCTCCTTTCTTCTTTAGTTGTTCAACTCCGGACACTCGAGAGTTCGCAACCAAAACTCGAGTGAAATGGTTTTTAGCAATGCAATAAAGTTAACTCTTAAACCGTGACCTGCTGACTCCAGAGCTTCTGTTAGAGCGACCGGCTCGACGTAGCCATACGCAGTGGCGCGAGAGTCTTTAAAGAGTTCACGCAGGCCCGGTATTTCGCGAATCACCGCACGGCAGATCGACTCATGCGGATCACCTTTCGTTCTACGCCGGGCAATCCGGTCGGGCAGTAAAGTCTTAAATGAGCGCCGCATCAGCGAACGCGTTTCGCCTGGACGCAATCTCTGTTCGGCCGGAATGGCCTGCAGAAACTCCACCAGCGGACGATGCAGGTAGGGATATCTGATCTCGACGTTGAAGTGAGCCCTTCTATATCCCGCCGCGATGTGGTTGACCACTGAAACAAATCCCGCGCTTTGATCGCGACCACTGGGCAATCGAAACCCGTAGATATCGAGATTGGCATTGATTATTTCTCGCATGTGATTTCGCTCGACGAAATCGGCGCTGAACCATCGCGGTAATTGCTTCTGCGATCGATGAATCGATTGTGGAAGGGTGGGCAAAATCGTTCGCTGCCAGAGGAGCCAAAGGTATGGACGCTTGAGAGCTCCACTCCAAACGTGTAATCGCTTATGTAAGGCCAGGACCTTACCCTCAACCAGCAGATCGCATAACTCAGGTGACGGATCGTCACTACTACCGAGCATCTGGTCGCCGCCTTCACCACTTAACAACACGCGTGCATGATGCTGGTCCATTATTTTCTGAGCGCCACGATAGTACTCCGTAAATCCATCAACTCCGTTCGGAACGAAAGTCGGACTGCGATCGAGACCCGACAGAAGCGGATAACATGATTCCTTCAAGTGATGGCCCGTGTGACCGATGTGCTGTTCGACGCACTCGATGAATCGACTCTCGTCAGCAGTAGTTGACTCATCGTAGACGTGGGAAATTGTTTCAAGTCGTGGGGTTTGTACTTCGTTGTTGTTAACGAATCGATTAGCCGCACAAACGATCGATGAACTATCCAGACCACCGCTCAATTCAGAGAAGACCGGCCGGTGAGAACGCAACTGGGCCTTCAGTCCAACGCTGAATTCATGAATGAATTGCTCTTCGTAATCTTCATCACGCTGGTACCCAATTTCCCGGCACGGATCTAACTCCCAATACCTGGTTTCGGTTAGCTTTCCGGCTTGATTCACGCTCACGACGTGATGAGGTTTGACTGCAAAAACGTTCTTGTAAGGAGTGAGCCCGACCCGTGGATATCGCGCCAGGAATCCAGCGACATATTCCTCATTAACCTCACGAGGAACATTTGCGACATCGAGCAAAGGCAAGAGTTCTGTCGACCAAACGATTCGTCCCCGGTTCAGATAGCAATTAATGGGGCGAGTTCCCAGCACATCGCGGACAAGCAGGAGCGTTCTTAACCGTGAATCCCACAGCGCGAGACCAAAATCACCGATGAGGCGAACAAAAGATTTTTGGCCCCACCGCAAATAGGCAGCCCGCACGATTTCCACATCAGTAATAATTGTTTCGCTTCGTGTTTTCGTGAAAAGCTCATTGATAAGCTCATCTCGATTGTCGAGCCTGCCGTCCCAGGTCAGCATGAGACCATCAGATGAAACGACCGGTTGAATTTCGAATTGTGATTCGCGAGTTGTGTGGTAGGCACGATACGTCATGCCCACATGAGCATTGCTTGCCTCGCCCCCGCCATCAGGACCACGTATTGCTAATCGCTTGCCCAGCGCAGTGAGCATCTCCCGATCCACCGGTGGCGGGTTGTTTCCAAAGTTCAAGATTCCACCCAATGCGCTCATGTGACTAGACTCGCTTCAAAAGTCGATAGTTCCGCTTTACAACTTGAGAGTCGTTCACAACGCGTCCCTCAACCTCCACCCATGCATGACCACTCGGTGGAAAGTCCTTCGCGGCGAGCACCATCTCCGCAGGTACGCCGCGACGACGAAGCAGACACGTCACCACAGCCGAGTGTTGGAGACACATCGCTTTTTTGGGGTAGTACATTTGTGCGCGGTCAACCATCGCACGCACGCGTTTACATGACTCGCGATCGGTAGCGCCCGGACTTGCCGTGGGCCAGCTTCTAACTCTCTCGATTAGAGATTGAAAGCCACGAAACTTCAGCAATAAATCGAACCCGAGTAAAGCGACAAACGCCGTAAGCGTTTCCCGTTTCGATATTTGAAGCTGGCCTTGTTCACTCTGCGTTGGAGCGGAACGGCTGTCTGGTGTCGCGTCATCCACGGGACTTGAAGTTGTCCCGCTCACGCCGTCGCAGATGAGATAAAACTGTTGACCCCTTCGATCGGTTTCTTTCCGAAGCAACTTCATTTCACACGTCTTCTTAAAAAACTGCGCCGTGTCGTTGTGAAGTTGCTTGCGCGACACGTCATATCGCAATTCACCTTCGGCATTTATCGTTTCAAACTGTTCGGACAACTGCTGCACAACATCCTCAACGCTCAATCCCGCGGGGTTCTCCTCAAGAATCATCCACGTCAGAGCACCAACACCATTCAGCTTGCAAATCCGATCGTCGGCGATCGATAGCAATACGCTGCCATCTTTATGTCTTTGAGCTCGCGCGGTGTATGACGAACCACGAACCGAAGTTAAAGACGTAACTCTCTGCATCGTGTTTGATCTTGAACTAGAAGTTTGGGGGTAGTCCGGTGCCGGACTTCTTGCGGGCGAGTCAAGTTGTCGTTCGGTGGGCTCACTCTACGCTTCGCACGCGAGAGCGGGAAAATTTCTGTTTTCTGCTTGGGATTCGAAGCAGGCCAGGTTTTGGTTGAGAATGAGATGAACTCTTAAGCTTTCATTAAGGCTTTCTTGCTTGGAATGGTAAGCAAGCACACCATTATTTCTTTGTCCGCAGCGCCTTTATCTTTTGCGACTCAGCGGGAGACTCGGTATCCACACACGGCGTGTTGTAACTGATCACCCGACCGACAATCTCTGCCTCTCGCGGATAGGCAAAACGCCGCACACAGCATGGCGAGGAGTGATGCGGGATAATGAGCAGCGAATCGCTCTGTAACTCGCACCAACCACACGCATATGCCTGTCGCAACTCAATGAAGTAAATGGGCCGTTCATATTCGTTATGCCAGCCATTTGTCTGCACTTTGTTCTGGCTTGTGGCAATTTTCAAAAGCGCACCTGGCCGGATCATCGGATACATACTGAAATCCGACAGACCAAGTTGCGCATAAAGAATGTGTGGATTGCTGTCGGCGCGGTGATTCGCATCAATCGTCGCTAACTGAGTTTCCGCTGTCGTAATCTCAGGGATGGCATGGTCGTCGCCATTGTGCGGAAGCAACTGCGTCACGTACGGGTCGGCGACAGACTCGTACTTTTCCTGATCGTCGACGTCAACGTTGTAAAGACGAAGGAGATCCAGAAAGTTGGTCCGGTAGATCACACTCAGACTAAACAGTTTCCAGATGCTTGGTTCGGAGATGCGGTTTTCGAGTTGGGCCAGCCAGCCATTGGAAATACAGAATCTCTTGTCTCCTTTAACGTCCGCAATCCGCCGGCTTGCTTGTTCGACTTCACGGCCGGTGATGTTGCGTCGATTACGCAGCGTTTTCAGTTCCTGACCAGTCAGCACAATAAGCCTCCAATTCCCAAATGCAGGCGCGGCGGAGTCTACAGGAACAAACATGCTCACTGCCTACAGGAAAATCTTTTGTCCGGGATCGTGGCAAGAAAAGCCGGATCTGCAATCCGTTAAGACGTTTCGTTTTGGTTATTTAGTCTTTTGAGAAGCGTTCCTTAAGGTTCTTACCTGATGCGGGCCTAAGGGCACTGAAATGAAAGGAATTCTGACACCGGTGTTTAAAGCGCTACTCGCAAACAATTGATTCGCGCACGCTTACGCCATGGATAACTATCGACAATTTGTTCGCTATCACGGAAAATTAACTTCGCTTCGGATACACCACACCGACAACCTGCCCGATTATTCTCACCTCGTTACGATTGAATTCCTCGCGCACGTTTCCTGAGGCGGGATGAGGTATGAGGACGATCTTGTCGCCGGGTGCGTTTTCGGCGTAGACGCACGTAAGCCCGTTCGGCGTCAGAACATAAAACAACTCGCGCTCGTGGAAGCTCACGTTCTCAGCTGGAGACACCTTGTCCAAGAGTTTGTTCACTAACAGACGACTACCGGGCGGCGCTATCGGTGTTGCATTCGTGTCCTCCTCACCGACAACAACGTACGCCATGTACGGCGGATAAAACGATCCGAGATACTCGACTTCGATGTCGGCCCAACGCTTCAACGAACCCTCGAAGAACTGCGTGTCCTCGAGGTTCGCATCGTCGCGAACGATTGGCATTTTTATTTTGCGATGACGTGCCACCGCATCAAGCGGTACTTCGTGAGTCCGTGAACGACTCATCTCCACCTGGTCCATGAAACGACGTTCTGGTTGCAAACCGATAGACGCATCCATTTCGGCACGCGAGAGGTTGAGAATGATGCGCAGACTATCAAGCTTGGCAGTGCCTGGTTGGCGAATACTTCCACTGATGATATTCCCCAATGTCGACTTCCCAATTCGCATATCCGAATTGTTATTGACATTCGCCAGGCGTTTGCTTTCCGCAACAATGTCTTTGTAATTCAGACCAAGAAGTTTCATCGCCGTCAGAATCAAGTTACCCAACGGCGCGTTTGTTTGCCGTTGTGGGCGGCCGCGCTTTGCTTTACCGGGACTCCTTCGCGGTTGAGTCATGCGAACGTGAATCTCCTATCTCCAAACTTTGCGACAGGGAGGCATTCAGACTGTTCTTTTTTGGGAGTCGTAGTTGTCGGGAGGCTGGTGCGGACAAATTTTACACTACCATGGTCCTTTTTAAATAAAGAATACGCGTTCCTTTTAAACCGAATAATGTTCGCCCGCTGGAGGTTTTATGTCCCGTCCATCCCCGGACCTCTTGTGCAGAGCTTTTTCTCTTAGCCTCGCGATAGTTCTACTGATCGCCGTCGCCCCGAAGAGTTCGGCTGCGCCATCGACGCAGAGTCAAACCGCGCCGATCCCGCTCGAGTTATCCAAGCCTATCGAACGAGCGATCAATGCAGGCGAAACACATTCGTACTCATTAACTCTCACCGCGGGTCAATACGCGCACATTACTGTCGACCAGCGCGATGTTGATGTCGTCGTGTCTATTTACACGCCCGATGGGACGAGAGTCGCGCAGGTCGACAGTCCTAACGGCAATTACGGCATCGAGCCGGTCTCAGTGATAGCCGAGACTTCGGGCGCGTATCGCGTCGAAGTGCTATCCACGTCGCCGAAGAAGCCAGGCAAGTATGAAGTGAAGCTGGAAGAGTTGCGCGTCGTTACCGCGAACGATCGCAACCGTGTGGCGGCACAAACACTCTTTACCGAAGCAAAGGCTTTGCGTAACGAGAGAACGCAGGAATCTTTTCAACAAGCTATTAAGAAGTATGACGCCGCGTTTGTTATCTGGCAGAACCTCAACGACAAATTGATGGAAGCATTCACGCTTCATGAAGTGGGAATGATCTACGGGGACACCGGCCAATATCAGAAGGCGATCGACTCACACACCAAAGCCGCGGCTCTGTACAAAGAACTAAAGCTTCCGAGGTGCGAAGCGGCTGTGACCGTTAATATCGGTTGGATATACGGAGAGTTAGGCGACACTCAGAATCGTCTCGCGGTGTACGACCGCGCGGCGGCGATCTACGAAACCGTCGGGGATATCGATCCCGTGCTGATCAGCAATTTCGGATCGACTTATGCGAAGCTCGGTCAGTATCAGCGCGCACTCGATATAAACATGCGCGTGTTGGAAATGCGGCGCCCACTGCAGGAACCACTCGGACTCGGTGTCACCCTTCGTAACATCGGCGACTGTTACGAGCATCTCGGAAATAAGCAGAAGGCACTCGACTTCTATAAGGAGTCGCTTGGTTTCATGCAAAAAGCGGGTAATCATTTTTACACCGCCTCGACCTTGATCAACCTCGGCCTCATCTACGAAGGTTTGAAGCAAGATAAGGCGCTCGACTATTTCAATCAGGCCCTCGCAATTCGGCGGACTATCAACGACGAAAGAGGCATTGCGAACGCTCTCTTTTATAGCGCGCGCGTAGAACGCGATCGTGGCAATCTAAGCGAAGCACGTAAACGGAGCGAAGCAGCGTTGGAACTGATTGAGCGGTTGCGGACCAAGGTTGCCAGCCAGCAGTTACGTGCGTCGTTTTTTGCTTCAGTGCAACAGTTTCGAGAGTTCTACATCGATCTGTTGATGCGTTTACACAAAGAGAATCCTTCACAACGACTGGACACTGCAGCATTTAATGCGAGCGAAACCGGCCGCGCCCGTTCGCTGCTCGAATTGATCAGCGAAGCCAACACAGAAATTCACACGGGTGTAGATCCGAAGCTGTTGGAGCGTAAACAGAGTTTGGAAGGATCGATAGCCGACAAGGCCGACAGCCAGTCGCGGACATTCAGCGAGAAAAGTCCCGAAGAACGAGCCGCTGCGGCGGAAGAGCTTGCCTTACTCACCACCGAATACGACCAGGTTCAAGCACGAATTCGCGAAGCGAGCCCGCAGTACGCAGCGCTGATTCAACCAGTGCCGCTAAAACTCGAAGAAATTCAAAAACAGGTCCTTGATAACGATACACTGCTGCTCGAATACTCCCTTGGCGAACAGAAGAGTTTCCTTTGGGCCGTCACCCCCGATTCAATCAAGTCGTATGAATTACCGAATCGCGCAACCATCGAACCTCTTGCGCGCCGCGTTTACGAACTCCTGACCACACGCAATCAAAATGTCGCGAACGAGACACTCGAACAGAGACGACAGCGATTAGAAGCGGCGGACGCGGAATATCTGAAAGCCGCCGCGAGTTTGAGTCAGGCCATACTAGGACCAGCAGCCGCCGAATTGAAGAATAAACGACTGCTGATCGTAAGCGACGGAGTGTTGCAGTTTGTTCCGTTTTCAGGTTTGCCCGATCCTACAAACGCGCGGCCTCTGATGCTGGATCACGAGCTCGTGACTGCACCGTCGACAGCAGTCGTCGCCCTGCTTCGACAAGAAACCGCAAATCGCAAACCGGCGCCCAAGACTCTGGCCGTGTTCGCCGATCCGGTTTTTTCCACCGACGATTCTCGCGTTCTAATTGCAAAACGTGCCCACGCTGCGCACGAGGAAAAGGCTTCCGGGGCAGATGCCGTCAGATCAGCTTCGGAGGTCGGCCTGGGCGACCTGAGACGATTGCGATTCAGCCGGCAGGAAGCCGACGCGATCACGCGCTACGCCACGCAAGACTTGAAACTCGAAGCCGTTGACTTTCAAGCAAACCGAACACTCGCCACCAGCGCCGAACTGGGCCAGTATCAGATCGTGCACTTCGCAACGCATGGTCTAATCAACAACACGCATCCTGAACTGTCGGGAGTTGTCTTGTCACTCGTCGATGAGAAAGGTCGTCCGCAGAATGGATTCCTGCGTCTATACGATCTCTACAATCTGAAACTGTCGGCAGATCTCGTGGTGTTGAGCGCGTGCCAAACGGCGCTCGGCAAAGAGATCAGAGGCGAAGGTCTCGTCGGACTGACGCGCGGGTTCATGTACGCCGGAGCACCTCGGGTGGTTGCGAGTCTGTGGCAAATAGACGACCGAGCCACGGCCGAATTCATGAAACGCTTTTACGAAGGAATGCTGGGACAAAAACTGCGTCCCGCTGCCGCGCTGCGTGCGGCCCAGGCCTCGATGTCTAAAGATCCTCGCTGGCACGAGCCTCACTACTGGGCCGCATTCACTCTGCAAGGCGAGTGGAAATAGCCCCAAGAAAGTTAGCCACAAAAAGGCACAAAAAGCACAAAAATGAGTGAGACCATCTTTGTGCTTTTTGGCATCGTACTTGCGAACTCGAGTAAAGGAATTAACTATGACGAGCAATGCGCCATGGTGGTGGTTTGAAGGCGGTACAGAAATCTGTTCGATGTGTGGGCAGCCGTACGCATATCAAACAGGGTCTTATTGTCGGGACTGCGACTGTAAGCTTTGTCCCATGTGCTTACAGGAAGCTGAAGGTCACGAGGCGCTTTGTTCCGCTTGTTGCGAACAAGGATAGAGATTTTTATGGCAGCTCGCGCTATCTGGAAAGGCGAAATAAAACTCGGCACGACTAAAGTGCCCGTCAAACTTTATTCGGCGGTGCAGGATCGCACCGTGCGATTTCACGTGCTCGACGATCGTCAAAAACAACGTGTGAAGCAACACATGATCGATCCCGATTCGGGCGACGAAGTGCCGACGGAAGAGATTCAAAAGGGCTATGAGATCGAACCGGGAAAGTACGTGATCCTGACGAAAGAAGATCTCGAGAAACTCGAACCGCCGCCTTCTCGCGATATCGAGATCGTGGAGTTCGTTCCGCAAGCTAAGATCAGTCAGCAGTGGTATGAACGTCCTTACTACCTCGGTCCGGACGGAGACGAAAAAGACTACTTCGCACTCGCCGAAGCGTTACAGAACAAAGAGAGCGAAGGCATCGCGCATTGGGTGATGCGGAATAAGTATTACGCGGGCGCGCTCCGCGCCATCGACGACTATCTCTTTCTCTTCACGTTGCGTGATGCGAAGGAGGTTATTCTCGCCGACGAGCTCACGAAGCCGTCAGGCGCTGCGCCGACTCAGAAAGAGCTCGCGATGGCGAAGCAGTTAGTGGAGATGTTGCAGGGCGAGTTCAAGCCAACGGAATACAAGGACGAATATCGCGAGCGTGTGATGGAGTTCATTGAGAAGAAAGCCCGAGGACACGCGCCGCGACTAAAGGCGGTGAAAACAAAACGGAAGACAGAGGCGCTGGACAATGTTCTGGCCAAGAGTATTGCATCGTTGAGGAAGGAGAAACGCGCTGCCTAGAACTACACGCAAAAGTGCGGAGCCTGAAGAGGAGACTGCGGGTGGACGGCCGTTCTGGTCCGGAACGCTGACGTTTGGACTCGTTAGTGTGCCGGTGCAATTGTTTCCGGCGGCGCGTTCGAACCGTACTTCTCTGCGCATGCTTGGACCAGATGGACAACCACTGGCGCGAAAGTATTATGCGGAGAAGACGGGTAAGGATCTGGACGTCGACGAAGTGGTGCGCGGCTACGAGATCGATAAAGAAAAATATGTGATCGTTACTGACGAGGAGTTGGACCGCCTCGCTCCCGAGAAGACGCGTGACATCGATCTCAAGCAATTTGTACCGGCAGACTCGATCCCGCCGCTTTATTTCGAGCGTGGATATTTCCTGACGCCGGCCGCCGGTTCGCAGAAGGCATATAAACTGCTCGCCGAAACGATGGACGAGAGCGGGCTGGCAGGTGTGGCAACTTTTGTGATGCGTGGCAAAGAGTATCTGGTGGCGATTTTTTCAGACAAAGGAATTCTGCGCGCCGAAACCATGCGGTTCGCGGATGAGCTGCGATCGCCGTCTGACATCGGTCTGCCGAAGAAAAAAGACGCACCCAAAGCCACGGTTAGTAAATTCGAGAAGCTAATCGCAAGTAAGTCGAAGAAGCAATTCACGCCCACGAAGCTGGCGGACAAGCAGACCGATTCGCTTTTGAAGTTAGTAAAAAAGAAACAGGCGAAACGCTCAAATGTGGTGAAGGTCGAAGAAGAGGCCGATACCGATCACAAGGTCGTCGATCTGGTTAAGATCTTGAAGCAAAGCCTGGGAGGGAAGAAGTAAAGCCATCCACAGATTACACGGAACATCTGCGTAATCTGTGGATGGTTTTACTCGACTTTAATCATTCTCCACTTCCCTTGCCTGAAGCGGATCACACTCAACACACATCGCGTCGCGTGTCCCGCGAGAATCGCGAGCCAGATATCAATCGGATCGAGCGTGCTCGTTTCCTTGATCACAAAACACGTCCCGAGCGGCACGATGATCTGCGAGATGATTGAAATGTATAGCGGACTCCGCGTGTCTCCAGTTCCCTGCAACCCACCCGTGTAAGTCAACGCGACGGTTATAAACAGGCCTGAAACACTCAACACGCGCAGCAACTGCACACCAATCTCAACAACCGCCGGGTCGTGCATTCCAAAGATCGCAAGGAGTTGCCGGGGAAAGAACAGAAAGAAGATTCCCACAAATGCTGCGCCCGCGAGGCCGAATCTTGCTGCAACGTGCACAGCAGCGTCAGCACGATCTGGTTTTCGTGCGCCGAGATTTTGACCGGCCACGGCCGCGGCCGCGCCCATCAATCCCACGGATGTCCAGGTAATCAACGAAAACAGTTCTGTATAGGAGACGGCGAACGCTGCCTGCGCCGCGGCACTCTGCGCCAGTGATCCAATGAACGCAAGCATGAATACGCCGCCGATGTTCATTGCAATTCCCTGCACGCCGGTCGGCAGTCCGAATTTGAAGATCGATTTGATGATAGACCAGTTGGGACCAAAGCCTCCGCCACGAGGAATCGCGATCACCCACTTCCCGCTCCACAATCGTGCGAGCGCGAAGATCGCCACGAGTCCTGACGCGATGCAGGTTCCCATCGCCGCGCCTTTTGTTCCGAATGCTGGAATCGGACCAAGTCCACGAATCAGCATCACGTTGAAAGCGATGTTGAGCACCGTCATCGTCAATCCGAGCATCATCGGTGTGCGCGCGTCGCCGGCTGAACGGAGTGCGCCACCGAGCATAAAGAAAATCATCAGGCCTAGACTGAAGACGAACATGATGCGCAGGAATGGAAGAGCTTCGGCTTTGACGTCGGGCGCCGCATTGACGAGGTTGAGTAGAGAAGGTGACAGGAAATAACCGATCGGAGCTAAGACTCCGAGTGCCAGAAAAATTGCGGTAAGAAATGCCTGGTAGACAGTGCGGTTTACTTTTTCCTCGTCACCAGCGCCGGCGAAACGCGCTACGAGCACACTCATACCCGTAAACAACGACGAAATAAATACGATTACTACGAGAAAGATCTGCCAGCTCACGCCAATTGCCGCATTCGCTTTGAAACCGACGAGATTGCCGACCAGCGCGTGGTCCACCATACCCTGCAAGCCGCCGATAACATTCGTCAGCATCGTCGGCCACGCAATCTTCCACACTGCTGGAATCAGCGGTCCTTCGACAATCGAACGATCGTAGCGAGGTTTAGCTGCGACCGGTGTTTTAGTCTCAGTCGCTACTGGCACTGTTGCAGCATTCGACATAGTAAGCACATGAACCAGTGAGGAATGAACAAGTCAGGAAGGGGGCTTGCCCCCGCTCCTCGCTCTCTTCAGCGGGGGCAAGCCCCCTTCCTGACTTGTTCATTTTCTGACTTGTTCATTTCTTTATGCGTTTCTCTAACTTTCTTACGCGCGCCAGGAGTCGCGCACTCTCAATCTTTTCCGTAACTGCCGGGAATTCCGGAGTGGCGCCGCGCCAGCGCAACTCGTCAACATCCTTGAAGAGCGGTGCATTCGTACGCAAGGTCGCGAGATCTTTGAACAGCAGAGCGCGTGCGTGATTCTCTTTGTTCAGTACATCCTCGCCGAAGTTTTCCAATGCTCCATAACGATTGATGAGTGTTGCCGCGGTCTTTGGTCCACATCCGGAAATTCCGGGAAAACCATCCGCTGAGTCGCCCACTAACGCGAGATAATCGGGAATGAACTCCGGAGCCACACCAAACTTTTCTCGCACCTTTTCTGCGTCACGAATCACGCCGCTGCGCCTGTCAACTTGTACCACACGGTCCTCGACGACGCATTGCGCGAGATCTTTGTCCGGCGTCCAGATGCAAACCTTTTCCACCCGCTCATCCTGAGCTGCGAGATATGCGGCAGAAGCGAGCGCGTCGTCAGCTTCCAGTTCGACCATCGCCCAAACAATTACGCCCATTGCTTCAAGCGCTTCCTCGAGCGGAGTAAACTGTGCGCGCAATACACGTTCGATGCCTGCGCCCGTCTTGTAACCCGGCCAGAGATTATTCCGAAACGATTCGATGATGTGGTCTGTCGCCACGCCGACGTGCGTCGCACCGTCTTCGAGCAGTTGTGCTACTCCGCCTAAGACACCGGCAACCGCACCGAATGGCGGATCAGTCTTCTTGAAGCGACGAATTCCATAGAAGTTGCGGAAGAGTTCGTAGGTGCCGTCCACCAGATGAATTATCATACGCGTCAGATGTTAGCATTCAGCGATAAAAAAACTCTCAGGCGCGTTGTCGAAATCGTCATTGCTCGTTCGACTAGTGAATAGAAGGGCCGAAATAAAGCTCTAATTTGAAGAGATGAGGAGATATTAAGATGCGAGTGATGGTGATTATCAAAGCCAATGCGGATTCAGAGGCTGGAGTTATGCCGAGCGAGAAGATACTTGCCGATATGGATAAGTTCAACGAGGAGTTAGTGAATGCCGGTATCTGGATCGAAGGCGAAGGGCTTCATCCGACTTCGAAAGCTAAACGAGTAAAGTTCTCCGCAGGCAAACGCCTGGTGACTGACGGTCCATTTGCAGAGACACGCGAACAGATTGCGGGTTTCTGGATCTGGAAAGTCAAATCGATGGACGAAGCGGTCGAGTGGGTCAAGCGCATTCCGTTTGACGACGACGGAGGGATGAGCGACGAAGAAATCGATATTCGTCCGATTTTTGACGCTGAAGATTTCGGAACCGAATTAACTCCCGAACTTCAAAAACTGCAGGAGAGAATCCGTACGAAGGACTCAAAGCTCAAAGAATAATCTGCGTAATCTGTGGATTACTTGCCGAACGAATAGAGCGCGCTGCGAGTACGGATGTAAATGTGGCCGTCGGCGATTGCCGGAGTTGCGTAGCACTCATCGTCCAATTCGTTGACGGCCAGAACTTGCCAGTCGCCTCCAGCCTTCAGCACTGAAACCTGGCCACCTTGTCCGATTAAGTAAACCTTGTCGTCGGCGGCGACGGGTGACGAGAAATATTTATCAATCGCTCCGTGCAGACGACCTTGCTTGAGCACGTTGCCGGTCGCCGGATCAAACGAAAGCAGAATGCCGCTGTCGTTAATCATGTAGAGCACGCCCTGATATAGAAGAGTCGATGGAACCTGCGGCACTGGCTTCGTGTAACGCCAGCGAATCGCATTGGCAGTTTGATCGCCCTTGCCGCCCATCTTGATGGCGAGCAAGCCATTCTCTGACGCCATCATTGCGCGAAATACTTCCCAGTCTCTCGCGTTCAACTTCTCGTCCCGGTTCATGTCGAACGCTTCGAAGGCTGCCACAAGCATCTTGTCCATCGGAGCGGTGCCACCGGCGGCAGTGATCTCCGCCTTCGTGATCATCTGGTCTTTATCTTTGTCGTACGCAGCGAGCCCTTCTTCGAACGAAATCGTCGGCACCTGTCTGCCGGGTTGATTCTGAGGAAATCCCCAACCATTGATGTAGAGATATTCAGAATCGTGACTCGCGATCGATTTCATCTCGCACGCGAGACCACGAACCCACCACACTCTTTTGCCGTCAGCGACCGAATATGCCGAGAGTTGGAATGATTCCGGAACGATGATCTGCTTCGGACCGTCTGCGGGTTTATAGACGATTGGCGTTGAATAGCCGGAGATCACGATCGGTCGATCGATTTTCCAAAGCACTTTGCCGGAGTCTTTGTTGACTGCAACCATGTAAGAAGATGGGTTGTCCTGATCGATCGGCAATATCACTTTATCGTCGACAAGAATCGGCGATGCACCGAAGCCGTAGAACATGTTGAAAGGACCAAGCGGCAGTTTCCAGCGCTCTCTCCCCACGCGGTCATACGAGATCATGCCGAAGTCCTGGAAGAAAACGTAGACGTTTGTGCCGTCAGTTACCGGACTCGGAGACGCCGGACCATTTACGTTCTGCAAGCGTCCTGCTTGCGCGCGTGGCGCCTCTTTTTGCCAAAGAATCTCCCCCGTTTGTCGATCCAGACAGATCACAAACAGCTTTTCCTTGTCGTGTGCTGTCAGGAAGATCCGATCGCGCGTCAACACCGGAGACGAATGGCCGGGCGGGAGTGTGGTCTTCCAAACGACGTTCTTGGTTGGTCCAAACTCGGTCGGCAAACCTTTGGTTTCAGAAACGCCGGTTCCATTCGGCCCACGAAACTGTGACCAGTCGTCACTGGCGAGGCTCGTTGGTACACACGCAAATAGGATCGCGACAAGAAGAATGATGGGCTTTAACATTGTTCTGGCTCCCTCGGAAAGTAAGCAGATAATAGCGCCTTCACGGTTCAGGGTAAATCTGTGTAATCTGTGTACTGAAAGGACCCCCAAGATGAAAACACTCTTTCTCCTTCTGGCATTTGCTTCGTTTGCGGCGGCACAGACTCCGACGATGCAAAAAGATCGCCAGGTGCTACTAGACTTTCGCATCGACCGGAAGCTAAACGACGTCAGGATTCCAGCAGCAACGCAAAGAAACGTTCTCTCAAAAGTCTTTCGCCGGTACCTGACTGACTCGAATCGTTGTAA
>DATNFX010000041.1:0-10827 GCA_035606195.1 Pyrinomonadaceae bacterium
CGTTTCTGGTTAAGATTTGTCTACGTGACGTTTTCATAACCCTCTTGTTCAAGGAGTCAAACCTTATATGACCTACGTCGTCGCCGAGCCGTGCGTTAATTGTCGTTACACTGATTGCGCGCTTGTTTGTCCGGTGGAGGCCTTTCACCTCGATGATGACATGTTGGTGATTAATCCGGAGACTTGTATTGATTGCGACGCGTGTGTGCCCGAATGTCCCGTTGAGGCTGTGTTCTCAGAGGCCAACGTGCCTCCGGACTGGGCGAGCTTCACGCCACTGAATGCGGAACGCGCGTTGAGTGGATTGCCGACGATCAGCGCTCGGCTGGATCCGCTTTGCGAATAGGCGAGTTGTAATGAAACGGCGTACCAGGTGGCTTCTCGGCGGTTTCGCTCTGGGCGCGGGAGCCATCGGCGCTGTCAGTGCTTACTGGAAGAAAAAGACCGTGTTGACAGAAAAGAAAACCGGCGACGTTTGGGCCAGGCCGGGAATGCCGGTCACGTTTCGGGCTGAACTGATGCCGGGACGAGACCGCAACGAGCGCACGTTCTCAGTTAAAGAGTTGCTGGCGAGCGGGCGGGTTTCGCTGCATGAAGTTGACGGCGAACACGCGGAAAAAGAATTTGAGCCGGTTCAGTTTGATCGACCGAGTAGGTGATTTCAATCCGTCCACAGATTACGCAGAAAATCTGTGAAATCTGTGGCTCACCATTCATAAACCTTACCTGGTTCCATCACAGACAATTTCGGAATGTTGAGGGCGTTGAGTTGCTCGATGATCTCGTCGCGGTAGCTTGGTTTGAGATGGACCGCCATGATGTCCATACCGTTGTGAGTCAGTTTTTTCAATTCCTGGCCCAACGTCGCCGGAGTAAAGTGACGTGAGACGTGAGCCAGCTTGGACATTCGATCAGGGAACGACGCCTCAATCAACAACACGTCAAGATCCTTCATCTGATTCACGACGTTCCAGAACTCATCCGTCTCAGCCGTGTCGGAACTGAATGCCACACTCTTCGTTCCATCGGAAACTACGAGACCAACGGTCGGAACGATATGATTTACGGGAATTGCGCACACCGTCAGATGGGCCACTGGAAAAGGTTTGCCGATCGGTATCGGCACGTATTCCATTACTGGACCATAATCGTTTTTCAGTTCAGAAAAACGCGGGTAGACGTTCCAGTTAAAAACGTCGCGCTCGAGCAGACCGATAACTTCCTCGGTGGCGTAAATCCGCATCGGCTGCTGCAAACTCGGATAAAGATCGTCGATGAATATCGGCAGGGTGGCGATATGGTCCATGTGTGGATGAGTAACGATTATGTCCCTGACCATGGACCGGCGGTCATCGGGCAGAGCCAGCGCGATACTGCCCGCATCAACCGCTACGCAGTCGTCGATTAGAAAACAAGTCAAACGTTGCTCCAGGGTCGCCACTCCCTGGGCATCAAAGGTGCTGGGTAGAAGTTGGATTCTCACGAGCTTTCAGCTCTGCTGAAATGCCTTGCGCAACCGCCGTCAAGTAGCCGCCAAGTATAAGCCAGAAAGTGGAAGCCAGCGAGCACTAATAACAGGAGATACTGGTTCAGTTTGAAAAATACGCCGAAGGCGTTCGCTAACCCCAGCCCAGGGTTCGAGCGTAGCGAGCACCCTGGGAATCTAAATCAAGAAGACAATTAAACCCCGAAGGGGTTCCACTTAGTACGAACCCTTTCAGGGTTTAAGAATCTTTTGTACGCGGTCCCAGGGTTGTCGCTGCGCTCCAACCCGGGCTAGGGTTAGCGAACGCCTCCGGCGTTACAAGGTTAGCGAACGCCTCCGGCGTTACAATCTGAATTAGTCTTAACAAGAGGAATGCACGCTAGCGGCTCCTTGGTTCGTTCAGCGGCTCCGGAGTTCGTTCAGAAGGCCCTGCAACGCATGTAAGTAGGCGGTCTCAACCTCGAGCACATCCTGATTCGCGGAATGCACGCCTCTCGCAACACGGCTGCGATGAAAAGCCAGTTCACTTGCCAATTGATTAAAACGCATGCGGGCGCGCCAACCCCTCATACCAGTCTGTGATAAAGAGTTGAACGATGAGCCCATTCTTCCGAGTATTGAACCGAGTTGTTTGTACTCTTCAGCCGTTAGGAAACCGCGCTCGAGGTCAATACCGAGATACTCGCGCACTACTTGTCCTTCACGTCGCAGCGCCAATCCGATCACAACCAGCATGATAATGAACGCCGGCACCATGACGACGATATAAGTGATCAGGAAAAGACCGCCGCCGCCCAACACGGCCGAACCGTTCCAAATACTGTGCATGAAGATCGCCATCAACAAACCAATTACGGGCGTGACCAATTTCACAGCGGTGTTGGTGGATTGTCTGGCAAGACCTAATCCAATTCCGGTCAAACTCGTAAACAACGGATGTGAGAACGGCGCGAAGAAACCACGAATGATGAAGATCGCTGTTAACGCGCCACCGCCGCCGAGAGCAGCCCGACCGTAGTAAAGAATATTTTCAGTCATCGCGAATCCGAGCGCAGACATTGAAGCGTAGACGATTCCGTCCACCACGCCATCGAATTCATCTTTCTTCCAGAAGAAAAAGATGAAAAGGATTAATGCCTTACCGGTTTCTTCAACGATTGGCGCTGAGACGACTGCGGAGAATGCTTCGCCGGCTTGTTCACCTGCCAGCAGTGCGACGGCGCCTCCGGTGCCGGTGTTCAGAAGGAACGCAAAGAAAGTCGCGATCAGTGCGCCCCAGAAGAAAGCTGTCGCCAGCATCCAGAGTGGTTCTGCTTCGTAGCGATCGATCCACAGGACGAGGCCGATATAGAGTGGAACCGGAATCGTTGCGACCAATAGACCAAGTAACAGTGCGACGGGTCCGGTCTCGATGCCGATTAGTAGCAGGACCAGCAGTCCGAGAACTAGTGCCACCAGTCCGGCCAGGATAGCAAGCACGAGACGGATCGCGCTGATTTGCGGCGAGGTGCGAATGACGATTGTTGGCGCTGGAGTGCTCATTGAGTCGCGCAGTATAGCAGGTCTAGGTCGTATAGGACTTTAGGACCTATCGTGCACAGGTTTGAGCGCGGCCGCCGTCGATCGAATACGTCGCACCCGTGATCCACGAAGCCTGGTCTGAGGCGAGATACAGAACGAGGGAGGCAATCTCCTCCGGTCTTCCGGTGCGGCCCAGCGGATGCGTGGTTTTCGAGTGTTCCAGAAACGCCGCATACGCCTCGTCATTCATGCCACCGCGTTTGTGAATCTCCGTCACCACGACGCCCGGATTTACCGCATTGACTCTCACGCCTTTCGCCGCAAGCTCCAGCGATGCGCAACGCGTTAACTGGTCCAACGCTGCCTTTGAAACGCAGTACGCCAGTACGCCTGGAAACGCGCGCAGTCCCGTAACACTCGACACGTTGACGACGTTTCCGCGGCGTTCAATCAAACTCGGCAATGCTTTCTGCATCAACTGAAACGAAGCGCGAACGTTAACGTTCATCATCTCGTCCCACGCTTCGAGCGACGTGTTTTCGATCGTGCCGTTGCTGATGTGTCCCGCAGCGTTAACGAGCACATCGATTCCGCCAAAAGTTTCAATCGCCTGCTGAATCGCGCGCTCTGCTTCCTGTTCCCGAGACAGATCTGCCTGAATCATCAATGCTTCCGTGCCGAGTTCGCGAATCTTTTGTTCAACGTCCTTAAGAGCATCTGCCTTTCGTCCCACACAGACGACGTGTGCTCCCGCCGTTGCAAAAGCAATTGCGCACGCGTGGCCGATCCCTGAGGTGGCGCCGGTCACGAAGGCTACCTTGCCCGTAAACTGTTTCTCGTTCATTTTTGTTGGTTCCTTGCCAAAGTAGGTCGTATATTGACAGCACAATCCTAAAAAGTTGACTATTATTACCCTGTTAGCGTGGTGAGGTCATCCCCCCGGAGAATGCGGCGATACCGTCTGCATTGAATGTTCAGGTGCCTGGTCGGGCCCGTGCAGCCCTGAGGTTAGTAGTTGCCAAACAACTCGGCGGATCAGTTTTTCCCTAGAAACCCGCGGTCTAATTCGCGTGCTCCGGAGGACTCGCGCCATCGGGCGGCGACGCGCAGTCGCATGCCTTCAAGCACCGGATACCTGATTTCAGCAATCGTAATTTCGGTTGCACTCTTCTTCGGGCTGTGGTGGATTCTGGTCAGCGGCGGCGACGAAGCTCCCTGGCTGCCCGCGGGACTGGCCGCGAGCGTAGTGCTGCTGGTTGCATTATCGGCGCGAGAGGTTGTGATGCGCCGGGCGTGGACGCGATATCTATTGGAAAACGGTATTGGCGAAAAGTCGCCGAGCCGCTCGCGTGAAAGTGGGCGCAGTCAGAAGAAGGGATTTTCTGCGTCGATGCACTCCGCGGCGTTGCGTGCAATTCAGAAACAATCAACGGCTGCGGATCGTCCAGGCTCAACTCCGGAGATGCATCTCGACGTAGCGCAGCTCTGTCACGATTATCTGGGAAGCTCTGACGAAGCAATTAGATCGGGAAGCTTTGGCAGCGAAAAGGGAATCGCTCTGAGAGCCGGTCAGGAAAGGGTGCGCGCACTGCATCGCCATCACCTGTTGACATGGGCCAGGACTCAGTCTCAGATATTGACGCACGAGGCCCAACAACGTGCGCGAACGTTCGAGAAGATCGAGACCGCCACGCGCGCGATTGATTGTATCGACTCAGCATTGCGAATCTATCCGGACGAAACTGAGCTCAACGATTCGAGAGTCGCGATCGGCGAGTTTATTGCATCCGTGAAGGTGGCCCACTGGGTTGAGCTGGCGGAGCGATCGGCTTTCAAAGGACACTATCGACGCGCGATCGATCGGTACCGTGATGCGCTCTTTTATCTCAACCAGGATGTGGTAAAAGAAGAAGTGCGTCTTGCCGGAACGCAGAAGATCGAAGGTGAAATCGAGAAGTTGAAAGCGCGTCTGCGGTCCCACAACGGCTCCCATAAAAGGCCGGAAGAAGCTGGTCCTGGATAGCAATTAATGTTTACTCAGAAGTGCCCGAAATGTGGCAGCTCACGGATCCGCAAAGGCTATAGAAGGACTCCCTTGCCGATGCGTCTGGTTGGCATCTACCACCTTTTGTGCGATCATTGCAACTTACTTTTTACTGGTTTTGCGTTGCCCGGAAGCTTCCGTCGCCGCAAAAAGCATCGGCGACATAAAATTACGGAACGGCACCCTTAGTTGCCGATCTTTTCCTCTCAACAAGCTGAATTGCTATGAACACTAAACGACTGTTTGGCCCATTGATCGTAGTAGCATGCTGCGTATTTGGTGCAGTTCAGGCGCAGCAACCCGTAACGCCAAAACCAGAGCCGGCCAGCATCGAGCCTCAAGCGCAACGGTCTTATCTCCTTGGCCCAGGAGATGTGCTCGAAGTCACGATCCAGCAACTGTCGCATCCGACCGTGCGAGTTCAGGTTAATGGCGACGGCTACGTGAGTTCTTTGCCGTTCATCGGTCGAGTCAAAGCACAATGTCGCACTGAACAACAGCTTCAACAGGACATTACCGCTGCTTACGACAAGTACATTATAGAACCGGATATCAGTGTGCTCGTCCTTGAGCGCAACAGCCGGACGCCGGTTTCCATCTCGGGAGCCGTGCGACAGAACGCAAAGGTTCCGACAATTCGCAAGTTGAGACTGAACGAGTTGATTGCAGCAGCCGGAGGCGTTACTGAAAGAGCCGCCGGCACGATTCAAATACTTCACACCGAACCGCTGCTGTGCCCTGAGCCCGGACAGGAGGCCGAGGGCTTGCCGATCAATGGCGCCGCCATACCGCTTCAAATAGTCAAAATTTCTGATTTGCTGAAAGGCGTTACCAATCCAGAGATTAGACCCGGCGATCTCGTTTTGGTGACTGAAGCCGAGCCGGTCTACATCACGGGCAGCGTTGTGTCACCTGGCAGCATCATGATGCGAGACAATCTGACTCTGAGCCGGGCGCTTGCGACGGTTGGTGGCCTGCGAAAAGAAGCAAAGGTTTCGGAAGTTAGAATTTACAGACAGCTGCCCGGATCGATCGATCAGGAAATACTGAAAGTTGATTTTGGAGCGATCAAGAGAAATGAAATCCCTGACGTTCTTCTGAAACCTTACGATGTGATCGATGTTTCGGAGAGTGGTATCAGGGTGATAGACGTGCTCACTGGTATATTCCTGGGTCCAATGCGAAACTCTATCCCGATGCCCAGACCGTAGGCGAGTATTTTTGGCGATAGCCCCCGTGAGAGTTAAGCTTCAGCTATTGAGGAACTGAGAATGAAAGTAAAGCAATCTTTAGTGTTGGTGCTCGTGTTTGTGTGCTTGTTGGCTGGTTCGGTTTACGCACAGGACTCCCAAACTTCGGCCCCCGTCGCGCCACAATCTCCGGGTATGGATATTCAGGGACTCAAGGCTTACCTGCTTGGTCCTGGCGATGTCCTCGATATCCGGGTGTTTGGCCAGTCTGATTTAAGCAGCACCGCACAGGTCGATAGTGACGGCAATCTTAGTTCGCTGCCGTTTCTTGAAGTGCCGATTAAAGCGAAGTGTCGCACTGAGAAAGACGTCCAGAAGGACATTACGGTCGCTTACGCAAAGTTCATCAACAATCCCCAGGTGAGCGTGCGCATTACCGAGCGAAACAGCAGACAGCCGGCGACAGTTTTCGGCGCAGTGCGCCAGGCTTCGCGCGTCGAGATGAAACGAAAAGTGCGCTTGAACGAATTGATGGCTGTTGCAGGCGGATTTACTGAACGAGCTTCCGGCACGATTCAAATTCTTCACACGGAACCATTGATGTGTCCCGAGCCCGGCGAAGAAGCCCTGGCAGCGCCAATCGACGGAACCAAAATACCTCTCCAGATTGTCAAAATTTCGGAGCTGAGAGCGGGATTACCTGACGCCAATCCGTTTATCCGTCCCGGAGACTACGTATTGGTGACTGAAGCCGAGCCTGTTTACATCACCGGCGCAGTACTGTCCCCCGGTGGTATCTATCTTCGCGATCAGTTAATGTTGAGCCGCGCCATAGCCATGGTGGGAGGCCCGCGCAAAGAGGCGAAGCTGAGCGACGTAAGAGTATATCGACAGGTTGCGGGCAGCCCGAATCAGGAAGTTATTCACGTCGACGTGGCCGCCATCAAAAAGAATGAAAAGCCTGACTTTTTACTTCAGCCATATGACGTGATTGAAGTGTCGGAATCCGGTATGTTTTCAGCCAGTCGCATCGGTCCAACGCTCTTCAGTGCATTGACCGGAGCAATAACAAACACCGGAACTTATCTGCCTAGCAGAGTAATTTATTAAGGAAAGAGTTGGAGAATGAATCGAAGAACAATTTCCGGCGATCGCCGGCGTCGAAAAATGATCACGGCCCTCTGGTCGTTGGGTGTCGCAGCCGTCATAATCGCCCTGATTTATCTTGAACGCACGGCCATTCTTTATATTTTGTCGACCGTCAGTATCGCGGTGCTGCTCTTTATCGTCGCGTTTTCTGACTTGGCCCATGCGGACGCAAAGGGGCAGGAAGTGGCCCAGGCGGGCGATGCACCAGGTGTTGCAAATAGGGAACGGTAAGACGGTAAAATCTCAATTGAGAGTAGCGCCCGTTCTCCTCACAACTCTCAATTGAAGTTACTTATAAGGCCGATAAGTTTTTCTGCACTGCAACCTCACTGCAACGTCTGTTGCGCGTTAACATAAAAATAAATAACCAGGTTGAAACTTTAGTCGGACTATTGCATAATCCGCATGCGTTCACCTCCCCGGTGGACGAAGTGGTCGCGTGGGGTGAGGACACGTGGCCTTAGGGTGGGGGCTGTGGGAGGCCCCCGCCCGCTTTTTTTATATCCACAGATTACACAGATTAAGATGAATCTGTGGATAGTTCTTGTGGTTGATTCCAACTGATGTGGGGGAGTAACATCACACGCGTTGAAAATTTAATGTCTGCCGAAGTTGTCTGGGCCTTAACGGCTCTGCAACGCGGGGGAACCAATGTTTCGCATCGCGAAACGCGGGGCTAATCGTGAATGTTATGGCCACGAAGAACACTTCCTGTTCGAGTCCGACAGCTAACCTCGTAGGCGTGAGGGAAGGGCAGAATTGCTCAATAGGCTAATTGGTAGAACCGCAGGACGACGCTTCAAACTCTGGTTATTCAAAGGGTCCTCTCAACAAGACGTAGAACACGCCAGCCCTCACAGGCAACACCCCTGGTGGCAGGTCATGTGCTTGACCGGCGTCGACTATTTTTCGACTCTCGGTTATCAGCCCGGAATCGCGTTCCTTGCCGCCCAGGCGCTTTCGCCTATCGCGACCTTTATCCTCGTGCTGCTGACGCTCTTTGGTGCGTTGCCAATTTACAATCGCGTCGCCGAGGAAAGCCCGCACGGCGAAGGCTCGATCTCGATGTTGGAGCACCAGCTCTCACGTTGGAAGGGAAAGCTCTTCGTACTCGTGCTGCTGGGATTCGTCGCTACCGATTTCATCATCACGATTACACTCTCGGCTGCAGACGCAACGGCCCACGTCATAGAGAATCCGTTCACTCCGGAACTTCTTAAACATCAGATTGGCGTGACTCTCGCGCTCATCGCAGTGTTGGGCGTGATTTTCCTGCGCGGATTCAAAGAAGCGATTGGAATTGCTGTAGCGCTCGTGGCCGTTTATCTGTTGCTGAATGCGGTAGTGATTTCGTTTGGTGTATTCGAGCTGGTCACTCATCCTCATCACTTTCCTGAGTGGAAGCAGGCACTGTTCAACCATCCGAGCGTTCACGGCAATGGTTGGCTAATCATCGGTATCTCGCTCATGTTGTTTCCGAAGCTCGCACTCGGCCTCTCCGGTTTTGAGACCGGTGTTGCCGTGATGCCTCTGGTAAAGGGAGACTCGGATTTGACCGAGGCCGATTGGGCCAATATCCAAACAACTCGCACTGGCTACGAAGATCTCAAGGCGCAACCTCTACTGCGCGGACGTATTCGAAACGCCAAGAAGTTACTTCGCACTGCCGCTGTAATCATGAGCGTCCTGCTCATCGGCAGTAGCTTCGTGACTTCAATCCTGATCCCGGCGGAGAAGTTTGCCGAAGGTGGAGAAGCGAATGGACGCGCGATCGCTTATCTCGCACATCACTTTTTCGGAGATATCTTTGGAACCGTCTATGACCTCAGCACAATCATGATCCTTTGGTTTGCTGGCGCGTCGGCGATGGCTGGTCTGTTGAGTATCGTGCCTCGATACCTGCCGCGTTACGGCATGGCTCCGGAATGGGCCAGAGCTGCACGTCCACTCGTGATCGTTATCATTGTGATCGCATTCGCCGTCACGCTTATCTTCAAAGCGGATGTGAACCTGCAGGGGGGCGCCTATGCGACGGGTGTGTTGGTATTGATGACGTCTGCCGCAATTGCAGTAACGCTCGCTGCACGGAAGAGACAACGAAGCTGGTATCTCTATTTAGCGATCGCTCTGATCTTCGTATACACAACCATACAGAACATTCACGAACGACCGGAAGGCATCAAGATCGCGTCGTTCTTTATTCTGACGATTATTCTCGCGTCGCTTTTTTCGCGCGTGTACCGGTCGACTGAACTGCGAGTTGAACGCATCGAGCTGGATGATCAGGCGCGGCAGTTTATTAAGGACGCGGCCAAGGGAACGATTCGCATCATCACAAATCGCAAGGACAAAGGCGACGCGGACGAGTACGCAACGAAAGAACACGAGAAGCGCACGAGCAATCACATTCCCACAGGTGAACCGATCCTGTTCTTCGAAGTCACTCCCGGAGATGCTTCTGAATTCTCCGGGACTCTCGCTATTCGAGGTGAAACTGTCGACGGTTACCGGATCTTGCGCACAGAATCGCCGGCAGTGCCGAATGCGATAGCCGCGTTTTTACTTTACCTGCGCGATGAGATGGGCAAACTCCCGCACGTTTATTTTGGCTGGAGTGAGGGAAATCCGATTTCGTATTTGCTGAAGTACATTGCTTTCGGTGAAGGCGACACCGCGCCGGTCACGCATGAGGTTTTACGCAAGGCAGAAAAGGACTCTAATCGACGTCCGATCGTGCATGTTGGCGGATGATTGAACGCGGTTTGGTTGGGTCAGTAGTAGCTGACAAAAATGAGTTGACTGCTTGAGAATCGGAGACAGGCGTTTATAGCTGTGCGATTTCCGGGTTTGAAGTTTTTCCTGACAGGAAGCACGAGCGACAGTAGACGGGGCGTCCCTGGGATGGATAAAACGGGACGGTGGTCTGCTGTCCGCATTGTGCGCACTGCACTGAAACTTCGATACGCTGTCGCACTCCCGACGACTGCGCGGCTGCGATAGCAGCTAAGCGTTCGTTCTTAGCCTGCTTGCAGGGTTTGCATCTCTTGGGTTCGTTTTTTAACCCTTTGTCGTGGAAGAAAACTTGCTCGCCTGCTGTCCAAATGAAGTTCTCGTTGCAGTCAACGCACTTGATTGGACGATCTTGATACTCGCTTTCCTGTGTCCTCTCCATTACCTGAACGGCTTCCGTCTGTGCCATGATCTACTCCCCTCGGGTCCGATAACCTAGAAAAACATGATGCCGGCGGGCGTTAAGAAAAAAGCGTCGAACGAATACGCTCTTCGGTTGTTTACCAATGAGGGTAAAGGTTCCAGCCTGTAGGCCGCGACTGGACAACTGGTATAAACCTATGTCGAAACTGTGTCAAGGAAAATGCTGCCAAAAACAGCTTTACTTGACAGGTTCCTTGCTGGGTGGCAGCATCCCGGCACTCTAA
>DATNFX010000042.1:0-2790 GCA_035606195.1 Pyrinomonadaceae bacterium
CATGTGGCGAAAGGACGGCGCGGTGGTCTTTAACGGCCGCGCACCAAATCTCGCCGACATGAATAAGACCCCGGTCCCGGATTTTGACGAGTATTTCTACGCTCGCAAGGAAGGTGGTTACCACTGGTGGGACGATGCGCAAGAGGTTTTACTGCCGATTGAAACTGCGCGTGGTTGCTGGTGGGGTGTCAAGAATCACTGTACCTTCTGCGGTCTGAATCGCGCCGGAATGGAGTTCCGATCCAAGCGCGTTGACGACGTGATTCATCAACTTGACGAACTCTCGCGACGCTACGGCATTCTCGATTTCAACGCCATCGACAACATCATCGAACCCGAATACATCGACAAACTGTTCGGACAACTCAGCGAAGCAGGGTCAGACATTCGGCTTCACTACGAAGTGCGGCCGAGTCTTTCGCGTTTGCAGTTGAAGCACATGCGGAAAGGCGGATTGTTTTCGATTCAGCCGGGAGTCGAGAGTTTTTCTACGCACATCCTGAAGCTGATGAAGAAGCACACGACGGGTGTCCGCAATCTCGAGCTGATCAAGTGGTCCACTTATTACGGCATTAACAACCTGTACAACATTCTGCTGCGATTTCCGGGTGAGACCGCTGAGGATTACCGCGCGCAGGTTGATGTGATTGCGAAGATTCACCACTTCCAGGCGCCGTGGGCGATTGCGAAAGCGCGCGCGGATCGCGGTTCGCCGATGTATACCGATCCGGAGTCGCAGTCGATCAGCCGTCTTGTGCCGTCGGCTTGTTACGACTATCTCTTTCCGAAGGATCGTTTCAACCTGAGTCGCGTCTCCTACTATTTTGAGCATGAGATGGGTAACACCGTTGACGACGCTCAGTACGACGAGATCTTTGCGGCTGTAGACAATTGGCAGTACCGGTGGCGTCAGCGCCCGCGACCGTTTCTACGGTACCGGAAGGCGTGGGCGACGATCATTATCAAAGACGGGCGTAACGGTTCACCGAAGACGTCGACCTACACGGATGATTACGCGACGCTTTATGAGTTCTGTGCTGACGCGCATAGCCGTAAGGAGATCTCGGCGCGGTTCGACGATGCGCCGTGGGTTGAAGGCGCGTTGGAGGAGTTTGTGAACAAAGATCTCATGGTCCACCTGGACAATCGTTATCTCAGTTTGGCTCTCCCCGAGAATCCTTACTACTGAGTTTCTCGGAACGTACTGTAGGGGCGGCCCTCCGTGGCCGCCCGGCGTGGGACTCGATCCTTTGCAACACACTCGATCGGGCGTTTGACAAAGAGATCGGTTCGACGCCGGGCGGCCACGGAGGGCCGCCCCTACAGTACGTTCCGAGATGATTGATCATGCTTCGGGAGCCACTTTCATATACGCTGAATTCACTGCCGGAAAGCGTTCAGCAGGCGCGTGCTGAGTTGCTCGAAATGCTGCAGCGCAGCGGGATTCTTTACCAGTCGGAAACACAGCCGGTGCTCTCGCGCGATGGCACCTCCGCGCGTTGGATGCTCGATTCACTCGCCGTAACACTCTCACCAGGAGGCGCACAATTAGCAGGGCAGTGTGTCCTCGAACTCCTCAAACGATTCGACGGACGGCAAATCGCAACCTACGGCGTAACGGGTATTCCCATTCTTCAATCATGCATCGTTCAGGATCCCAATTATCGTGGTCTGCTGGTCCGCAAAGAACGCAAGCAACACGGCTCACTTAAGTTGATCGAAGGCCTCATCGATCCGAATGAGCCCGTGATCATCATCGACGACTCCGTTAGTTCCGGCACATGCATGACCGAAGCAACGGAACGACTGGAGCAAGCCGGACTGCGCGTGGAAGGTGGCATTTGCCTTGTCCGTTTCGGCTGGCAGAACGGCTACGCGCTGATGCAGCAGAGTGGTTATCACATGGAAGCCGTCTTCGACATCTGGGACGACTTCATCGCTTTCATGGACGACGAAGACAAGATACCGGTCAATCCGTCCAAGAGGTTTCCAACATTCGAATGGGCAACGGAGCAAGCACCGGAACATCTTCATCCAGCGCAACTCGCTCGGCTAATAGTCTCCAAGTACCTTGCGTCGGGAAAGCTCCTGCGTCCACCTCAGCATCTCGACAAGAAATACAATTCAGCCGGCGGCGCGTGGGTAAGTATTCGATCGCGCGCGAGTGTTTATAAACGACATGCTCGCGGCGGCTTTTGGCACTTTCCCGGCGAGGAGTCGAAGTCGGCAGCTGACGATCTAGTGATGGCAGCCGTTAGTACGGCTGCAGATCTTCCGAAGGGTGAGGAAGGATTGAAGATCGTCGACGAGAGTGCGTTTGCGGTCACGTTCTTTAGTGCTCTGGAGCGGTGCACTCCGGGACAACTCGATAACGATCGCTATGGAATTGTTGTCAGGAGTCTGGAACGTCGTGCATGGATGGGCGGTGCATTGCCCCGGATGCCTGGCATTGCTAACGAGTGGGCGCAGTTTCAGCACGCGCGTATTAAAAACGCGAAGCTGATCTCGTTTGAACCGTACGAGCTGTTTCGTCATGACGTGGTGAAAGTTGTCGAGCCCGGAGAGAAGTGGCAGTCCACAGGTGTGCCCGCGCCGGAAGAAATTGCGTGGCACAAAGATCAAAAGATATGCCGTCCGGTCGCCGAACGAGCACGAGATCTTGTGCTTGCGCAACTGCTCGAACGTTCGGAGTCAACCGAGCCTTTGCCCCCGAACCTGCTTCCTGAGAACGTCGATTCGTTGTACCTGACGATCTATATCGACGGTCATCTGCGTGGCTGCATGGGCCAG
>DATNFX010000043.1:0-10138 GCA_035606195.1 Pyrinomonadaceae bacterium
GCTTCTCACAACGGCCCTGCTCGTTCTAACCGCAACACAGTCAACCAACGCCGCAAAGGTTAAAAAGCGTGATACAGGCTCGCTCAGTCATGCCGAGTTGAAAGAAGCGGAACGTCGTCTGGCCGAAATGGGCTACCTGACGGGAAGTGTGGGCTTGATTACTTTCCAGAAGTGGGAAGGCCGCAAGATTACTGGACGCATGACACGCGCAGAGTTCAACGCCATCCGCGATGCGAGCGCGCCACAGGCAAAAGACTCAGGCTACAAGCACGTTGAAGTGGATCTCGATCGGCAAGTACTTCTACTGACGAATGACGAAGGCGCTGTTAAGACGATACTGCCGGTGTCGACTGGCAGCGGCAAACGTTACAAAGAAAAACGGATGAGCGGTCTTGCTTACACACCGCGAGGCCGGTTCAGGATCTATAACAAATTGGCGGGCTGGAGAAAATCGCCTCTGGGATTACTCTATTACCCAAACTATTTTAGCGATGGACTGGCGATACACGGCAACCCTTCCGTCCCGCATTCACCTCGTAGTCATGGTTGCGTTCGCATTCCCATGTTCGCGGCGAGCGAGATCAGCAGGCAACTTCCGGTCGGCACTATCGTGCTGATCTACGACGCGCAGTCATTCGTTTCGGCGAAACAATGGGCCGAAGAAGACAAACAAAAAGACGCGAGGAATATTCCATAACGACGACCGTCAACTCTTTTTTGCCAACGACCAGGATCATTCTTGATCCTATCGTTTAACCAGGTCGCTACCGCTCCCTGTACTGACCCGGTCCAAGCGTGGTAATGATCCAATCAGCTCTGTTCCTTTACCACCTCCGCGGCCGTCTTGTCGCTGCGCAGCGCGATGAATCTCGAGTGGCGGAGGTGGTTACCTTTGGTCCATTCGGTAAATTCGATATGGGCCACGAGCCTCGGGCGGAGCCATTGGATTTTCTTCATGACGTCACGGGTTATCGCTTCACCACGTCGCGCGCTGGCCTTTTCGGGAAGATTATCGAAAGGACATTCCGAGGTTCTCAGAGTAGCAAAATGTTTCGCCACGTTGCGTCGTAACGAAGGTGTGAATCCGTTACGTATCTTGGCGATGAAGATTAAGTCCTTGCCTTCGTAGTACCCGACAAGCAAGTACTCAAAGCCGTTGGTTCCAGGTTTATAACCGCCAATGACGAGTTCCTGCCCTTTGTTGGTCTTGTACTTCACCCACGCGCCGCTGCGCTCGCCACTCTCGTACGTGCTGTTGGCGCGTTTGCCAACGACTCCTTCGAGCCCTGCCTGCTTAGCTGCTGCAATCAACTGTTTCGGCGTTGCGTCGAAGACTTCCGACAATCGCACCGGATCACGCATGCCTTGTAACGCATGATCCTCGAGCAATCGCCGTCGCTCGGCGAGTGGTAGCTTGCGCAGATCTCTTCCCTCGAATGCAACTAGATCAAAGACATAAAAGTGTAGAGACTCGGGTGTGAATTGCGAATGCTGTAACGCCGAGAAGCAAGGCCTGCCTTCTTCGTCCAGGACAACTACTTCACCATCGATGATTATGTCGTCGGGAAGAAATGAGAAAGCACTGACTAGCGGAGCAAACATACTGTTCAGATTGTTTCCCCGGCGCGAGAAGATCGTGACCGCACGCCGTTTCTTCATCACCAGTGCACGATACCCATCGAGCTTGAGTTCATAGATCCACTGCCTTCCTGAAGGTAATTCGTCCACCGATTTCGCCAACATCGGTTTTATAAAGTCGAGACGTGCTTTGGGCAGTTGTTGTAAGTCGATCTTCATGCACGATTACTCTGTCATACAGCGTCAGCGCGGTCTTTCAAGTGCGGGAGTATGTATTTAGCCATACGATGTAGTAACCAATCAGGTCGTCTTTCGTAAAACTTAGTGCCCGGATACAGTACTTTATCGAGTTTTGATATCTCGATGCACCGGCGTCCGAACATTAATTGTTGTGTCTTACGTCCCATCTATTCGATCCAACGTATCTTGCGAAAATCTCTATATGAAAATAGCCGTAACACTTCACTACAGCCCATGAGCTCCAAACTATTGCCAAGCGAGAGTTGGGCCAGCTTGCACAACTACCAGAATAAGACTCTGTGCAACCTCGGTGTTCTCTGTGTCTCTGGGGTTGATGAATTCCGAGCAAAACACACCACAGAGACACAGAGAACACAGAGGTTGCACAGAGAAAATCTCAGAACGGGCACTCATTGTGCAACCCCAATTGGACCAGTCGGCTGGCACACATTTCGCTTTGGTTAAGCCGACAATTAATACAACGGAGACAACATGGCCGGCACAGAAAAACCGCAAGGAAGTGAAACTCCAACCCTAAAGAATGCATGGATCAGGAAGGATGCCGAGGGGGATTACTTTCTGTATATCCGGACTGAGAATGGAAGCGGCGCGATGATCAACTTGACGGCCGCTAATCCCAGCCTGGACGAGCAGATAAAAAATGAGATCAATCCGGAGCGAGGCAAAAGCGACTTCATTAAAGAATTATTCGAGAGTTGGCTTGCCGAACAGGACAGGTCCCTGATCAAAGTTGAAAAGTCAGAAGACTCCGAACCTCTCGTCGATGATTTCCCGGAAGTAATCGAGGCGGACGCTTAAAGGAACCTTAGGGTCGTACTCCGGAGGCCCGATATCTGCCCGGCGTTGTACCACAGAGACGCTTAAAAGTGCGCGAAAAGTGACTTTGGTCGGCAAAACCAGCGGCGAAAGCAATGTTTGTAACGGCCACGTTCGAATCCATTAGTTCGCGACACGCATATTCGATTCGAACTCTCCGGAGATACTCTCCGACCGAGGTCCCGTAGTGTTTCCGAAACTCGCGTGCTAAGTGAACTGGATGAACACCAACTTCGGCTGCAATCTCTGAAAGCTTGTATGGTTCGGCGAAACGCTGCTCTAAGATGCTCCTGACTCTTTCAAGCCATTGAGGAAATCGCCGACTTGAGTTCGTCGATGATGGACCTTGAAGCAATGCCTGTTCAAGTTTTCTTAATGAGTCGTCGTCCATCTCACGAAACTTGTAATACATTCTCAAGAAGAGCTCAGGTAGCAAAACGGGCGTAGGACTGGATACATCTGACTGAAGCCGATCCGGAATCTTCGAAGAATTTCGCGGAAGGCTTATAGTGAACGAAGGTCCGGATTCACTCTGAGGAGAGCGCGAGCCAGACCTGTTTGGGTCCAACAGAGTTAAGCTGACCATACTCTGTTCGCGCGGATCACCATCGTTGTGCGAAAGTGCAGGTTCGCTAATGGCAATATATAAAACCATCTCTCGAGCTTCCTGTTGAATCGAGCACCGTAAACGTCAGCATCATTGATAGCGGAGGGCGTTCAAAGGATCCAACTTCATCGCTCGCCGGGCCGGAAGATAACAAGCGAGCAGCGCCACCGCAGTGAGCATCGAGATGATTCCGCCGAAAGTAATCGGGTCACGAGCGCTGACGCCGAACAATAAACCGCTTAACAACTGCGTCAGGACGAGAGCTCCTGCGAGACCAATCGCGCTTCCAATGAGCACGAGGCGCAATCCTGATCCAACTATTAACTTGAGAATGTCACTGGTGCTCGCCCCCAATGCGAGCCTCAATCCAATCTCATGGGTTCGTTGCGTTACTGAATAAGCCACGACCGAATAGATCCCAAGGGCCGCTAACAACAATGCAATGAAGGCACCCACGGCTAAGAAATAGACGGCCACTCTCTTTCCAAACAATCGCTCGTCGACATATTGCTGCAATGGCTTTACCTTGAAGACCGGCACCGCGGGATCTACGGCGCTGACTTCTCCGCGGATGGCCTGAACCAAAGCATCCGAGGTGAAATCAGACCGTGTCACCAGGAAGAGATCGCGGCTGGGTTCCTGAGCATACGGCACATAAATTTCCGGTTCAGCACGTTCGTCCAGGTCATCGTTGATGACATTCGCTAACACGCCGACGATTTCATATCGTTGACCATTGTCGAGGAAGAAATTCTCACCAATTACCTGCTTACCTGCCAAAAATTGCCTCGCGAAGGCTTCGTTAACCAACCCGACTCGCGGCGTGCCCTCACGATCGTATTCTGTAAATGCCCTGCCTTGTCGTATGGAGGTGCCGATCGCTTCAAGGTATGCCGGCGTTATGGTTCGGAAGGTCACGGAGCGCCGGAGGTAGTCGGCAAAAATTGTGCTGCCGATGCCGGCAACCTCGCGGCGCTTGTAGACGTAACCGAGCGGCACTGTAGTAGCTAATCCCACATTGTTGATTCCGTGCCTCGCAGAAACTCTCCCGATCAGAGCGTCCGCAAAATTTATTCGAGCCTGTGTAGCCTCGTACCTTTCACCGGAAAGAGAGATCTGCATGGTCGATACGTTGCTGGCGTCGAACCCCAAATCGGTATGCAGTAACAGTTGAAAGCTTCGGAACATTATCCCCGCACCAACCAGCAGGATGAGGGAAAAGGCGACTTCAGAGATCACCAGCCAACGTGTCGCGCGATTCGAAGTTCCGGCGAGGACACTTGGGCCATCATTCTTCAGAACCTGATTAAGCTCGACCCTGGTCCCGATCCACGCGGGAATCAAGCCGCATAGAATCCCAGTCAAAACGGAAAGGACCAGAGTAAACGCAAGGGCCGGCTGATCGATCCCCATCTTGGTCCAGCCGGGAATAAACATTGAGAAGTCCTGCGGCATGCCCCTCATTGCCTTGATCCCGAAATAAGCCATAAGCAGTCCGAGGAACCCACCGAAGCCTGAAAGCACAAGGCTGTGCGCAAACAGTTGCCGCATCACGCGAAGGCGACTGGCGCCGAGTGCGAGCCTGATCGCGATATCTCTTTGTCTGGCAGCCGCGCGCACGAGGAGGATATTGGCAATGTTGGCGCACGCGACCAGCAGAACGAGCAACACTGAGATAAACATGAAAGGGACCGCGACCCGTACACCGCGCGTCGCGTCCTTTACGAGCGGCACTACGCGAACTTCGCGGCCACGATTGGTGTCGGGATACTCTGACTGAAGACTTACCGCAATTCGGTTCAGATCTTCGCCGGCCTGGGTCAGACTTACTCCTCTGCGCGGCAAGCCGATCACACGAAGATAATGATCTCGCCGTGAACGATCACTCGAATCAGGAGATAGCGGAATCCAAAGTTGGCCTTCATCGACTGGATAATGGAAGTTTTTTGGCATCACTCCCACGATTGTGTAGATTTCTTCGTTGAGTTTGACTGAGCGTCCGACGATTTGGGGGTCAGCTCCGAAGCGAGTTCGCCACAGACCGTCGCTGAGAACGACGACCTGGTTTGTACTGATCTTTTTATCTTCCGCAGTAAAGGTTCGCCCCAGGGCCGCGTGCGTTCCCAGTGCAGTGAAGAAACCAGCGGAAACAAAGTTTCCCGACAAACGCTCTGGTTGCGAGGCGTTAGAAAAATCAAAGTAACTCGATTTGATGGCGACCAATTCTTCGAAGGTTTGATTCTGCTTTTGCCAGTCGGCAAAATCCCCCGGCGTAACCGACCCGCGAGCGAAGCTTGTCTCGCGTTGCCGCTCCCCAACAGTCACGAGCCGTTCCTGGTTGGGAAAATCAAAAGGGCGAAACGCAAGCATCTCCAGGCTGCTGAACATAGTCGTGTTCACCCCGATGCCGAGTCCCATAGTTACAATCACAACCAGGGTCATGCCAGGCTGGCTCAAGAGCATGCGAAACGCATAACGTAAGTCTTCCCAGAGCCCGGCCGTCAGACTCGACCGAGGTTCCTGTCCCAATTCGACGGGTTCTGAAAAGGCGTGTTCCAACCCGCGCAGATCGCGGATCATTTCATTCTGTCGAAACTCGGACAGTGTTTTTTGGACGGCCTCGTCTTCCGCATAACCCTGGACCAATAGATCTTCATAACGGTCCTCGAGGTGTTGGCTCAACTCCTCAACGATTTCGGCCTCGCGCAGAGGCCGTAACGTCAGTTGAGAGAGAGCTTCACGAATTTCCTTTTCCCAGTCTTGCATTGTTTACGCTGAAGATTAGTGCTCAGTAAGTCTATGATTCCGGACGCCCGTTCACGCCGGATTAATGCCGGCGACGCGGTCCAACGCCGCAAAGAACTCTTTCCAGGTACGGCGGTGTTCTTTCAGAATTTCTTGTCCAGCTTTAGTCAACTTGTAGAAGCGGCGGCGGCGCTGGCTGGGCCTTTCCACCCAGTGGCCCTGAATCAATCCGCGCTTTTCCAGGCGATAAAGCAGCGGGTAAAGCGAGGCTGCGTGAAATTGAAGGACTCCGTCGGATCGCTGCTCAATTAGCTTGGCGATTTCGTAGCCGTGGCGGGGCCGATCTTCGACCAACGCCAGAATCAACATCTCCGTGCTACCGCGTTTCACTTCCCGATCCAGTATAGATGGCGTCCTCATATGTTTTAACGCCATATATACTGATGCTATACGAAGGTGTCAAGGAATTTTTAGTGTGCAGGGCTCAGTGGGTGAACAAACAAAACGTTTCGACTGTTCAATACTGCCAGAACCAAATCACCGTAACATCGACCCCGATGAAAAGAGATCACCAAGCCTTGTGGTCAGCGTTGGCTATTGGATGCCTGGTCCTGACTACGCTGACGCTCGCCGCGCTGGGCAAGCTACACAGCTTCAGGGTCAAGGATCCACTGCGAACGCCGCCTCTTTGCCGCAATGGTTGGTTGATTCAACAGCAACGAAACGATCTGCAAGGTCGATGTCTTCTCATGCAGGACAATTACGCAACGATCGGCTCATCATCTTTTTTCAGTGAAGCAGGAAAAGCTCGTTAAGAACGAGCTCGCGGTTTCCCCGTCGTTCAACTCCTGATTTCTGCGGGTGCGCGCGAGTAGTCTCGAATGATTCCTGGATCGGGTCAGTACAGGGAGCGGTAGCGACCTGGTTGGTTGGATTACGTCCAGCTTGATAGATCGAACCAGGTCGCTACCGCTCCCTGTACTGACCCGATCCAAGTACGAGCGCCATTAGACGCCGGACTTGCGCCACTCATCCAATAGCACCTTGATCGAGTCTTTCACTGACTCCGGGAAGTACGTCCCGATTCGCGGATCCATGATGTTTCCCCCAAAGCCTGTCTCCTGGTCGGCGCCCGTTTTAAGATAAGCCTCTAACCGCGCGGTCATTGCTCTCGCATTTAATCGTTTCAGTCCCCACACGCACATCACCTTTGCGAATCCCTCGCCTTTGCCCTCGATGAATTTCATGAGGAGTTCTCTGGAGGCCTGTGAATCGATCCGGCTAACAGCCCGGCAAGCAGAAATCTGCACGTGGAAGTTTTCGCTCTCCGTGAAAGGAGTGAGCAGAGCCAGGTCTGCTCCCTTGCCGAGATGGTAGAAACTTTCTAAAGCAACGTGCTGGAGAAAAAATCTCTTCATCAGGGCGGAGTCTTCCGGCTTTAGGACTGCCACGCTTTGAGTCAACTGCTCCTTTATAAATGTCTCGATGAAATTCGTGTCGTAAGGCTGGCCCTTGGCGCCTTTGAATATCGCCTGCATGGTCTTCTCGTACACTTCAACGGGAACGAGCGCCTTATGCAAACTATGCCGGTAGGTGGCGGCGACTTCCTCTCCCTGCATCGTGGCCCAACCTGAAGTCGGAGTCGGAATTTTATAGGTGTTTTCCTTTTCGGACTTCTTGATAAAGACGTAATAGATCTGTCCAGCCACAAACGGCAAACGCAACTCACTCGTATCCGATGAAACGCTGCCCAGTACCAGTCTCCAATAACCTTTCAACTCGATTTGCTGAGGTGTGCGTTCCCCGGCGAGGAATTTGACGACCTCCGCCTTAACTACCGAACCTTGCTCCGCAGTGATCTTTACTTTGACGAAGGAGTCTGAACCACGAATGACCTCGTCGTGCCAGGGGTCGTCCCATGTAGTTGCTCGAGTGTGGTGAGTAATGGCTAAGCAGACAATTAAAGCGAAGAGTATTGAGCGCACGGCATACCTCCTCGAAATGTGCCTGTGAATCTAGCGAATTTGGACTTTGAGGTAAAGACTTTTCAAGGGATCGAAAAGGTCACGGTCGCGGAGTGCCGAGGGGTTATTGATTCGTGTTTGGTTGAGTGATATAAGGCGGCGGTGATGGACCAGTTTCAGCTATAAGGAGCCAGAAATGGATAACTTACAGTCCACCGAAAAATGTGCTCATACACCGTGCAAATGTCAGCGACCTGCTGACGATGAGTATTGCAGCCTGCACTGCCGAAACGCGGCAGGCGGGAGCGAGAAGAACTGTAGCTGCGGTCATCCCGACTGCCTGTGAGTCGCCGACAAACCTCCGCTTTCATTCATATCTCAGCGCTACCAGCGGATCGACTCGCGTCGCGCGGCGTGCGGGAATAGCGGCTGCAAGCAGGCCTACGACGATCAGCAGTATTGCAACTCCCACAAACGTCACCCAATCCGTCGCGCTTACACCGAATAGCAAAGTCTGCATGACACGCGTCAGCCCAAATGCGCCAAGCAATCCGATGCCGGTGCCAATCAAAGTCAGGATGAAACCCTTGCCAACGATCAGCTTCAACACGTCGCCGGCTTGTGCACCCAGTGCCATCCTGATCCCGATCTCGCGCGTGTGATGTGAGACCGTGTAAGAGATCACGCTGTAAATTCCAGTGACTGTCAGCAGCAATCCGGTAACACCGAACAACGCAAACAGCAGCGTGTAAAATCGTGACTGCGAGACGGTGTCTGAAATCGCTTCCGTTAAAGGCCTCACTCTCGTCACGGGCACGTTCTTGTCAGTTGCACGAACGGCGTCGGTGAATGCGCGACTGAGAGCACCGGGATCCCCAGTAGTGCGCACGATGAAATTTCCCCACCGCCAACTGTTCTGTTGATGAGGGAGATAGATCTCGGGTGTGGTAGCCCTGATCAAACTATTGTGATGGATATCGCCAACCACTCCGACAATCTCATACTGCTTCGGATCATCTTTGTTTTGGTTTACGTAAAATTCCTTGATGCGTTTACCAAGGGGGTCTTCGTTAGGAAAATAACGCTTCGCAAGCGTCTCGTTCACGATGGCTGAACCCACCGGGCCTTGCTTATCCTGCTCGTTGAAATAACGCCCTTTGAGTAAAGGAATGCGGATGGTTTGGAAGTATTGTGATGTAACGTTCCGCACATTCGCCACTGGTTCTCTTCCCGGTTCCGGCTTGGGACGGCCGTCGATTTGAAAGTCTCCGCCCAGTTCGGTTCCGCTGAATGGCATCGGCGCAACGAAAGCAGCACTGTCAACACCGGGTAGAGACCGAAGTCGATCGAGAGTTTGGGTGACATAACGTCTGCGCGCGTCACTATCGTCGTATGCAGGTGCGCTGAGCGTGATGCGTCCGCTCAACACATTATTCGGATCGAAACCCGGATGCACGTTGACGAGGGAACCAAAACTACGAATCATCAGGCCCGCGCCGATCAGCAGGACCAGTCCGAGTGCCACTTCAGCTATGACCAACGAATCACGCCAGAACTGCGATGCGCCACTGCTCGTTGCGGTCTTCGCTCCCGCTTTTAACACTTCATTGATGTCGGGACGCGAAGCTTTAATAACCGGAAGCAAACTGAATAGCGGTACAACCAGCATTGAAATCCCAACTGTAAAGATCAGAACCGCGACGTCAACGCGCACTTCATGGATTCGTGGCATTTGCTCTGCGCCGTAATACTTGATCACCCTTAGCACCCAAAACGCCAGCAACATTCCAGCGCCGGCGGCGAGCAGTGAAAGCAACAGACTTTCCGTAAGCCATTGGCGCACGATGCGCCACCTTCCTGCACCTAACGCCAAACGCAACGCGACCTCTCTTTGTCTCACCGTGGCCCTTACAAGCAGGAGATTCGAAACGTTTGTACACGCGATGAGCAACAGAAAGACGACTGCGCCCAGCAACACCCACAATCCACGTCGCATTTCCGGGCCGACGATCTCTTCGTCAGCCGGCACAACGGACACATCACTGTTGAGCCAGTACTGTGGATACTCGCGCTCGAGATTCGAGGCAGTATTCGTAACGTCCACCTGCGCTTGCGTCGCGCTGACGCCCGGAAGCAAACGACCTACGCCAAGAAATACGCGCGCACC
>DATNFX010000044.1:0-9276 GCA_035606195.1 Pyrinomonadaceae bacterium
ATGGAGACATTACTTAAAGACATTCGCTATGGTGTGCGTGGTCTGTTAAAGAGACCCGGATTTACGGTTATTGCTCTCATTACACTGGCGCTCGGAATCGGCGCCAACACGGCGATCTTCAGCGTCGTGAATGCGGTGCTGTTGCGGCCGCTTCAGTTTGGGGATCCCGAACAGTTAGTCGTTGTTTGGGAAGAAGCATCGTTCGCGGGCTTTCCGACAAACACACCCGCTCCCGCCAACTTCGTCGACTGGAAGAATCAGAACCAGTCGTTCGCCGACATGGCGGCTGCTTCTTCGGACAGTTTCAATCTCACCGGCGACGGCGAGCCTGAGCGCATTCAGGCGAATTCAGTTAACGCAAACTTTTTCCAGCTCTTCGGCGTGCAGCCGCTACTCGGTCGCGGCTTTCTTCCCGAGGAGGATCGACCCGGCGGCAACAAGGTTGCGGTGCTTAGCTACAGCCTCTGGCAGAGTCGTTACGGCGGCGATCGCGGCATTATCAATCGCGAAATTCTTCTTAACGGACAGAAGCATACGGTCATCGGTGTAATGCCGGCGGGTTTTCAGTTTCTCGAGAACGACGTGCGTTTGTGGTTGCCGCTCGCGTTGGACCAGGAGGAGCTCGCGAATCGTGGCGGACACTATTTGCAGGTTGTAGCGCGTTTGAAGCCCGGTGTGGCGTTATCGCAGGCACAGGCAGACATGGATGCCGTGATGCGACGAATTGCTACGGACCATCCCGGTGAAACTTTTGATGGCAAGCTCGGGGCAGTCGTGATGCCGTTGCGCGATCAGTTAGTCGGCCAATCGCGTGGTTCTCTCACGGTGTTGCTCGTCGCAGTCGCTTTCGTGTTGCTGATCGCATGTGCGAACGTCGCCGGTCTCTTGTTGGCGCGCGCGGTTGCTCGCAGGCGCGAAATTGCTTTGCGAATGGCGTTAGGTGCGGCGCGGATTCGCGTTGTTCGACAACTGCTGACAGAGAGTTTACTGCTGGCCATCGTCGCCGGTGTGCTGGGATCTGTTTTGGCGTATGCGAGTTTTACTTTTCTGCAGGGACTCATTCCGGAGCAGATGACTCTGTCGGCGAGTCTGAAGTTAGACGTTCGCATACTCGTCTTCACGCTCGCCATCTCGATCGTCACCGGAATTATCTTCGGTCTCGTACCTGCGCTGCAGGCGGCGAAGTTTGACCTTAACGATGCATTGAAGCAGAGCAGTACGCGCGCAACTGCGAGTGGGCGTTTGCGCAGTACGCTGATTGTGTTTGAAGTGGCGCTTTCGATAGTGCTTCTGGTTGGCGCAGGTCTGCTGATTCAAACACTCTTCCAACTCTTCCGCCAGTATTCAGTGCTCGAACCCGAGAAGATTCTGACGATGCGGACGATACTGCCGCGGGAGAAATACAAACAGCCGCAAGTGCGCGACAACTTCTACCAGCAGGTGCTGCAGCGCGTCGAGCATCTGCCGGGTGTTGTGTCGGCGGGTTACAGCACTTCCGTTCCTCTTTCATGGAAAGGCGGCACGAGCGGTTTCTTCCCGGAAGGGACCAAAACGCCGATTTCGGGGATGTCGTACGACGCGAATCATCGTCAGGTTAGTGCTGACTATCTGAAGACGATGAATATCCCGCTGCGTCAGGGTCGTTACTTCGACAGCCACGACAATGCGCAGTCGATGCCGGTTGCGATCATCAACGAGACGATGGCGCGACAGTACTGGCCGGGCGAGAACGCGTTGGGCCGCCGGTTCAAGGTCGGCGATCCTGATGATCCCGCGCTGCCGTGGACGCAGATAGTTGGCATCGTTGCAGACATTCGTCAGATGGGACTCGACGAGCCGGTGAAGGCTGAGATGTATTTGCCGTACCAGCAGATCAACCACAACGTGTGGTTCATACCGCGCGATCTTGCGATCCGGACGACCGGCGACACCTCGAATGTGGTGGGTTCAGTGCGGCAGATCATTCGTGAAGTCGATCCGGACCAGCCGATTTCCAATGTGGCGACGATGGAAGAATTGCTCGGCACTGAGGCTGCGCAGCGACGCATGGGAATGATCATGCTGGTTGGCTTCGCGCTGCTAGCGTTGTTGCTGGCGTCGCTCGGGATTTACGGTGTGCTGGCTTACTTCGTTACACAGCACACAAACGAGATCGGCGTGCGACAGGCGCTTGGCGCGACTCCGCGCGACATTCTGTTTCTGGTGCTGAAGAAGGGGATGGGATTGACACTGCTTGGCGTTGTGATCGGGCTGGCGAGTGCATTTGCACTGACCCGTCTGATGAGTTCGTTGCTGTTCGGCGTGAAGGCCTCTGATCCGTTGACGTTTGTCGCGGTGCCGCTGCTGCTCGCGTTTGTGGCGTTGCTGGCCTGCTACATTCCCGCACGCCGCGCGACGAAGGTCGATCCACTCGTGGCGCTTCGGTACGAGTAGTTTGTTGGATAGGGTCAGAACCACCACGCGGTAGCGGGTGGGTGCGCAGCCTTTCCGAGCGCTTCGACTTCGTACCCACCCGCTACCGCGAGGTGGTTCTGACTGTGTCCAAGTAAAGGCCAAACTGCAATGATGAATGATCTTCAATACGGCTTGCGGATGCTTTGGAAGCACAAGAGCGTCAGCGGGATTGCGCTCCTGACGCTGGCGCTCGGCATCGGTGTGAATAGCGCGATCTTCAGTATCGTGAATGCGGTGGTGTTGCGGCCGCTGCCGTATCCCGAGTCTGAGCGACTGATGGTCGTCTGGGGCAATTTGCACAAGACCGGGCTCGAGGAGATCGAGATCTCGGCGCTCGAGTTTCAAGACTTTCAGCAGCAGTGCCAGGCGTTTGAACACATTGCTGCGTATGCCATTCAAGGCCTGAATCTGACAGGTGTCGATCAGCCTGAGCGAGTGCGCGGCGCCACTGTCTCAGCAAATCTGTTTCCGACACTCCGCGTGCAACCTCAACTCGGTCGTAACTTCACAGTCGACGAAGACAGAGCGGGCAACGATGCGGTTGTGATACTAGGCGATTCGCTGTGGCAGCGACGGTTTGGTGGCGACCCGAGTGTAATCAACAAAACGGTCCAACTCGACGGTCGCACGCTGACAGTGATAGGTGTGATGCCTGCTAACTTTCATTTTCCCGACCGAGACACGGAAGCGTGGATTCCACTCGCGTTCACGCCCGATCTCCTCGAGGAAAACAACCGCGGCTCGCATTTTCTTAATGTGATTGGCCGTCTGAAATCGGGCGTCACCCCGTCGCAGGCGCAGGCAGATCTCGACACGGTAACTACACGGCTTTCACAAGAGCATGTGTCCACATATCGCGGCGGCTTCAGCGCGAGTATTCGTTCTCTGCACGAAGAGCTGGTCGGCAACTTGCGACGAGCGATGCTGGTATTGCTCGGCGCCGTTGGTCTCGTATTGTTGATTGCGTGTGCAAACGTCGCTCACCTGCGACTGGCAAGCGCGACGTCACGATACCGCGAGTTCGCGATTCGCGCCGCGCTCGGAGCAAACCGTGCTCGTGTCGTGCGACAGTTTATGACTGAGAGTCTTTTGCTGTCGTTCATTGGCGGCGCGTTGGGATTGACGCTGGCGGTTTGGGTCGTACGAGCGCTCGTCGTTCTGATGCCGAAAGATACGCCACGACTGGAAGAGATCAAACTCGACTATCGCGTGGTCCTCTTTACGCTCGGCACTTCGCTGCTGACCGGAATCGTATTTGGACTTGCGCCTTCGTTTCAGGCAGCACGAACAAATCTCAACGACGTCTTGAAGGAAGCCGGCCGCGGCGGCGACGCCTCGCGACGACTCAAATTGAGAAACCTGCTGGTCGTTTCGGAGTTCGCGCTTTCTCTCGTGTTGCTGATCGGTGCGGGCCTGATGGTGAAGAGCCTGTTGCGTCTGCAGGAAGTCAAACCCGGGTTCGATTCGGCAAACCTGCTGACGATGCGCATTGCATTGCCCTCGAGTAAGTACGAGACGTTTACTAAGAGCCACACATTTTTCCAACAGCTTTTAGATCAACTCGAGGCACGGCCGGAAGTCGAATCGGTCGGCGCGATCAACCTGTTGCCATTTGGCGGTGGCGGTGGTGATCGAAGTTTCTCGATCCAGGATCAGCCTACAGCTTCAGGTCATGCTCGACCGGACGAACAAGTCAGGTTTGTAACTCCCGGTTATTTTCGCGCGATGTCGATCCCGCTGCTCACTGGTCGAGATTTTACGCGACGCGATTTACCAGACACGCCGCAAGTAGCGATTGTGAACAGCGCCTTCGCGCGTAAGTTCTGGCCCAACGACAACGCCCTCGGCAAGCGCATCTCTTTCCAAAACAACAATCCGAAGTGGTACGAGATCGTGGGCGTCGTCGGAAACGTGAAGCATCGCGGCCTCGATATCCAGGATCACGCAGAGATTTACATTCCTGCGTTCCAGCCGCTGTTTGCCGATGGTAATGTGCCGGCACTGTATCTTGCCGTGCGCACAAAGAGCGATCCGTTGCTGCTCGCACCTGCGATGCGCAGCGAAGTAGCGGCGCTCGATCGAGATCAGCCGATTTACAGCCTGATGACGATGGACCAGCGCATTTCAGATTCGATCGCGCCACGGCGCTTCAATATGTTCATTCTGGGTTTGTTTGCTGCGTTGGCGTTGGTGCTCGCTGCGATTGGAATTTACGGCATCATGGCGTTTTCAGTGGTCCAACGCACGCATGAGATTGGCGTGCGTATGGCTCTGGGTGCGAGCACCAGGGACGTGTTGACCCTCGTTATGCGTAATGGTTTCAAGCTCGCGTTGATTGGGATCATTGTTGGTTTGGTGGCGGCTTTCGCTGCCACACGGGTGTTGTCTTCGTTGCTCTACGAAGTTAGCGCCAGGGATCCATTGATATTTGTGCTCGATGCGATTCTGCTGGCGATGGCAGCCTTGCTGGCCTGTTACATTCCCGCACGCCGTGCGACGAAAGTCGATCCGCTCGTGGCGCTGCGGTATGAGTGAACTTATTGCCGATTGCCGATTTTCAATTGCCAATTTAGAACCTCACTTTGGCAATCGGCAATTGGCAATCGGAAATTGGAAATTTTATGAACACACTCTTCCAGGATTTTCAATTCGGCCTTCGCATGCTCGCGAAGCATAAGAGCGTCACCGCAATCGCGGTCTTGACGCTCGCGCTCGGCATCGGTGCAAACACTGCGATCTTCAGTGTCGTGAATGCGGTGCTGCTTAACCCACTGCCTTACCGGGATCCCGATCGGCTCGTGGCTCTCTGGGAACGAGTGCCGGAACATGGTCGCTGGCGCACTTCTCCGGCAAACTTCTTCGACTGGAAGAAACAGAACACAGTCTTCGAAGACGTCGCAGCGTTTGGACAGGGCTCAGCGGCGTTCACGGGCGTTGGCGAGCCTGAACAACTGACCGGAGGGCGTGTGAGCTCCGGTTATTTTGGCGTGGTGGGTGTCGAGCCGTTTCTGGGCCGTTCGTTTGCACCCGAAGAATATGAACCCAACAAAGGGCAGGTCGTAATTCTTGGCTATTCGTTTTGGCAGCGACGCTTCGGCGGCGATCGAAATATCATCAATCGGAATATCACGCTCGACGGTACTAGTTATACCGTCGTCGGAGTGATGCCTTCCGGCATCTATCCCGTTTCACCGCAAACTGCCGGGCGACTCGCCTTCGATGAGCAACAACAAAACTTCTGGATACCAATGTCGTTCACGGCGGGTTGGGCAGGAGTTAGAACGGCTCACGTGCTCGGCGTTGTGGCTCGGCTCAAACCCGGAGTCACGCTCCAGCAGGCGACGACCGAAATGGACACGATCGGCGCGCGGCTCGAAAAGGAATATCCGGCTAATCGCGGCGAAGGAATCATCGTCAGTCCATTCATGAGCGAGGTAACCGGAAACGTCAGGCCGGCTTTGTTGACGTTGCTGGGCGCGGTTGCGCTCGTGTTACTGATTGCGTGCGCAAATGTCGCGGGCCTGTTGTTGGCCCAACATGCAGGGCGAAGTAAGGAGATTGCAATTCGCGCGGCTTTGGGAGCCGGTCGCGTGCGATTGGTACGGCAGCTCTTCATCGAAGGGATACTGCTTTCGCTGTTCGGAACAGCAGTAGGGCTTGCGGTGGCGACGGCGGGAACTAAGGCGTTGTTGCAATTTGTTCCAGCGGGCATTCCGCGTCTGGCGAACGTGAGTCTCGATTTGCGAGTGCTCGGGTTCACGATTTTGATTTCGCTCGGCACCTGTCTCATCTTCGGATTGGTCCCCGCATGGCAAGCTTCCAAACCCGATTTGAACACAGCGTTGGAACAAAGCGGGCGTACGTCGGGACCGGGCGCGAGTCGCTTGCGGTTCCGGCAGCTTTTGGTTGTGTTTCAAGTCAGCGTTGCAGTGATGCTGGTAATCGGCGCGGGGTTACTGATCAGAAGCTTCTGGATATTGCAGCGCGTTGATCCTGGATTTCAATCGGAAGGCGTACTGACGGCCGAGTTGATCCTCCCGTTTACGAAATACTCGGAGAACACGCAAATCAATAACTTCTACAACCAGTTGCTCGAGCGCGTTCCGTCGATTCCGGGAGTTAAGAACGCCACCATCGCTTACGATCATCCCCTGGCGTCGAATTGGCTTGATGAATTTGCGATCGAAGGCAGACTCGTCTCGCCTGATAGTCCGCGGCAATCGGCTAACTTCATCCCCGTTGGACCGGATTATTTTGAAACCGTCGGCTTAAAGCTCGTGACAGGTCGAAGATTCACGCCCCAGGACGATCCGGATCATCCCGGCGTAGCGATCATCAACGAATCGTTCGCGAGGCATTACTTTCCTAATGAGAATCCGCTGGGCCACAGGATGACGTCTGGACCACCGGGTCGAATCTGGCGAGGTCAAAAGCTGACTTCATTTGAGATTGTCGGCATTGTCCGCGACGTGAAACTCGCTGGACTCGACGCGCCTTCGGAACCGGCTTACTACCTGCCGGCTTCACAAGCTCCGTTGCAGGACATGACGCTCCTGGTGCGCACGACGACTGATCCGCTTTCGATCGTCGGCGCTGTGCGACAGGTCGTGTTGTCAATCGATCCCAATCAGCCGCTGTCAAACATCAAGACGTTGGAAAAGGTAGTTGACGACAGCATCGCGCAGCGTCGTCTCAATATGTTGCTGATGGGATTGTTTGGCGGTCTCGCGCTGTTGCTTTCGGCTGTCGGTATATACGGCCTGTTGTCGCACGCAGTCACACAACGAACGCAGGAGATGGGAATTCGCATGGCGCTCGGCGCACAAGTCGGTGACGTGCTAAAGCTCGTGCTGCGACAGGGCATGATGCTGGCTGTTGCCGGCGAAGTGATTGGGCTTGCCGGTGCGTTTGCTTTGACGCGGTTGATGCGCGGATTATTGTTTGGTGTCACTCCGAATGATGCGACGACGTTCGTTGTTGTCGCAGGCGTGCTGGCGGTAGTGGCGCTCTTAGCTTGTTACATTCCCGCGCGCCGCGCGACGAAGGTGGATCCTTTGATCGCGCTGCGGTATGAATAATCGCTCTTGGACAGGGTCAGAACCACCTCGCGGTAGCGGGTGGGTGCGCAGGCCTTCCAAGACGTCTACGACGTACCCACCCGCTACCGCGAGGTGGTTCTGACCCTGTCCAAGTAGGATATATATAACCAATGCAGACGTTGCTCAACGATGTGCGCTATGGCGCGAAGATGCTTTGGAAGAGCAAGGGGATTACGCTGGTTGCGGTGATTTCACTCGCAGTTGGTATCGGCGCGAATTCTGCCATCTTCAGCCTCATTAACTCGATGTTCCTGCGGCCGCGCCCGATAGCGCGACCGGATCAGGTGGTTGAACTTTACGTCGGCGAAGGTGAACAGCCTTACCAGAGCACTTCGTACCCCAGCTACCTCGAACTTCGCGATCGCAACGACGTCCTGTCAGGACTCGCAGCCTACAGCATGCAGCAGTTCAGGCTCGGCGGTGCAGGTGAGGTCGAGTCGATCTGGGGCGAAGCGGTATCGGGAAACTACTTTGACGTCTTAGGAGTTCCAGCACAAAAGGGCAGAACCTTTGCCGCCGACGAAGATCTCGTTCCACGTCAGAAGCCCGTCGCCGTCATCTCACATAGCTTGTGGCAGAGACGCTTCAACTCCGATCCCGAACTGATCGGCAAGACCATCACTCTCAACGACCAGCCATTAACCGTGATCGGAGTCGCGCCGCCACAGTACACAGGCATGATGCGCGGCCTCTCAGCCGAGATCTGGGTCCCGATGATGATGATGCCGGCGTTAAATCCGAGTGGCGACAGAATTCTCACGCGCGACGATCGTGGCCTCGTTCTTATCGGTAGGCTGAAACCGCAAACAACCCTGACTCAGGCACGCGCGCGATTCGATCTGCTCACGCGCGACATGCAAGCGGCCCATCCGGAAGAGTGGATGGACAAGAAGGATTCGACAGGCCGTGTGAGCGCGAAGGCCATCTCAGTGCTGCCGGAAAGTGAAACTCGCATTCATCCGTCAGCACAATCCGCAGCGTACGCCGTGTTTGGCCTGGTGTTCGTCATCGTCAACCTGGTGCTGCTTATTGCGTGTATCAATCTCGCGAGCATGTTGCTTGCCCGCGCTGTGACACGGCGCAGAGAGATCGCGGTGCGTCTCGCAATCGGGGCAAGTCGATTTCGCATCGTGCGAAAGTTACTCACTGAGAGCGTGTTGCTTTCTATGATCGCCGGTGCTGCCGGGATACTGCTCGCTGTTTGGTTGCTCAACCTGTTGGTTTCGTTTATGCCTGCATTGCCGGAAGGCATTCGCGTCGCTCTCGATCTTCACCTCGACTGGCATGTCGTGCTTTACACGATCACCTTTTCAACTATCACCGGAATATTTTTCGGACTTGCGCCTGCGCTATTCAGTTCCAAAGCCGACGTCGCAACTGTTTTGAAGGACGACTCGAGTGCGGTGAGCGGACTTTATCGCAAGGCGCGCGGCCGCCAGGCGTTGGTAGTGGCCCAGGTCGCTTTTTCGTTGTTGCTTCTGGTGGGCGCCGGTTTGGTGTTGCGGAGTCTTGAAAAGATTCGGCCAACGCGCGTGGGCTTTAGTTCCGATAACCTGCTCGTCGCGCCGGTAACTCTGAATCCAGAGCAATACGATCGCCAGAAAGCTCACGAGTTTTTCCGTCAAATGTCGGAGCGAGTTGGTGCTTTGCCGGGTGTGCAATCGGTGACTCTCGTGGACCAGCTACAGGGTGGGTTTCTCGGACGCGCGCGCTCGACTACTGA
>DATNFX010000045.1:0-12670 GCA_035606195.1 Pyrinomonadaceae bacterium
TCCGCGAGAATGCGTTCACCCGTTGCGCCCTGGTGATATTTCACGTCGCCTTCGTCAGCCGGAAACTCGGGATGCACTGAACCTTCGAAAGCGGCGAAGATTCGTTCACACAGATTCCCAATCACGTTCGCGAGCACATTCAAACGTCCGCGATGGGCCATACCGAAGGTGATGGCTTCAACACCACGCGCGGCAGCGCCGTCGATCAACCGATCGAGCAAGGGAATGATCGTTTCGCACCCTTCCAGTGAAAATCGTTTCTGCCCGAGATATTTCGTGTGCAGAAAACGTTCGAACTGTTCAGCGGAAATCAGTTTCCAGAGCAGACGTTTCTTGACTTCAACCGGAATCGGTTCCGGCTGCACAAACTCGCGGCGAATCTGTTCGCGAATCCATTGCTTTTCTTCTTTACTCTGTATGTGACGATATTCGATACCGACTTTGCCGCAGTATGCGCGTTGCAGGATGTCGAGAATCCCCCGCAGTGTGTCGCTCTCGCGGTTGGCAAGCCCGTCGGTGATGAAAACCCGATCGAGATCCCAGATCGTGAGACCGTAGTTCTCGATATCGAGCTCCGGATGGTAAAGGATCGGCAACGCGTGAAGCGGATCGGTGTCGGCTATTAAGTGGCCACGTACTCGATACGCGTTGATCAGCTCGATCACGCGAGCTTCCTTGAGCGTTTGCTCGCGCACCTGATCTTCGGGAAGGAAGAAAGGATTGCGATCCAGGTTCCAGCGCAGCGGCGCATGCGGAATCCCGAGATTCAGGAAAATGTTTTTGTAGAAATCATGCTTACCGATGATTAGCTCGTGCACGCGCGCAAGAAACGCGCCCGACTCCGCGCCCTGAATGATGCGATGATCGTAGGTGCTGCTGATCGAAATCGCTTTGCTGATGCCGAGTTGCGAAATCACTTCAGGCGCCATTGCCTGGTATTCGGCCGGGTGCTCGATCGCGCCGGTGGCGATGATCACTGACTGGCCTTCCATCAGTCGTGGAATCGAGGCGACGGTGCCGAGCGTTCCGGGATTCGTGAGGGAAACAGTCGTGCCCTGGAAGTCCGGAATCTGTAGTTTGCCTTCGCGTGCGCGTTTGACGACGTCGTCGTACGCGGTCAGGAACTCAGAAAAGCTGAGACGATTCGCATTCTTGATGTTGGGCACTAAGAGCGTGCGCGTGCCGTCTTTCTTTGTCAGATCGATTGCGACACCAAGATTCACGTTTGTTCGTTTCAGACGCGTAGCTATTCCATCAACCTGCGCGTAGCCGTCGTTGAGTTGTGGAAACTCTTCGAGGGCGCGCAGGACGGCGAACGCGATCAAGTGTGTGTATGAAGCCTTGCCGCGGTCGTTCTCAGCGAGATGCTGGTTGATGATCCGGCGGTTTTCATCGAGAAGCTTTACCGGAATTCGTCGTTCGGAGGTCGCAGTCGGAACGTGGAGACTACTCTCCATGTTCTCGACGATTTTGAGTGCGGCTCCTCGGATTGGAACGGCTTCGGCGTCGGCAGGTGGCGGCGCGGGTGCCGGCTTTGGTTCAGGAGCGCGAACAGGCGCAGGTGCAGCCGCAGGTGCAGTTGCTGCGACTGACGCCGTTGCGCCGTTTCCGTCCAGTTCGCTGAAATAGGATCGCCACGACTCGTCGACCAATTCAGGGTTGCTGCGGAAGCGCTCGAGGAGACCTTCGACGTACGTGGCGTTAGCGCCGAACTCCTCAGCGATAAACTGGGAAAAATCGGGTTTAGTTTGCTGACTCAATCTGAATACCTCGGTAGGTCAAGACTAACATATTAGCCGCGGATTTTCGCGGATGGACGCGGATCAGAATTTCTCAATTAGGAACAGAAATTCTCGGTTTGGTTCCTCGGCGTCGCGGACCCATTCGTGCGTCCAGCGCATGCCGCCCATCACGTTTCGCCGGTAGTCAACTTCGACTACCTCGATCAGTTTTCCTGAGCTGCGGATCACGTCGTTCAACTCTGCGGCAGTGGCGCGACCGCCGGAGCTGTAAGACAGGATGATGTATTTGGCTAGGGTGAGCTTGAGCAATCGTTCGATGGCTTCGACCACCATAAGCCGCCCTGCGTCACTCTTTCTGAATTCCTCGAACACCGAAGCACTCAACTTGTCGCTTGTGTCAGCGCGTCTGTTTGCTTTGCCGAAAAGTGGTGGTTTATCGAAGAGGCAGATGGAGGTCCACAAGTGGTAATACGACGCGTAACGCACGCGCGAAGGCGGCATTTTTTCGTTGTTGGAACCGTACGGCGGATCGTAATAGGCAAGATCGGCTTCGACTGTTGAGACGACATCAAAAATATTATTTTGATAGACCTGATGCTCGCGTGTTTTCGGCATCAGTTTCGGAACGCGCAACTTCATTTCGCGATACGACCGCGGCGACCATTCGCTCAGATAAGAAGCAAAGTGTCCGATCGTGCTGTCAACCTCGTCCATCGCATGAATCAGGCTCGTCAGAGCGACGGCTTTCTCATCGCTACTCAAATTCAACCGCTCGATCTCTTCACGAATCGCGTCGAGCTTAAGCGTGTTCTGTTTTTGCCACGGACGCTTGAGTCCGTTGCTCCCGCCATAGTGTTCGGTAAACCAGCCTTCCTGACCTGGCAGAGCATTCAGATGGTCGATCAGGGTTTGGTAATGATCGCGAGAAAATGGAGCGAGCAGGTAACACTCAGCGAACACTTTGGACCAGACGGCAATATCATTCGCAATGACGCGATAGCCCGAGTGTGCAAACGCCTGCGAAACGCGCGTCGTACCCGAGAAGCCATCGAAAACAGTTTGCGGATTTACTTTTTGAGCGAGCTGGAGAATGTGAGGCAGGAGTCTCAGTTTTGAGCCGGCGTACTTGATGCCTTCGGTTTGGGGAGCGGTCATGATGATGATATCGTAGCGCGTACATCAGTACCCGCGTAAATCAAATGGAACAAGTAAACGAACCTAAGACAAAACTCAGGACAATTGTAGTTTTTTCGATGCTCTTCGCAGTGCTTGGCGCAGTCGTCGTCTTTGCATACCTCACGACGTTCTCGCGTCCGGTTACGACGATCATTCTCGTGCGACACGCGGAGAAGAACATCGAGCCGAACAATCAGGATCCCGATCTGTCTCCCGCAGGTTTCGAACGAGCGCAGGAGATTGCGCGCGTGTTTGGTGAGACGGGCATAAATGCGATCTATGCGACGCAATACAAGCGCACACAGCAGACGGTCAAGCCACTTGCCGATCGCACCGGCGTACCCGTCAAGATGCTCCAGGCGAATCAAACAGATGAACTCGTGAAGGAGTTACAAACGACCAATCGCGGACAAACCGTGTTCATAGCAGGTCACAACAACACTGTCCCCGCGATTGTGTCGACACTGAGTGGCGTTCCTTATCCGACTATTCCGGAAAGCGAATTCGACAACCTCTACATCGTGACGATCTACAGGTTTGGTAAAGCAAAGGTTGTGAAGCTTAAGTACGGCAAGTCGAGCACGCAGGGCGTTGGGACGGGAACCATGGTCCCGATGAATAAATAACCACTGTTGGACACAGTCAGTACCGCCCGCGGTAGCGGGTGGGTCAGTCGATGGGAGTTACAATCAATAGAAGTATCGCATACTGCCGATTGACCCATCCGCTACCGCGGACGGTACTGACTGTATCCAAGCAAGAGTTATGAATCTATGAAGAAAAATAAAACTCGAAAGACCCGAACGAGTGTCGATAGACGTTCCATGTTGAAGCTGCTGCCTGCAGTTGGTGTCGCAGGACTGACAGCGACGAAGTTTGACGTACTGGCACAGACGCCCACGCCCACGCCGTCTCCGAGTCCTTCGCCAACGCCGCCGCTGCGCGTCACCAAAGAGATGATGCATGCGACGGAGAAGTTGATCGGTATCGAGCTCACCGATGCGCAGGAAGCGATGGCGCTCGGCGGCGTTAATCGCAACCTCGATGCGTACGAAGCAATCAGAAAAATCGATGTGCCGCTCGACACCGAGCCGGCAATCGCGTTTCATCCGGCACGAGCAAAGAAGAAACTTTACGCGCCAAAGACGAGATTTCGTTTTGGAAGAGTGGAGTTGCCGCAGTTCAAGACAGTGGACGATCTGGCCTTTGCCACTGTTCCGCAGCTCTCCGAATTGATTCGCACGCGGAGGATCTCTTCAACTGAGCTCACGAAGATGTATCTCGCGCGGCTGAAGAAATACGGAACAAAATTACTCTGCGTCGTGACTCTGACGGAAGACCTCGCGCTGAAGCAGGCCGCGGCCGCTGACGCTGAAATCAAACGCGGAAAATATCGTGGCCCATTACACGGAATACCATGGGGCGCAAAGGATCTCTTCGCGACAAAAGGCATTAAGACGACGTGGGGCGCCGAGCCTTATCGCGATCAGGTTATTGATTACGACTCAACCGTCGTGGAACGACTGAACGATGCAGGCGCCGTGCTGGTCGCAAAGCTGTCGATGGGCGCGCTTGCTCAAGGGCCTCGGTGGTTTGCCGGTGTGACGCGGAATCCGTGGCAGCCCGATGAGGCTCAAACTGGCTCGAGTGGATCGTCAGCTGGCCCGGCCGCAGCAACGGCAGGCGGCCTGGTAGGTTTTTCGATCGGCACTGAAACTCTCGGGTCGATTGTTTCACCCTCGTCGAGATGTGGTGTGACGGGGCTTCGTCCAACGTACGGCCGCGTCAGTCGTTACGGCGCGATGGGATTGAGCTGGACCATGGACAAGATCGGTCCGATATGTCGCGGCGTTGAAGATTGCGCGGCGGCTTTGAACGCAATCTATGGCCCGGACGGAAAAGACATTACCGTCGGCGACGCGCCTTTCAACTGGAATCCCGATACAAACATCAGCACTTTGCGTATCGGTTATCTCAAGACGGAGTTTGATGGGCCAACGACTCCGCCGCAGAACGAACAGCAGCGGACGCAGGCCGAGCAGCGCCGCGCGCTCTACAAAACGGCGCTCGAAGTACTGGAAAAAGCGGGCGCAAAACTCACGCCGATCGAGCTACCGAAATTCGCGGCGGGTTCATTGCGATTTATCTTATCAGCCGAAGCTGCGGCTGCGTTTGACGACATCACACGCGACGGGCGCGTGAACGAGTTGTCGGGCCAATCTCCGGGCGATTGGCCTAACACGTTCCGGACGTCGCGATTCATTACGGCGGTTGAGTACCTGCGCGCGCAACGTGCGCGGACGCTGCTCATTCATGAGATGGAGAAGTTGATGTCGCAGTGGGATGTGTTTGTTAGTCCCGCGCCGGGCAGCGCCAGTTTGCTCGTAACAAATTTGACGGGCAATCCGGCGGTCGTGTTGCCGTGTGGCTTTGTGAACGATCTGCCGATTGCGATCATGTTTACGGGTGGAGTTTACGACGAAGTATCGCCATTACGGGTTGCGCTTGCGTACGAGCGAGCGACGAAGTGGCACACGATGCATCCTAAGCTAAGCTGAGGCAAGTGGCAGCGTGAGTTCGAATGTAGCGCCGTGGCCGAGTTGACTGTTTACCGTTACAGCGCCGCCTGCTGCCTCGACGGTGGTTTTTACTACATCGAGCCCGACGCCACGACCGGAAAGTTCTGAGACCTCGGAAGCGGTGGAGAAGCCGGGATCGAAGATGGCGGTGATCGTTTCCGGATCGATTCCACGCCCATCGTCGGTGACTTTGATCTTGAGTTCGTCTTTATCTCGGATCGCTTCGACTGTGATCTTCCCTTCGTGATCGATGCCGTGATCGACCGCGTTGCGAACGAGATGCATCAGAGGATCCGCGACGACTCTACACAGTGACTCTTCTAATGAGAGACCCTCACCATGTAGTTCGAAATCAATCTTCTTTCCGAGTGTGGCAGCGGCAGACTGTCCGACCCGCACGGCTCGCTGCATAACTATAGCTAGTGAGATCGTTTCGCGCTGATGTAGTTCTGCGACAGTTACGTTTGAGATCCCAGCCAGCTCAGGTGGTAAATCTCCGGCATAAAGAATCTGGAAATTGATCTTATTGTTCTCTGTCTTGGGTGTGATCGAAATCAGCTCACCAGCGTTGCTCAAGATCTCTTTCAGCTTTTGGAAGCCCTGATCGAAGTCGGTGACATCGAAACTCGTCTGCACAAGAAAAAGATTTGCACCCTCATTGACGGCTTGAGAAAGGGAATGTCTTTCTTCGGCTTTTAGTATTGCCGCGGACTTTTCGGTTAGCTGCTGAAGCAGGTGATCGTCGAGAGTCGATGTGCCGGTGCGCAGCGAATGAAGCACGTTCTCCAGTTCGTGTGCAGCACTGCTGACGTCGTGCAATCCTTCAGCTCCGGCTGCTGCTTTGAGATTGTGTGTTCGGCGGAAGAGTTCGTCGAGCGCTTTGCGGGATTCCGGACCGTCAGCACTAGTGGCTCGGAGAGCGTCGAGCGCGGCGGTTATTTGTTTTAGCTGATCTTCGAGCGTTGACAAGTTTTTTACTCATCTTCGCCTGCGGGCGCACTCGGTTCGCTGTCTTCTATCTCGGGTTGGACGTTTTTCTGTGGCTGCTGTTCGTCGAGGTCGCGTTTGATTGCGTCGAGAATGCCGTTGATGAATTGAGTAGCTTCGTATGTCGAGAAGCGACGGGCGATCTCGAGCGCTTCGTTTATGGCGACGGTGCGTGGAGTTGGTTCGTAGAGGAATTCGTAGACCGCAAGACGAAGGATGTTGCGGTCGACGACTGCCATACGTGAGATACGCCAGTGCTCTGCACGTGAGCGTATGCGTTCGTCGAGCAGTTCCAGGTTTGAGAGTGTCTGCAAAGCGAGGCGGGTGGCGAAATCCCGGGCGGTGGTGTCGAGATCCGACTCACCCAGTTCAGCCCAGTAGCTTCGGACCACATCGTCCGCAGGCATTTCGGCAACGTCAGCCGCAAAGAGCATTTGCAAGGCACATTCGCGTGCCTTACGTCGCGAACCCATAAAGTATTACCGGCCACAAAAGGCACAAAAAGCACAAAAATCACAAAAAGAGACTCGGAGCAGTCACCGGTACTGAGGAACCGGAGCCATTCCTTTTGTGCATTTTTGTACCTTTTGTGGCTTCAATCAAAAGCTTCCTTGTAAAGATTGACTAATTCCACCGCCGTCATGGCGGCTTCAAAACCCTTGTTCCCCAGTTTCACACCTGCACGGTCGAGTGCTTGATCGACTGTATCCGCCGTAACGATTCCGAATACAACCGGCAGGCGTGTGGTCAAACCTGCATGCGAAATACCACGCGCCACTTCGGCAGCGATGTAATCAAAGTGCGGGGTCTGTCCGCGAATGATCGTGCCCAGGCATATGATTGCATCAAACTTACGCGATTCTCCAAGTCGTAGCGCCAGCAGCGGAATCTCAAAAGAGCCAGGAACACGATATAGACTGACGTTGCTGTCCTGCGCACCCAATCGCTTCAGAGCATCGAGAGCGCCTTCTACCAGTCGTGCCGAGATCAATTCGTTCCAGCGGCTGGCGACGATGGCAAACCGAAACGCTTCCGCGTTAAGACGTCCTTCATACACCGTAGGCTGCAACCGATTCGACTCCGCGAGCTGAATAGTTACTACGTTAGGCAGTATAGGAGATGCTTCGAAACGCATCAAGTTGATGAATTCTGTGAGTTGCGATTAGTCAAAAATCTATGAAGCCGTTCGTCGAGAGTGTGAAAGTCCAAATGAACTTGCCGAATCACGTCATTAATGACTATCTGATCACGGTTGATTGTACGCACGACACTATTAAGTTCAATTACTTGTTCGCGCATAGCTGATTGACTCTGTTCGAGACGTTTCTGACCGGTTTGTATCTCGCAGATATCAGCCACAACCTTGTGCCAGATTGGACGAGTGTCATGAAGTCTTTCGTCTACTTTCTTGTCAAGACCATCAAACTTTTTCTCCAGACCGTCGACCTTTTGTTCAAGACTCGCCAGCCGAGAGTCAATGTTGCCAATATGCTCGTCCAGATTCTTAATAGCAGTGAGGATCTCGCCGTTCTTTTTAGGTAATTTGTCTGTGAGGTCTTCGCTCATTCTGTTTCTCCCTTCAGAGAGTGACCTTAACACGCTAAGTCTCTTCTGTGAAGTAGGCGAATTTGGCTATCTTTTGCCTAATTTGGCTATTTGTTGCCCGAACCTTAGATCAGGTTCATCGGCGTCGGGTTTTTGGCGTCCCTGGTGTAGTCGTAGAAGCCGCGGCCGGATTTGCGACCGTAGAGACCTGCCAACACCATGCGCTTTAATAGTGGTGGAGGCGCGAAGCGCTTCTCACGAAACTCGTTGAACATGATCTCGGCGATGTAGTAAGTCGTGTCGAGACCGACAAAGTCTCCGAGAGTGAACGGGCCCATCGGATAACCGCAACCGAGCTTCATCGCGTTGTCAATGTCAACGATCGAACCGACACCCTCTTCCAAAGCGCGAATCGAGTCGAGCATGTAAGGCACGAGCAAACGGTTGACGATAAAGCCGGTCTTGTCGCCGGCTCGCACCGGAACTTTCCCGAGCTTCTTGCCAAACTCGACTGCCTGCTCGTAAACAGCCTCGTCAGTCAGAATCGTCTTCACCACTTCGACGAGCTTCATCAGCGGCACAGGATTGAAAAAGTGCATGCCGATGAAACGTTGCTGGCGTTCGGGCGACGTCGCCGTCATCATCTCCGTGATCGACAACGATGACGTATTCGAAGCAAAGATCGTTTCGGGCTTGCAGATCTGGTCTAACTGGCGATAAGTGCTGCGCTTCTCTTCCAGGTTCTCGATGATGGCTTCGATAATGATGTCGCAATCGGCGAGTTTGTCGAATGAAGTTGTACCCGACAGGCGACCGCGAATTTGTGTTTGCTGCTCTGAAGTGATTGTTCCCTTTTCCGCAAACTTGGCCAACGACTTCTCGATACCCCCAAACCCTTTTGCAATCAGATCGTCTGAAACTTCCTTTACGACGGTCTCAAACCCGGCAGTCGCCGCAACCTGCGCAATACCCGCGCCCATGAGTCCGCATCCTAAAACTCCGACTTTCCTGATTTCCATCTCTTTCTCCTAAAAAGTTTTTATCTGAATCTTGTTACGGCGCTGCGGTGTAAGTTTTAGCAGCGCCTTTCAGCCACACATTGTATTCTTTCTGCCACTGATTAAACTCATCGATCAGTTTCGGGTCCAACTGCGGCGGCTGCCCTGGGGAATTCTTCGGCGACGGACTTGCCGACGCCGCTGCGGCTGCGAGCTTCGAGAGAATAACCAGCAGAGTAGTTCTTAATTCCAACGCACGCTGATCTGGCACTGGAGCCTTTAGTGCTTGTTCTGTGGCAGGCTCAAGATTACTCAAGTCGTTCTTACTGATAACCTCCGCAGCCTTTTCCTGAAGCCGGTTCATAGCTCTGAAATAACTTATAAAAACTGCTTCTTTGTTTAGCGCGGCTGGGTTTACTTGCACCTGTTGCACTAGCAACGGACGATGGAAGTTTCTGACGACTTTGTAGGCGCCCAGTGCAATTAAAGCTACCGAAAGCACCTGCAAAACACGCCAGGCTACGTTGATACCGGCACGTGCACCCGGCCGCCGGTAATCAATAAAGAGCGCCAGAATGGCTCCCGCAAAAAGTCCGCCGAGGTGCGCTGAATTACCAATGAAACTGCGGCCGATAAAGCCGATGAACAAATTGATGAAGATGATTGGCAGCAACCCGGTGCCGAAGACCCGCTTGAAACCCTCCGGAAGTTCACGCCGGTACTTGATACCAAATACGAAGAGAACACCAATCAACCCAAACAATGCTCCGGATGCGCCGGCTGCAGGTACGTCCTCTGCTTTGAAGATAAAGGATCCAAAGGTTCCCTGCGCCAGTGAAGGCCGCAACGTAAAGTACATTGCCAGCGAACCGGCAATGCCGGTGACGACCCAAAAGACAACAAACTTCGCTGAACCATAGAGCTTCTCGACGAACGGTCCAAGTATCAACAAGCTGAACATGTTCATCACAAGGTGGAGCAAGTTGATGTGAACAAACATCGACGTGACAACTCGCCACCACTGGTTATTCGGGGGACTGATCAGAGCGTGGAGCTGTGCGCCATATGCGAGCAGGACGGCATCAGAAAAACTCAACGTCAGCACCCTGAGCGATAGCCCGCTCGACGACCACATCAGCATGAACACGAACAGGTTCAAGACCAACAATGCGATCGTGAATTTGTACGGGCGACTGAGAACCGCGCGAGCGAAGCGGATAGTTTCTTTATCTGGTGGACGCTGGCCCGGATCGGTTGTGGGCTGAGCAGCAGTGGAAGCTCCACAGACGCCGCATTGAGTTTGACCGGCGCCGACGATTGCTCCGCAACTACGGCACATCGTCGGCCGGCCGGGATTAGTTTGGTTGGATCGACTGTCTGACAAACGAGCAGAAGACTAACAAGCGTGATGCTTAGCACGCAAAGCATCACGCTCTGATTGGAACTTTGCACTTTGAACTTTGTTCTTTGTTACCGGCTCAGAAACCTCTAAATCGTAATACAAAGCACACAGAACCAAGCACTAAGCACTCTTACCCCATCTTCTCTAGCATGTTCACAAGGTCGTCAGCATGTTCCTCTTCAACTGCGAGAATGCCTTCCATCATCCGTCTCGAAGTTGGATCGTCGTTACCGAGGTATGTGATCATCTCGCGATAACTATCGATTGCGATGCGCTCGGCAACGAGATCTTCCTTGATCATGTCCGTAAGCGACGTGCCTTCGACGTATTCCGCGTGACTACGCGTCAACAGACCATCGGGATTGAAGTTGGGTTCACCTTTTAGCTGAACGATGCGATGGGCAATCTCATCGGCGTGGCCCTGCTCTTCGTTGGCGTGCTGCAAGAATTCAGTCGCCACGCTTTCGGCGTTGATTCCAGCCGCCATGAAATAGTGGCGTCGATACCGGAGCACACAAACAATTTCAGTTGCCAGCGCCTCGTTCAGAAGTTTCACAACAGTTTCACGATCTGCGCTGTACCCTTCTGTGACAGCACCATTCTCGATGTGTTGTCGGGCGCGATCGCGCAAAGTTTTGATATCAGTGAGAAATGGTTTATCTGCCACGGCCCTCACTCCTTAGAATTATGAATTTAGGGGAGCACGGATCTTAACCGATTGTTGAACGGATTTCCATCGGCGTTAATCCGCGCTTAACTTGCCCTGTAGTTTCACGTCTGCCGGAGCACTCGCATCGCTCGTCACTTCGACAGGCACTTCCCAGACGAGCGTCTTTATTCGGCACGTTCCTGTATTGTCTTCACGACAGTAAAACAACGTGACCTGCGCGCGAACCGTTGCTGGTCCAACTCCATTTGCACTAAGCGGTACACGCAACGGCAACTTCAGATCTTTCGCCGAGCGTGCAGCGACTTTCTCATCAACACCCAGGTTCTTACCGTCCACTGAAATCTTGTAACGCTGTGGCGCCTCGGGGTTCAGATGGTAACCCGCAGGAAGCTGGACATCGATCTGCAGCACGCCATTCGCGCCGGCGCGCACTTTTTGCGCCGGGACTTTGATTTGTTCCGCGTTTGGGCCGACGGCGGTTTCGAGCGCCTGCATGTTTTTTGCCGGCGGCGTGAGACCGTTCAGACGAAGTGTCGAGACGCGCTTTGTTTTCAGATCGACGACACGGATTGCCTGATTGTTCGTGTCTGCGATGTAAAGATTTCCGTTTGCCAGAGACAACCCGGCGGGTTCGTAAAACGAGGGTGACGTGCCATCTGCTTGTCCGGGCTTGCCGGTGCCGAGAAACGTCTTGACCGTTTCGTGTTTTGGATCGAGCTCTTTGATCTTGTGGTTATAAGTGTCCGCGATCAGAATCTTGTCACCAAAGCTCGCGAGACCCAGTGGATGTTGCAAGCGAACGTCGTCACCGGCGCCGTCAACATCGCCGAACTCAAACAGATCGCCGCCGACAAGAGTCTTTACTGCGCCACTATCGGTGTCGATGGCGCGAATAATATTCGACTCGGCATCTGCGACGTAAAGTCTTTTTCCATCTGAGGCGAGACCCGAAGGTTGCGCGAAACCGGCGTCGCGGAGTGAACCGTCTTTACGCTCTTCACGACCGGAACCCGCGAAAGTCGAGACCTCCTTCTTGTCGAGATCCAGCTGCCAGATTTGATGTGGTCCTGCCATCGCGAGGTAGAGCACGCGACCGGCAAGTTGCAGATCCCACGGCGAGCTCAGATCCACGGAGCGGGCTGGTCCGCTCTTGAAGTATTCGTGTGATTGTTGACCGGTGCCGGCGATCGTTTCCACGTTGCGCGTTTTCAGATCGACGCGACGGATTAGATGGTTCTCAGTATCGGCTACGTAGAGACTATCGCCGTCCAGCGCGAGTCCCTGCGGGCGATAGAAGGCCGCTTTATCGAATGCGCCGTCAGCCGCGCCTGCCTCACCGGTGCCGATAGTTTCTACGAATGTGCCGTCCAGCTTTGTAACGACAATCCGATTGTGGTTTGAATCGGCAATGAACAATCGATCGGTTTTGGCGTCAGCAAGGATCTTGCCGGGAAACGCGAGCGGCAGATCGCCGACTTTTGCTCGTTCGAGAACTAGTTTCAGAGGTTCTTCGTTTAGTTCGCCGCGCTTACGAGCCTCTTCAGCAACTTTTGCGATCGCCTGATCGATCA
>DATNFX010000046.1:0-26491 GCA_035606195.1 Pyrinomonadaceae bacterium
GACGCGAAGTACCGCAACTTCGGCTGGACCTTTGTGATTACGATCGCGCTCTTCATGATCACGCATGGAAAGGATTACTACTCTGCTCCAGCGTACGTAATGTTGTTTGCCGCAGGAGGCGTGGCGACCGAAAGGCTGCTGTCGCTGCGTTGGCAAGTCCTTAGACCTGCTTGTTTCGTCTGGCTTGCGCTCGGGGTGGTTCCACTGTTGCCACTGGTGTTGCCTGTGTTGCCGATCGAGACGTTTCTCCGCTACCAGTCGCACCTGCCCTTCGAGGTGCCAAAAACTGAGCGCAGCTTTGTTGGTGAGACGTTGCCGCAGTACTACGCTGATGAGTTTCCCTGGCCCGGAATGGTCGCGGCTGTCGCTCAGGTCTATCACTCGCTCACACCTGAAGAGCAACAGCGGACTGCGATATTTGGCAGCAACTACGGGCAGGCAGCCTCGATCGATTTCTTTGGACCACAGTATGGATTACCCAAAGCAATCAGCGGACATCAGAATTATTTTCTGTGGGGACCACGCCAATACACCGGCGACATCGTGATCCTGTTGGGCGCCAAGGAAAGTGAGCAGGTCGAACAGTTCGAGTCAGTGACGGTTGTCGCGACTCCGAACAACCCGTATGCCTATCGTTACGAGAATCGCCCGATTCTTTTGTGCAGAGGTTTGAAGTGGAATTTGCAAACAGGCTGGTCGAAAGTGAAGAACTGGCGGTAATCCTGTCCCACTGACTTTTCGTGTAAAATCCTTCAATGAAAATCGACCGCCGCAAATTCCTGTTCGCGTCATCGGCTGCAGCGTTGGGCCATAAGTATCTTCCGTCCGTGTTCGCTAAATCGAGAGCTGACCCCCTTCCATTCGAATCGAGTCCTGCCGTCGCAAAACAAGTGACGGTCTACACCACGGCCGAAAAGTCAGATCACAGACTGAAACAGACTGACACGGTCGCTTTCAAATCCGCTGGCCAGCCGAAAGAAACTCAGATCTGTGTGTTTGTCGATCCGGGCCGGCAGTTTCAAACGTTCCTCGGGATCGGAGGAGCGTTAACCGACGCTTCGGCGGAAACGTTTGCCAAACTTCCCAAACAGAAACAACGCGAATTCATCGACGCGCATTTCGATGAGCAGCGAGGCATAGGCTACAAACTCGCGCGCACAAATATTCACAGCTGTGATTTCTCGAGCGGCAGTTACACCTACGTCGACGAAGGCGATAAAGAACTAAAGTCGTTTAGTGTTGCGCACGACAAGCAGTATCGGATCCCGTTTATCAAGGAAATCCTGGCAGCCACAAAGGGTCAGCTCAACATCTTCGCCAGTCCGTGGAGTCCGCCGGCGTTCATGAAAGACAACAACGATATTCTGCATGGCGGCAAACTAAAACCCGAGTTTTACCAGTCGTGGGCCAACTACTACGCGAAGTTCATCAGGGCCTACCAGGCGGAAGGAATACCGATCTGGGGGCTCTCTATCCAGAACGAACCGATGGCGACGCAGAAATGGGAGTCGTGTATTTACTCCGCCGAGGAAGAAAGAGATTTTCTCAAAAACCATCTTGGGCCAACGCTGAGTCGAGCAGGGCTGGGCGATAAGAAGATCATCGCCTGGGATCACAATCGCGATTTGATCTATCAAAGAGTGAGCACGCTGTTAGCCGATCCGAAGGCCGCGAAGTTTGTGTGGGGGATTGGTTATCACTGGTACGAACCGTGGAGTGGCGGCGATCCGATGTTTGATAACGTGCGGCTGGTCCACGACACCTTTCCCGACAAGCATCTGATCTTTACGGAAGGGTGTGTTGACGCGTTCGATCCGAAGAAACTGGGCGAGTGGAAATTTGGTGAACAGTACGGGCGATCGATGATTCACGACTTCAACAACGGCACGGTTGGTTGGACTGACTGGAATATTCTGCTCGACGAGCGAGGTGGTCCGAATCATGTTGCGAACTTCTGCTTCGCTCCAGTGCATGCGGATACCAAGACAGGTGAGCTGACTTACTTGAGTTCGTACTACTACATCGGGCACTTCTCGAAGTTTATAAAACCGGGGGCGAAGAGAATCGCGAGTTCGCCGAGCCGCAGTCAATTGCTGTCGACGGCGTTTCTGAACCCTGATGGCAAGGCGGCCGTGGTAGTCATGAATCCTACCGACAAACCGGCGCCGTACTGGCTGTGGATGACCGGCAACGCCGCCGAAGTAAACAGCCCGCCGCATTCAATTCAAACGCTCGTGTTTTGAGAGTTTTTTGGACAGGATTTACAAGATGTCTCAAGATGCACAAGATCAATCCTGAAACATCTTGTAAATCTTGTCCAAATGGATTGAGAGAATCATGAACATATCGGATATTAAAGCTCTTTTTGACTACACGGAATGGGCCAACGAGCTGGCCATGGATGCGGCGAACAAGCTGCCCGACGAGAGCCTGCGGCGTGATGTTGGCATTAGTCACCAGTCGATCTTTGGGACACTAGTGCACATGGCTGGTGCTGAATGGATCTGGCTCGAGCGTTGGCAGGGACGCTCGCCGGCAAAAGCTGAAGCCTGGTCGCTTTGGTCAACAGAGTCGTGTGTGGATCTCGCCGTATTGAAAGATCGTTGGGTGAGTCTCATAAATGAGCGCGCGCAGTTTGTTTCACGGTTGGACGAAACGCGACTTGCGGCAGATCTGCCATTCAAGCTCCTTAGCGGCGACCCGAGCTCGATGCCGCTGGTCAATCAAATGCAGCACGTCGTCAATCACGCGACTATGCATCGCGGGCAGATCGTCGGCATGATTCGACAACTCGGCATCGATCCACCATCCACCGATCTGCTTTTCTATCTCCGTCGAGAGATATCACCTAAATAGGGACGCGGATGAACGCGGATCCGAGCCACGGATTTTACCTAGGAGATGAAGGTTGAATAGCGATCGACGGCTGCTTTGAGGGCAAGGCTTTCGGGCTTCTTCAGGGTTCTTGAAGCGTTGAGTTCGATTTTGCCTGAGTTTGTGCGTTTCCACCTCCCGGCTGCGATTCCATCGATAATGAATGTTGGACCGAGCACGTCCCACGTTGATAAGCAGCCGGCAGCGACTTCCCTGTCTTTGTAAGCAACAAAGTATTCGTCGAATGCGGGCAGGAGGTGAGCTGAGTTCGGCGATGGTTTAGTTCGCGAGGAACGTGGAGTTCCAACTTGCGCCATACCGCGCCTGGCATCTTCAACCGTCAACCCAGACCACCAAACAAAATCCTGCAACGTTGCAGGGCCATGACTTCTGAAATACCGCTGCGTGAGTTCTACCAACGCCTCATCTCGCTCGAGGATCTTCGACGCGGGTGCTCGTTCCTCGAGTAACGCGTACGTAAACTGTTTACCTATTCGTGGGCCGCTACAAATAACACCATCGAGTTCGGCCCGCAGTAGAATGTGCGCAAGCCGCACCGGATCCGTCACATCTATTCCATCCGCGTCCAACATCGACCTGAGTGCCGGGCGTGTCAGATGTTTCCCGCCCCCCAGCGCTTTCGCAAAGATCTTATTCGACCGCTTAAATACGGCCGTATCGAGCTCGAACTTACGATAGTTTGGCCCGGCCCTGAGGTTCACCCGCGGCGCAGTTAGCTGTAGTAACCAGCGGATATCCTCAGGCGCGACGAAGTGCCAGGTCGGACGCATGACATGCGTGCGGAGTATCTCGCCCTTATTAAAAGCCTCTTCGACAATCGCATCGGTCGCTTGACGCATTCTGAGCGCAAGTGCCCACTTGGCCGCGTTAAAGTCCTGCGCCTGCACCGCGCCCAGCCAACGCACCACATCAACGGGTTTCTCAAACCTTGTTGATGACAGTCTTTGATTGTGCAGGCGACCAAAGAGCTGGTCTGAATTCGTCATCCAATTTTATTGACAGCAGTAAACAACATGGATACATTCCGCAGTTCTGATCCTCATAAGCAGAGAAGGAGTTCCGATAAATGACGGTTCCCCCGCTTCGCACACGCAAACTTACGATAATCGCGCAGGATCCGAGCGTTAAGATAAACGGGAAAATACTCCGAACCCAAGTGGAGATACCTGCCGAAGAGCTTCAACCTGGACCATGGGGCTACCGAGTGCACACAGTCGATTTCGATTCGTCGACTTCGACTCTCTACCAGCCACTCAAATATCCTTCATTAAAGGACGGCGTCGACGGTGATCCATTTAAAGGTGCGCGAGACGCGAAGCTGTTGTCCGATCCCACGTTTCATGCGCAGAACACGTATGCGATCGTGATGCGTATTCTGGCCAGATTTGAATTCGCACTCGGCAGGCGCGTCAGCTGGCACTTCGACAGTCATCAAATCAAGGTCGCCCCTCACGCCTTTGCGGACGCAAATGCATTTTACTCAGAGCGCGATCAGGCACTTCTGTTTGGCTACTTCCCCGGTCGCAAGGGAATGGTCTACTGCTGTCTCTCGCACGATATTGTCGCTCACGAAACAACGCACGCTCTGCTCGATGGTTTGCGTGAACGTTACACGGATCCATCGTCACCGGAGCAGGCCGCATTCCACGAGGGATTTGCGGACATCGTTGCGCTCTTGTCGGTATTTTCTCTTCCGGGAATTGTAGAGACGCTCATCGACATCAGCGCTCCGCGTCGTGACCGAAGTCGAATTGACAAGAAGCTGCTCACGATCAAAGAGCTGCGCAAGTCAATGTTACTGGGTCTGGCCGAAGAGATGGGCCAGGAGCTGCCGGCAATTCGCGGCAATGTGTTGCGGCGTTCCGTTGAACTGGTCCCGTCGCGCGATTATATCAAGCAAACGGAATTCGAAGAGCCTCACCGCCGCGGGGAGATTCTCGTTGCGGCAGTTATCAACGCGTTCCTGAGTGTTTGGGTGAAACGGCTGGAGGCGCTTGGCCAGATCGCACCCGGCGCACTCGATCGCGGCCGCGTGGTTGAAGAAGGAGCCTCGGTTGCCGACTATCTGCTGACGATGGTGATCCGCGCTCTCGACTATGCGCCGCCAGTTAACCTCGAGTTCTGCGATTTTCTGAGTGCGATCTTAACGTCCGATAGAGAAATCAATCCGAACGATTCGAAATACCAGTTCAGAGACACGCTGCGAAAGAGCTTCATCAGTTATGGCATCAAGCCGAGGTCACCAGGCACTCCAAGCGACCCCGGCATTTGGCTGGGTCCCGAAGGCGCCATTAGCAATGACCGCATCCACTTCGAGTCGTTGCAGCGAGACCCCGACGAAGTCTTTCGTTTCATCTGGGACAATCGCGGAGCGTTCAAGTTTTTTGAGAACGCATACAGCCGCGTGCTTTCGGTCAGGCCATGTCTTCGTATTGGACCAGACGGCTTTGCCCTTCGTGAAACCGTCGCCGAGTATATGCAGATTCTCGAAATGCAGGCCGGCGAACTGAAGAAGCAGAAAAACCTGGGGATCACCGTGCCGGATGATATGCCGGACGACCAGGAGATACGCATTACGGGAGGTGGCACACTCATCTTCGACGAGTACGGAAAATTAAAATTCCACATCGAGAATCGACTGGACGACGGCGACCGGCAATCGCAGCGTCTCGAATATCTGTGGGGGTACGGCTACTACAGAAACCCGGCGTCCTTTCGTAATTTTGCGAGTCTGCATCGACAACGCGCCACTTCGCTGAGCTCATTTTCCAGGGAGGATTGGTAAACAATGGCTACCTCTAAACCGAAAAGCTTAACTATTCGCAGCTATCAGGTAGGTTTCGGCGATTGTTTCCTGCTTACGTTCCATTATCCCGGGACAAACAAAGATCGTCACGTACTCGTCGACTTCGGTAGTACGGGCCAGCCGAAAGGTGTTCCTAAAGACCTGATGTTGAAAGTGGCCGAGGACATCAAGAAACAATGCAACGGGAAACTACACGCCGTTATCGCCACTCACCGTCACAAGGATCACATCAGTGGCTTCGCTACTAACAAAAAAGGAACAGCCTCAGGCGACGTGATTGCATCGTGCAAGCCCGACGTGGTGCTGCAACCCTGGACTGAACATCCGAAAGCTCGCGTCGATGCCACTCAGGCGCCAAACGGAATGACAACGAACAAGGCGTTTGTTGCAGCACTGGGCAACATGCACGCGATTTCTGCGGCGATACTGACGGAGGCGCAACGGCGGAAGTCGTTGAGTAAAACTCTCAAGCGCGAAATCACGTTCCTGGGCGACGACAACTTGAGCAATGCGTCCGCAGTAGAGAACCTCATGCAGATGGGCAAGAAAAACTTTTACCTGAATTTCGGATCGAAATCAGGTTTAGAACAAGTGTTGCCCGGAGTAAGGACTACGGTGCTTGGTCCACCGACGCTGAAACAGTCGAGCGAGATCAAGATTCAACGCAGTAAAGACGAGGACGAGTTCTGGATGTTTCAAGCGCTCGCGAACCAGTTTGTGCTGAAGCCGGAGGCGCGCATCTTTCGTCGCGCAAAGACCTATACAACCAGTCCGGCATATACGCGCTGGTTTCTGAAGCGTATGAGTTCGATCAGAGGCGAACAGTTACTCGGGATCGTGAGAGCGCTCGATAAAGTGATGAACAATACCAGTTTGATTCTGCTGTTTGAGGTGAACGGAAAGAAGTTGCTGTTCCCCGGCGACGCGCAGATCGAAAACTGGTCGTACGCGTTGAGTAAGCCTGAGATCAGGCGTCTGCTTTCGAGAGTAAACGTTTATAAAGTCGGACATCACGGCAGCCGCAATGCCACGCCGAAGACGTTGTGGAATGGGTTCAAGAATCGCTCCAAGAAGAAGACGGACAAGACGCGGCTCAAGTCGTTCATGTCGACGATGACGGGCAAACACGGAAAGTCGCAAAGCAGCACGGAGGTGCCGCGCAAGACACTGGTCACGGCGCTCGAGACTGAGAGCGAGCTTTTCACGACGCAAACTATCAAAGGGAAGGGAAACATCTCTCTGGTTTGTGAGTTTAAGCTTTAATTGGAATTGCCTTCTCGGTACGTACTGTAGGGGCGGCCCTCCGTGGCCGCCCGTGGTTTGAGTAAGGGTTCAAGGAGCGACGGTCTTGGGTTTGGCGAACACGATCAAAACCACGGGCGGCCACGGAGGGCCGCCCCTACAGTAGCTTTGATCGGACGAGTTCGACCGACGTGGTCGAGGAGCGGAGCGGAATTGTAAACGCGTCGCCCTCGTTGACGAACTTTTCTCTTGGAGCAAAAGTGCCGATTTGTGTGACCTTCGCTGGTTGTTGAACGCGAAGACGAGCATTCGGAGTGAAGACGTTTGCAGGCGAGAAACTCACGCGCACGACATTCGTCCGTGTATTGATTGCCACCTCTTCGAACGTCCCGGCATCGAGCGTCAACCACAACCCAACCGGCGCGACGTAGACGCGCTTGCGGAGCGAGTCGAGCGGCTTCACGTTCACCCAACCGTCACGAACGCTCACATTTCCGCCAAACGACTGCCAACCAAATTCAGGATCTTTGATTACGTAAGTGGCAGCGTTGAATGCATGACCGAAGAAGTTTGGTCCGTAGTCGCCTGTGTAAGGATCCCACTTCAAGGTCGACGGAAACGAGTGAAACGCGACCGATGCGAATCCCTCCTGATCGATGTTTGAGAGCGCTCCCATCGTGCCGCCATATCCGACGCGCAGTAGATATTCATCATCTGGGTGCTCGCGGTATTGCGACAGGACCGGAATGGCATTCAAACCTGAGCCGTAGTGATGCAATTGTCGCTCGATTCTTCTGATCTTGCCGCCGTAGAGAAAATCCCAATAACGACGCGCATTGCCGTTGTAACCCCAATGAGGCAAGGTCGGCATGTAGCCAAGAATCGAGTTCAGTGAGACAAGCGCTTTATCGTCGTAACCAAAGTATTTGCACCACGCGTAAACTTCTTCCTGGCCGGTCGAGTCCCACGCCATCTCGCTGCCAAACGGATACGGTTCCTGTTTCCAGCGATCGGTCCGTTCCTTCATCAGGCCTTCGAGAGCGTTCGCTTTGTCTGTCCACGATTCTCGTTTTAGATCGTCGAGTAGTGCGACGATGATGTCGCCTTCCATCAGGCCGAGCTCGACATAGCCGACGCGGCGACGGCCGTTCGGCTGCCTGCTGAACATGAACTTCGCGGTTTCATATGCCTGGTCCAGGTACCAGTCCCACGAATGATTCGTGACCAAGCCCGTGTGGTTCCGTGCGAGTCGATACATCGACCAGTAAGCGGCGATCACGTGCGGATAGTTGTAACCGCGCCCGATCGACTCGGCGTCAGCTTTCTTCCAGCTCGTCCAGGTGGTCCAATTCAGCGAAGCGTCGTATTTGTAGTTGGGGACGTCCTGCGGCGAGTAGTAAAAAAGGCTCTTCCTTACGCCATACTTGTTTGGGCCGTCGTTATATTGCAGGCCGCCCCACAAAACACGGTCGATGAACTGCTCGAACTTTGCGACCTCTTCCTTGCGCGGCTGGCTAAACTCTTTCATGGCTGCAGCAAGCCACGAACCTGAACCACCCTCGTCTCCGAGCCCTGCAATCCACACCCGACTGTCCTGGGTCACGATTTTATTCGCCTCGCGATCGTAACTCATGACGGATGGACTGCGGTGAAAAGGATCGTTTTGATCGTCGAACCACTGCTTAGTGAAAAGAAAGTTACCCAGATCGGCGACGGCCTCAGTCGAGGGTTTAGTTACGTAGTAACTAATGGATTGTGTCGAGCGATCGTCGTACGTGATCGTAAGACGAGCGCGTCCCCAGGTTTTGCCGCGAACGCTGTACGTTTGCCACTGTCCGGTTGGTTTGTCTTTCTTAATTTCGAGGGCGCCAGCTGGATGAACTGCTACCTGCGTCACCTTGCCTTTGTGCTTCAGGAACAAACGCCCATCGACGTCCATTGGCAGCACGTAGCCCGGAATACCGATCGCCACGGGCCGGCCATTCTCCGCCAACGTTGACTCTATCTTTCGTATTTCACCGGCTAACAGAAACTTGACTCCATAAGTCTTTGTGGCGCCGGGAGCGATTGTCGTCATCGTCGGCGGGTTCCATTGCTCGACGCCGCGCCACTCGTCCTCAGCGAAAGCTTGCGTGTGGACCATCCAAGCAAACGCGCCTTCAAATGTTTGGCTGGGTCTCGTTGGCTCGGTGAGCAGTTGATAGGCTTCGAAGGGAGTTTGACCATCAGGAACAACGAGCAGCGCGGGACCGAGACCGCTTAGCCGTGTGACCTGCAAATATCCCGCATCCTGGCCGATGTAGGGATCGGAGAAAGAGCACTTCTCATGCGCTTCCTTGAGATTGCGACCGGTGATCATGTTGTTGAAGATCATCGGAATACCGAGTGCACCGAGTTGCACGGGTTGTGTTGTCTTGTTCTTTAAATCGAAGTGCAGGACGAGATGGCCATTCTCGACGATCCATGAGCGTGTAATTTCCAAAGGAATGTCCGCAGGCAATGTCGGTGAGAGATCTGCAGCGGCGAGCGTTGGTCCAGCCGCATCCAGAGGTTGAACAGGTTCTTCGCCCTCGGCGGTGTCGTACTTTTGCCATGGTCCGGAGTTGCCGACGCGAACGCGGAGCGTCAGGTCGCCGAGATGGTGATAACCACGGGTGTCGCGCTGCTCCAAACGATCGCCAGGTGCGAAGTCAAAGCCGGGAGTGCTCTTCGGTTCCAGGTTGAAGACTGTTTGTGAGGCTTTCATTAGTCGGAGTTTGAAATCAGGCGTGTCGAATTCCACAAACGCTGCGTCGATGCCGGCAGAGGTTCTTTCATGCAAAGGTGCAACGACGCAAAGGAATACGCCAACAAGAATCGGTCCCAACCTCTTGATGTTCATGTGATCTCCTCAGTGTAAAAGCCGCCACAGATTTACGCGGAGAAACACGGATCAGTCAAATCATTTTTACCTGTGTTCATCCGCGTAAATCTGTGGCTTAATTCAGCCCATGAATCAAGAGCGTCTCCTCGTGTGGTTACTGCGACTCTGCGGTGCCGTAGAGATATTCGCGTTTATAGCCGTCGTGATGCCGCGCTCGTGGATGGAGATCTCACACGCCTGGATCGGTCTCGGCGCGATGCCCGAAGGACCAGTCCTCATGTTCATGATCCGGCAGGCTTCCTACACCTACGGCGTACACGGAGTCTCGTTGTGGTTGATCGCCAGTGACGTTAAGCGTTTCCACGCCTTCGTCGTGTTCAATGCCATCGCGTTTTTGGTGGCCGCTCCAGTGTTCTTTTTGATCGACTTCACCTCGGGCATGCCCTGGTGGTGGACGATGAGCGATCCCGTTTCGTGCGGTCTCTTCGGAGCCGCACTCCTCCTCTTGAGCCGCCAACCCAGCCCTTGACGGATAGCTCTAACTAAAGTATCTTGATATCAAGATAAATCAGGATGAGCACACAGAAAGAGCAATCGTTGAAGGGTGGCAGTGGCGTTCATGTCTTTCTGGTTTTGTGGAAGGCGGCGCGCGCCGTGGAGACGTACGCGGAAAACAGCATCGCGGAGTCGGAGATGTGCGGCAGCGACTTCGCCGTTCTTGAAGCGCTCTTGCACAAAGGGCCGCTTCCAATCAACGAAATCGGAAAGAAAGTGCTGCTGACGAGTGGTTCCATCACCGTTGCCGTTGACCGGCTGGAATCGAAAGGTCTGGTCGAACGACGTTCATCGGGCACCGACCGGCGCGCGCGAATCGTGCACCTGACCAAAGAGGGCAGGGAACTGATCACGCGTGTCTATGCCGACCACGCGTCGGACATGGAGCGACTCGCCGCTGCTTCCCTAAACCGGGCCGAACGCGAAACGCTCATCCGCCTGTTAAAAAAAATTGGTTACGAGGCGGCGGGCCGCCTGGAATAAGGAGTATCAATTCAATGGTTAGTGAAGTGAAGACAAAACCTCGCGCAGTCGCGGGAGTCGTGAATAGTATCGAAACACTGGAAGGAGCGGGCTTTTTGGTCCGGCGTCCGTTTCCAAAACCGCAGTTTTCAGAATTTGATCCGTTTTTACTGCTTGATGAAATGGGACCGATGGACCTTGGCCCAAACCAGGCAAAAGGTGCGCCCGATCATCCGCATCGTGGCTTCGAGACGGTGACCTACATGTTGTCAGGCGAGATGCAGCATAAGGATTCTCGCGGACATGCCGGACGCCTGACGCCGGGCGACGTGCAGTGGATGACTGCAGGCGCGGGTGTCGTTCACTCCGAAATGCCGAGTGCTGAGCTCACGCGCAACGGCGGACGAATGCACGGATTCCAGCTCTGGGTGAACCTCCCAAAGCGGGACAAGATGATCAAGCCGCGCTACCAGGAGATCCCAAACGCGCAGATTCCGAAGGTGACTTCGGCGGACGGTCTCGCTACGGTGAAGGTGATTGCGGGTGAGGCGATGGGCCAGAAGGCCGTGATCGAGACGCGCACGCCGATCATGTATTTGCACTACACGATCGAACCCGGTGGCGTCGTGACGCAGACAGTGCCGAGTAACTTCAATGTGTTCGCCTACGTTGTCGATGGCGGCGGCTTGTTCGGTTCCGAACGTGAGCGAGGAGAAGACGGGCAGATGGTGTTGTTCGCGCCGGATGGCAGCGAAGTGAGAATCGAGAACCCTGCCGATGCGACCACGAGGCTCGATGTCCTATTGATTGGCGGTGTGCCGCTCAACGAGCCCGTCGCTCGCTATGGGCCATTTGTTATGAACACGAAGCAGGAGATTTTCCAGGCAATTGAAGATTACCAAAATGGCAAGATGGGTGAGATAGCGTAGAATTAGCTAGATCGGAGGAGAATTAGATGAGAATAGCAGCATTGATTGCGCGTCTTTTACTCGGACTGATCTTCGTAGTGTTCGGGCTGAACACGTTTCTGCAGTTCATTCCGATGGGGCCACCGCCAACAGGTCTCGCCGGGCAATTCATCGGGGCACTGTTTCAGTCGCACTACTTATGGGTTGTGGCGGTGCTACAAATCGTGGGCGGGGCGCTGTTGCTGGTGAATCGTTACGTGGCGCTTGGCCTTGTGTTACTTGGCCCAGTGATCGTGAACATCCTGCTGTATCACTTGTTGCTCAATCCCGTGGGAATGGGAATGGCAGTCTTAGTGACGGCGCTCTGGTTTATCGTGTTCTATTCGCACCGCGGGGCGTTCTTTGGGATTTTTGCGCAGCGAGGATAGTTTTTAGACAGGATTACACGATTGACAGGATGAATCTTTTGAATCCTGCAAATCTTGTTAATCCTGTGAGTCATACCGCGCAACAGTAACGACTGTTCCATTGAACGCCGCCGTACCACACAGAGCATCGATGGCCTGGTTGTCCGTCAGGTCGTTGATGCTCTGACCCGGATGTTGTTGGGCCACTGCCAGTCTGTTGCCTGGCCGATCGTGACCCCAACCGTGTGGAATACTCACCACGCCAGGCATCATCTCGTCAGACACTTCGATCGGGATTACGATCGATCCCACTCTCGATTCCACCCTCACGTTTTGCCCCGTACTCAAACTCCGTCGAGCCGCATCCGTGGGGTGCATGAGTATTGTGCAACGCGGTTGTGTTTCATCGTCTCGGAGCAACCTGCGCGCGTTGTGCAGCCACGAGTTGTTACTTCGCAGATGACGACGTCCAATCAGTAACAGATTTCCATTCAAATCCTGCGGCGCGCCGTCGAGAAACTTCGACTTCACGCGCTCCACGTCTTTGACCAGAACTTCCGGCGCCAACTCGATGCGCTTGTCGGCCGTACACAGACGTTTCGGTAAACAGGGAATCATCGGTCCAAGGTCGATTCCGTGTACGGCTTCCCTTAGCTTTCGCAACGTAAGACCTTTGGAAAAGGGATTGAAGCCGCCGCCGTATGGTCCAAACCGCAAACCGAGATCGAGAATCCTTTCAGGACCGAAGAATCGCCGGCCGATCTTTCGTTGCACTCCCTTCAGGATGCTGCCTACTTGTTTGTGTTCCATTCGAGTTTGTAACTCAGAAAGGATCTCCCAATCGGCTCGTGTGTCGGGAGCTGGATCAAACAATGGTGGTGAAAATTTTGCCGTGTTACGAACAGCCAGAATATTAAATGCGATATCGTAGTGGCCGCGCTCTAACGGACCCGTGGGCGGCAGGATGATGTGCGCGTGTCGCGTCGTCTCGTTGATGTAGATGTCGATTGACACCATGAACTCGAGACTCGCGAGTGCCTCATCAAGCTCGCGCCCGTTGGGTGTTGAAAGCACCGGATTGCCGGCGAGTGTCACCATCGCCTTCACTTGCCCTTCGCCGGGAGTCAAAATCTCTTCAGCAAGGGCGGCGACCGGTAACTCTCCGGAAAACTCCGGCAGCTTTCGAACGCGGCTGTGCCAGCGCCCAAAACTACCGCGCGGAGCCAGCGACTCCGGCGCCGACAAAGGATCGAAAGCCGGCAAATTGAACATCGCCCCTCCGGGCCGATCTAGATTGCCCGTAACGATATTCAGAACGTTGATCAACCACTGACACGTGGCGCCAAACTCCTGCGTGCTAACGCCGATTCGGCCGTAACAAACTGCTGACTTAGCGGCGGCAAATTCTCTTGCGAGCACGCGTATCTTCTCCGGCTCGATTCCCGTAATCGGAGCGACTCTTTCCGGCGGAAACTCTTTTACGAGATTTCCGATCGTTTCGATACCTTTCGTAAAAGATCCCAGTGGACCAGGTCGCGTCAGTCTTTCGTCAAAAACAACGTGCAGCAACGCAAGTAACAATAGGGCATCTGTGCCGGGTCGAATAAACAGATGCTGGTCCACGAGACGAGCGGTTTCATTTTTACGAGGATCGATCAGTATGACTTTGCCGCCGCGCCGCCGTATCTCTTCCATCCTGCGACCCAAGCCGGGTGCAGTCATCATGCTGCCGTTTGACGCCGCCGGATTTGCCCCGAGGACAAGAAATAGTTTGGTGCGATCGATATCCGGGATCGGAAGCAGCAGTTGGTGACCATACATCAGAAACGACGCGACGTGATGCGCGAGTTGATCGACCGAAGTTGCAGAAAATTTGTTTCGCGTATGCAGGCTGCGAAGAAAGCCCGGCGCGAAGAGAAGCGCGTTGTAGTTGTGAACGGTCGGATTGCCGAGGTAGGTGGCGATCGAGTTTCGGCCATACTTCGCGTTAACGCGTTTGAGGTTCTTCGCTACTTCGTCGAAAGCCTCATCCCAGCCGATGCGTCGCCAGCCGTTCGGAATGCGCCGGACCGGATACTTCAGACGATCTTTGTCATAGTGAATGTCTTGTAGAGCAACGGCCTTCGGGCAGATATATCCGCGACTGAATGGATCATCTTTGTCGCCGCGAATGGTGAGACGCTCGTCACCTTCGACCGTGATCTCGATGCCACAGATCGCCTCGCAAATACTGCACGTCCGATAGTGAGGGGAACCGTTCTTCATGCCGCATCATTAAGCCACAAAAAGCACAAGAAGCACAAAAAGCACAAAGAGATTTATTCGAAAATCAGGAGATCCGTTTGTGCTTTATGTGTTTTATGTGCCTTTTTGTGGCCTATTTCAGCGCGGCATCGACAGTGGCTTTGAGATCCTCATAAGTCTTCGCTGAAACGCGGCGGCCGTTGATGAATATCGTTGGCGTGCCGTTGATTCCCAGCTTCATCCCGTCTTCAACATCGCGCTGCACTGATTCGGAGAACTTTCCGGAATCGAGCGCGCTGTCAAAGCGAGTTCGGTCGAGCGAGAGCTCCGTTGCATAACCTTTCAACTTGTCGACCGTAAGCGCGGACTGGTTGCGAAGCAGAATGTGGATGTACTCCCAGTATTTTCCCTGTTCGCGTGCGGCTTCAGCTGCCTCCGCGGCCTTCACCGCTTCGGTGTGCTGGCTGAGCGGAAAGTCGCGCGTGACGAGTCTCACTTTGCCCGGATACTCGGTTACGAGTCGCTCCAGTGTCGGATGCATCGCTGCGCAACTCGGACACTGATAATCAGTGAACGCAACGATCGTTACCGGAGCATTCGCGTTGCCGAGGGAAGGCTGATCGTTCGTGGAGATCGAAAACACGGGCGACTCAGGCGCGACGAGGAATACCTGAATCGACGCAGTCGCGCGCAGCTTCTCAACAAACGCACGTTCCGCCTGTCGCACTTCAATCTGTTCGAGATACTGCCGGATCGCGTCTTTGGTCTGCGCGAAGTCGCCGCTGACCCGCTCTTTATTCTGCTCGTAGAAGACTTGTGTTTGCTGATCTGTAACGGGCTTGGGTTTTACTTCCGCATCGAGCAGAGCGTTTGTTGTGATCTTTCGCTTTGCCGCTTCCTGCGTCAGCAGCGTGTCGTTGATACTGAGTTCGAGTTCGTCTTTGCGTAGTTTATAGACTTGCTCCTGCACGTCGAAGATCAGCGGAAGTATAGAGGCTTCAACGTCGCCGGAAGTGATCTTCTCGCCTTTGATAGTCGCGAAAACGCGAGCGCGTTCTGCCTCGTTGGCGGGCGGCGTGATTTCAGTCACGTTCACTTTCACTTCGCTCGCGGCGCGCAAAGTGTCTGCAAACTTCTTCGCCTCCTGCTGCTGTCGTTGCTCGGACAGGTACGAGACGATGTCGTCGACAACCTCCGAGAACTCTTTGTTGATGCGCGTTTTGTTCTGATCGTAGAAGGCCTGGGCTTCAGCTTTTGTCGCCGGTTTCACTTTGGACACCACTTCCTGTTCGAGCAGTTTGACCGTGCTGACGCCGCGTTTTTTCGCTTCGATTGCGAGGAGTCTTGAATTGATGATCAGGTCGAGCTCCCGTTTCCGTGCCTCGACGACCTGCGCCTGGAGTGGGCCAACGGAATTTCCCGTCGCCTTCTTAATATCGGCACTGGTAATTTTTACGCCATTAACAACGGCGAGCGTCTCAGGCAGAACCTGCGATTCGCAGGCGCAATCGTCTGGTTTTGGTGGCGTGGTTTGTGCCGGCGGCGTTTGTGATTTGGCCGGTAAAGTGCAGGCAAAACCGATGAGAATAAGAGCGCAGGTGAGTCTCAGCATTTCAATCTCCTTGACGTGTGGTATTATTCCCCAGCGCGAATAGGTTGTCGTTAGCTCGCTGTCGTTCAGCCATCTGCAAGTGGTGTGCTACAGCAGCTTCCTAAGTTTTCTTCTCCGCCAGCTCATCGTTTGCGGGAAAAAATCCACACCAGGCGCGAAACATCTCCCTTTTTCGCAAGAACGCAGGGAGACACATTCCTCTGTCAGGGGCAACTTTTTCTCATTATGAAACACGGTGCGCCCATTTGCCAGAGACTCTTGCAGAACTTCAAGCAGGTTTTGGGTGCTGTAGTTAACAACCTCGTCTGAACCCAAACAAGCGACTTGATCCCTTCTCAGGGAGGCTGTGGGAAGACAGCCTTTTACCGGGAATCTCCTATGAGTGTCCTTTCACGAGTGTTCACGAGTGTCCCACGTTCGCTCATAGCGTCTGAAACGAGACGCTCCAATCTCGGTCTGATCATCCTGTTTACCTCGTTGACGATCATATTGACGGCCACCGTAATCATAACGTGGGAACGCGTGCTGCGGCCGCCGTACTTCAGTTGGGTTGAGCGCAATTACCCCGGACCCGAGAACGCGGACTACCGTAACAAGATTGAGCAGAGAGTTGAACACTTCTTCATCTCCATGACGGTCGATGTGATCGTCGTCAGCATTCTGCTTGGCATCGTAAATCGCAAGCAACGAAAGTTAATTGAGACCACCGAACAACTTGCACATAGTGAGAAGATCGCGACGCTCGGCAGAGTCGCAGCGCAGGTGGCCCATGAAGTCAGGAATCCTCTGGCAGGTTTATTACTTTATTCCGAACATCTCAAAGGGAAACTCGACGGAAAAGTTCCGCCCGCCGATGCGCAACTGATCAATAAGATCATCGAGACCATCAACCATCTCACGGCCACCACCGAACAGATTCTGAATTACGCTCGACCAGTCACACTCGCGTTGAAAACGGTCGATTTAAATGATGTCGCGCGAGACGTAGTACAACTTCTCAGCACCGAGATTTCTGCTCATAACATCGAGATTGTTATGGAGCTTGATAGTTCACCGGTTTCGGGAATGCTCGACGAAGCGTCGATTCGTGCGGCAACCCTAAACCTCGTGCTGAATGCCGTGCAGGCAATGTCTAATGGTGGACGTTTGACGATCTCAACCGGGCGCGACGGCAAAAAGATGTGGATGACGATCAAGGACACTGGTGCAGGAATGAGTCCGGAACGGATCAAACAGATCTTTGAGCCGTTCAATACAACGAAGAGCCGTGGCCTCGGCCTCGGCATGCCTTACGCGCAGAAGATCATTCAGCAACATGGCGGACGAATCGAAGTTGAAAGCCGGCAGGGAACAGGAACTCAGGTCCGAATTGAATTACCTGCCGACGAGAGGAGCCAATCGTGATTGCACGCACCCCGAAAAAGATTCTGGTAGTTGACGATGAGCCAAGCGTTACTGGATCGTTGTCGTTGATTCTCACCGATGCAGGATACGAAGTTTTGACGGCTCAGAGTTTTGCGGAATCGACCACCATCCTCAAGCAAGTGCCTGTAGATCTCGTTATCACCGATCTTCGTCTGGCAGACGCCTCCGGAATCGATCTGATCACGCACGTCAAAAGGACCACGCCCGACGTCGAAGTCATTCTCATGACGGGATACGGCTCGCTCGACATAACGATCGAGGCCATCAAGGCGGGTGCATACTACTATCTCGAAAAGCCTTATACACCCGATCGTCTCTTCGCTCTCGTCGATCGCGCGTTACAGCTCCAGGAGTTGAAACATGAGAATGAAGCCCTCAAGCGAACGCTCGTGGGCGATGGTGAAACGTTTGGAATGATCGGTCGTGATACCAAGATGTGCCAGATCTTCGAGGTGATCAGGACTGCCGCCCCTTCAGACGCTTCCGTCTTGATCGAAGGCGAAAGTGGTACTGGTAAAGAACTGATTGCCACCGCTTTTCACACGCAAAGCCAGCGTGCTGCGGGCCCGTTTATCCGAATCAATTGCGCTGCGATTCCCCACCAACTCATTGAATCAGAATTGTTTGGTTACAAGCGCGGCGCGTTCACGGGAGCCGACCGCGACAAGCGAGGTCTAATCGAAGCCGCAAACCATGGCACGTTGCTGCTCGACGAAATCGCGGAGATGCCGGCGCACCTGCAAACAAAGCTGCTGCGAGTTTTACAAGAGCGAAGGCTGCGCCGGCTGGGTGATGAGCTAGAGATCGATGTGAACTTCCGTCTCATTTCAGCGACTAACCGCAATACGTCCGCTCTTATCGACGAGGGAGTCCTGCGCAAGGATCTTTATTTCCGCATCAGTACGATCAAGATCAAGGTCCCACCTTTGCGTGAGCGTCTTGACGACGTGCCTTTAATCGCGAACCGTTTTCTGAAGCGGTTCAATGAACAATACGGAAAGCGAATCCACGACATTGCTCCGGATACTGTTATGCGTCTGGTTCGTTACGATTGGCCGGGCAACATCCGGCAGCTCGAGAGTGTCATCGAACGTGCGGTGTTGTTTTGTTCAGGCAACGAGTTGCTGCCCAATTGTTTGCCGGAGGAATTTCAAACGCGCCTGGCGAGCTCGAGTTTTGTGATTCCGCCATTACTACCGATGGAAGAGATTGAGCGTGAAGCGATTATGCAAACTCTCGAACGCACGGCAGGCAACATCAAGAAGAGCGCTCAGATTCTGCGTTATCCTCGCCCCACGTTTTACCGAAAACTCAAGAAGCTTGGAATTAAAATTGAACGACCCGCTTCGTCGATGACCGCGAAGCCCTGACGATTTGTGGCTAAATTACGTGTTCTGATCGTAGATGACGAACCCTCCGTAGGCGACGCGCTCAGGCTTGTGCTCGAGTCGAACGGCTACGAAGTAGTCCTTGTTACTAACGGTCTTGACGGAATCGATCAAGTACGCCGGCGGCGCTTTGGTTTCAGTGTCGTCGATCTCTTCTTGACCGACATCTCTGGCTTCCAGGTAATCACCGGCATTCGCGAGCATCAGCCTGAAATACCAATCGTTCTGATCACCGCTCATGGCAGCGAACAAGTTTTCGCTGAAGCTAAGAAACTCGGCGCCGTCGGTGCGCTCGCGAAGCCATTCCCACCGGCTGAAATCCTCAAACTAATCGACGCTCATGCACCCAGCCAAACGAGTGATACAGCGTGAATCACTCGACCGCGAAGTTGTCTCACGGTGAAACACGCCGGCAACGGAGAAGAGGAACTAGTGCTGCTGCACGATCCTTTTCTGTGCTTCTTTGTAGCTAATCTTTCGTCTTTGTGGCCATGGCCCGGGCCTTGCAGAAGTATGGCGCAGTATGAGGTGATTCTTTAATCGTGCTGGTAGGAGCCCGAAGAGTGGCGGGCGATTACCTTATCGAATACAGAATCATTTCCGTTCGATGGCGGGTGCAGCCTGTTGGGGGACAGGCTGCACTCGACTCTCCAACCAGATCAGTGAATCACGATGCCAACGCCGATCCGGAAATTGTGCTGTGTGCTATCAAACAATCGCGTCGGGTTGTAGTCGATCTGAATCGCTCGTACATCTATTCGATCGTTTACGCGAATGTCGATCCCACCACCAAACGCTCCCGCAAAGCCGGTTTCGCTCACCGTCTGATTCACACAAGGGCTGGGAAAGACCGCTACACAACCAGCCGGGTTAAAGTTGAGTTTATTGCGTGCATGTGCTGCACCCACCAGGGCGTGAGCAAACGGCTTGAATGTTGAGTCGGTGGCGTTGTCTTTGAGTTGAACACCGCCGAGGAAATTGTAAACTTGTGAATCGATGTCCAAACTCCCGCTCCCGCCCTGAATAGTAAAAAGCGGAATGGACCGGTCCTTGAAGTGAGCGGAAAAATCAAACTTCAATCCGAAGTATCGCGAGAGGTTTGCGGTGGCGGCGGTTTCAAATCCGTGAAATCCCTCACGTTCGTCGATGCTGTCGGTATTGACGAAGTTATGCGAATAGCCGCCAAAGAACTCAAATTTCTTGTAATCACTTTGTGCGGCGGCGATTGAGGCGCACACCGCGATGGTTGTCAAAATCAGCATTGTCCTGAACACGGAATAGTTCCTCCTATTAGTTGGTTGGACGTGGGAGAGCTGAAGTTATGCCTCCTCGTCAGAGGTGTTTTAGGTTTACAGGGTTGCCACGAACGTCCACAAAGGGCACAAAAAGCACATAAGGCATAAAAGTTAGACCATGACCAATCCTACTTTGTGCTTTTTGTGCCTTATGTGCCTTTTGTGGCACTTATTGTGGTGCACCAAGAAAGGAAGCGAGTCGAAGCAGGTCGGCAAAGACGCCCGCGGCCGTTACCTCTGGACCAGCACCTGGACCTCTCACGATCATTGGTTGAGTGTTGTAACGCACTGTTTGAAAACTGACGATATTGTCGCTGCCCTGGAGACTCGCGAACGGATGATCGAGTGGGTAAGTTCGCAGTCCCGCAGACATACTTCCGTCATTATTGATGACGCCTACATATCGCAGTACGTGACCACTGGCCCGGGCTGTGTTGAGCCGGTCCGCGATTGTGTGATCGTGTTTGTCGAATTTGTCGAGGTATTCTTTCAGACTCGCCGAACGCAACTCCTCAGGCACCAGGCTTTCAACTTCGACGGCGTCTATCTCCACCTGTAGCCCCATCTCTCGTGCGAGGATGATCAGCTTGCGCGCAACGTCGACACCCGACAAGTCCAGACGCGGATCGGGCTCTGTATAACCAAGCGTAAAAGCTTCACGCACGATTTCAGAAAACGTGCGTGAGCCATCGAACGAGTTGAGGATGTACGACAGCGTGCCCGAAAGCACACCCTCGATTTTGATGATTTGATCTCCTGTTTCGATCAGTCCGCGAAGCGTGTGAATGATCGGCAGCCCGGCGCCGACGTTTGTTTCGTAAAGAAAGTATCGCTGGTGTTTGCGAGTTGCATCGCGCAGGCTGCGGTAAGCAGCGAATGGTCCGGAGTTGCTCTGCTTATTTGGTGTGATGACGTTGATGCCTCTCGACACCCAACTCTCGTAGTGCTTTGGCAGCTCGCCGCTCGCTGTTGCGTCGATGATCACTGCATGTGGCAGGTGATCGGCTTGTATGTGATTAATGAACTTTTCGAGGTCGGCATCAGAAGAGCGATCGTCTAATTCATCGCGCCAATGGTCGAGATGAAATTGCCCGTCATGAAGAATCATCTTGCGGCTGTTCATGATGCCGCGCACTCGCAAATCGATACCACGTTCGGTGCGCAGCTCCTGAACACGGGCTGTGAGTTGGTCCAGAAACGTTCCGCCAATCAATCCGGCGCCGATCACACCTATGGAAAGAGTTTGACTCGAAAGGTAGAACGCGGAGTGCAGCGCTCGCAATGCCTTAGTCGCTTCGTGCTGTTCGATGACGGCTGAGATGTTTCGTTCCGACGAGCCTTGTGCGATTGCTCTTACGTTGACACCGGCTTTACCAAGCGCACTGAAAAACTGTCCGGCCATGCCGAGTCTCTCAATCATGCCCTCGCCGACCATGGCGACGATGCAGCAGCTTTCTCGTAGATCTACGGTCTGAATCTCTCCTCGTTGTAGTTCCGCAAAAAAGGTCTCTTCGACTGTTTTCTTTGCCAGTAGGGCGTCGGCGCGCGGAACAGCGAAGCAGATCGAGTGTTCCGAACTCGCCTGAGAGATCATCACGATGGAAACGCCGACCGTGCGCAGCGCGCCGAAGAGTTTGTGAGCCACGCCAGGCACGCCCATCATCCCCGTGCCTTCGACGTTTATCAGCGCCATGTCTTCGACTGCGGCAAAACCTTTAATCGGTAGATCGGGTGATGATGCCGCTGAAATCCGTGTGCCGGGCGCTTCGGGCTTGAAGCTGTTTTTGATCCAGACTGTAATGTTCTTCGAAATCGCCGGCGCCATCGTGTTCGGATGAATGACCTTCGCTCCGAAATAGGCGAGCTCGGCGGCTTCCTGGTACGAAAGTTCAGGTACTATGATCGCGTCCGGAACGCGACGCGGGTCGGCACTGAAAACTCCATCGACATCGGTCCAGATCGTTACCGATTCGGCGCCGAGCAGCGCCGCGAAGATTGAAGCGGAGAGATCGCTTCCGTTTCGCTTCAGAGTTGTCGCGGAGCCGTCATGGGTTGCGGCGACGTATCCGGTGATAACGACGAAATCCGTATCGACGTTACTTGCTTGCCAGGCATTCACATTTTCCTGCGAGAGTTTCCAGTCGATTGCGACGGTGTTGCTGTCGGGTTCGACGATGAGAACCGTACCTGCATGGAGCCAGGTCGAGGAGTGTCCCTGCGCTTCGAGGTAAGCATTCAGCAGTTGGGCGGACCACAACTCTCCGTGACCGGCAACGAATTCCGTGATGCGTTCGGAAGGTATTCGCGTGATCCAAACACCTCGTAGGACTTCTTCGATTGCGGCGAAATCAGAGACGATCGTTTCGCGCAGTGCTGCGGTTTGCGCAGTCGTGAGCGACAGCTGCTCGATAGTTTCGAGGTGCCTCCTCTCGAGGTCCCGCAGTGTGGCGAGGTACGGTAGGTCCCGAGCGGCGGCGCGCTCGACCGATTGAATGAGAACATTCGTCACGCCGCTCATGGCGGAAACGACAATTCCGACGCGTTCATCGGGTGCGCGCTGCAACACGATCTCAGCGGCGGCGCGATAACGCTCCGCATCCGCCACACTCGTGCCGCCAAATTTGTGAACAATCCATTTGGGACTCATCACGACAGACTACCAGACTAATTATCCATTCGGAACGTACTGTAGGGGCGGCCCTCCGTGGCCGCCCGTGGTTTGAGCAGGGTTCAAGAAAGCCACGGCCTCGGATTCGGCGAACACGATCAAAACCACGGGCGGCCACGGAGGGCCGCCCCTACAGTACGTTCGATGATCGTGTATAAAATGGTCTATATGACAATTAAAACTTTTTCACTGACGCTGCTCATTCTATTTAGCGCTGTCGCCGCGCACGCCGCGGACGTGGTCCAGACTGCAAACGGCCCGGTTGCAGGTCGCGGTGTGCAGCCGTCGGGCGTTCGCATCTTCAGAGGCATTCCGTTCGCACAGCCACCGACGGGCGATTTGCGTTGGCGCGAACCGCAGCCAGTCAAGAACTGGAAAGACGTGAGACAGGCAGTCGACTTCGGCCCGCGCTGTATGCAGGCCCGAATTTTTGACGACATGATTTTCCGCTCGAATGGCGTAAGTGAAGATTGTCTGTATCTGAACGTTTGGACACCGGCGAGATCCGCTCGCGAACGGCTTCCAGTGCTTGTCTATTTTTACGGCGGCGGCTTCGTGAGCGGCGACGGCTCAGAGCCTCGCTACGACGGCGAGAGCATGGCGGCAAAGGGAATCGTCGTCCTGACCGTGAACTACCGCTTAGGCGTGTTTGGGTTCATGTCTCATCCGGAGTTAACGAAAGAGTCGCCGCATAACGCGTCAGGCAATTATGGCTTGCTAGATCAGAGTGCAGCTTTGCAATGGGTGCAGCGGAACATCGCGAATTTTGGCGGCGATCCGAAACGTGTCACGATTGCGGGTGAATCGGCCGGATCGATATCGGTCAGCGCGCACATGGTTTCGCCGTTATCGAAGAACCTCATTGCCGGTGCGATTGGTGAAAGCGGCGCTATCACTGGCACGCTCTCGGCCGTTCCGCGTGCAAAAGGAGAAGAAGCGGGAAGTAAGTTTGCGGCGGGTCTCGGCGCGCAAACGATTGCGGCGTTGCGTGCCATACCGTCGCAGCAGATTCTTGACGAGGCGAGTAAAGGTGGTTGGGCCAGTGTCGGCCGCTTTCCGATAATGATCGATGGGTATTTTCTGACTGACGAACCGGCGACGACGTTCGCCAATGGGAAACAAGCCCGCGTGCCACTCCTGGCTGGCTGGAACTCTGAAGAGGTTGGCTGGGGCGCTCTCCTCGGCTCAGCCCAACCGACGTTGGAGAATTATAGGAATGCTGTGAGCAAGTTGTACGGAACGCGAGCTGATGAGGTGTTCAAGCTCTATCCGGCGACAACGACAGACGAAGTCATGGAGGCAGCGGCTGACCTGGCGAGCGATCGATTCATTAGTTACAGCACCTGGAAGTGGACCGATCTGCATGCGAAGACAGGCGGAGCGGTGGTGTATCGATACCTCTACGCGCGTCCGCGGCCGGCAATGAAAGTGGGGAATACGCCACCCGCGCGTGGTGCGGCACACTCGGCAGAGATCGAATACGCGCTCGGCAATCTCAGCTCGAACGACGTTTACGCCTGGACGCCGGACGATTACAAAGTCTCCACCGTGATGCAGAATTATTTTGCGAACTTCATCAAGAAGGGAAATCCGAACGCAGCGGGCCTGCCTGAGTGGTCTCCGCTTACCAGCTCAAAATTCATGAGAATAGATGTCGAGTCGCGTCTCGAGACGGATAGCACGCGTGCGCGATACCTGTTTCTGGATCAACTTCCGAAATAGTTTTATCCACAGATTACACAGATTTTTATTGACTTGATTTCGGCTAGCATGGTATTAGTTCGCGCCGCGAATTAAATACCGTGCATCGAAGAATCGATCTATCCAACTTTCAGGTTGCGACCAGCGAGACGGCGAGAGACATCAATCGCCGTATCGTTCTCAACCTGATACGAACGCACCAACCCATTTCTCGAGCTGACCTGGCGCGTCAGTCCGGCCTGCAACGCAGTACCGTCTCCGTTATCGCGGAACAACTAATCAAAGAACGTTGGATAACTGAAGGCGCAAACGGTCACACACTCCGTGGTCGACGCCCCGTATTCCTGCACTTGAACAAAGAGCGCGTCGGCATCATTGGCATAAACGTGCGCCCGATCACTACCACTCTCGCGCTCGCCGATCTCGATGCAAATTTCCTGGCCCAGGATTCATTGGCAACACCCACAGATCCAAAACAGTTCGTCGCCGAACTGGTGCCACGAGTTCGCAAACTCATGACGGCGCGACCGGAGCTGACCGTTGAAGGCATCGGCGTCAGCCTGCCCGGCCGCGTCGATCTCGCCACCAAGAAGCTGGTCTTTGCGCCGAACCTGGGATGGAACGACTTCGACCTGAAGACGCCACTTGAAAAAGCCACTCGCCTGCCGGTGGAACTCGAAAATGCCGCAAATTCCTGTGCACTTTCAGAGATTTGCTTTGGTCGTCGCGCTGAAGGCCTGCGCAATCTGGTGGTCGTTACGGTCTCTGAAGGTATCGGCTGCGGCCTGATACTCAATCACCAACTGGTGCAGGGGTCTACCGGTACGGCGGGTGAGTTTGGACACGCCGCAATCGTTCCCGACGGCCTCGAGTGCAGTTGCGGAAACCGGGGTTGCTGGGAAATGTATGCGTCAAACTCAGCCGCGATTCGCCAGTACACCAATGCCATCGCGCCCGCGCGCCGTAGCAAACGCGTGGCTGAGACATCCGAAACTACGATTACTTTCGAACATCTTTTGCGACTCGCCGAACAGGGCGACGCGAAGGCAGTTGAAGCGCTCGAGGAGATGGCGAAGTATCTCGGTCGTGGAATCGCGCCGCTTGTTGCCGGCCTCGCGCCTGACATGATCGTCATCGTCGGTGAAGTCACGCGTGCGTGGCAGCGCGTCGGGCCCATCATCAGGGAAACACTCAAACAGCACTCGTTCACGCGAGCAGAGACGCAACTTGTTCCCAGCGATCCAATAACTCAGCCGCGTTTAAGGGGAACGATAGCGCTCGTTTTACTGAAACACTTCGGCGCTCCAGCGATCGTCTGAGCGCTTTATTGCGTAATTTGTTGTGGCCTCGAACTAAATGGCTAAATGCCCATCTTCATTAAAGGAGATACGTCGATGTTACTCACTTCCAAGTCGCGCCGGTTTCTGTTTTTAACTCTGCTTAGTATCTGCCTGCTCGCCGCCGTACCTGCGCTGACGGTGGCCCAAGTGCTGTATGGCTCTCTCGTTGGAAACGTTACGGATCCAAACGGAGCTGCTGTTTCAGGCGCGAAGATTGAAGTTACTAACCTGGCCACCGGAGGCGTCTCCTCTGTGATGACGGATGATCGTGGCGGCTACTCGTTAAACGATCTTCAAGTCGGCCTCTACAAAGTGACCATCTCCCGCTCGTCGTTCAAGACGACGATCAGAGAAGACGTCCGGATCGAGGCGAATAAGACTTATCGTTTCGATGCTGCCTTAGAGGTCGGCGGCGTTGAAGAGACTGTCGTCGTGACGGCCACGCAGGATGCGACTCTACAAACCGATCGTGGCGACGTTAACGTCACGCAAACAGCGCGGCAGATCAATGACCTCCCGCTTTTCGGTAGCATCGGTCGAAACTACCAGAGTCTGATGTATCTGATTCCGGGCACCACGAGAGGCACCGGAGGCTTTTTCATCAACGGTTCCGGCACTGAGGACAACTCCGCCGCCGGTAACCCGCAGCGGTCCATGTCGTTCAACGTCAACGGCGTATC
>DATNFX010000047.1:0-12316 GCA_035606195.1 Pyrinomonadaceae bacterium
CTACAAAAAATGCAACGACGTAGCTTTATTTTTCAGGTGGCTGGGTTGGCTGCTTGCTTTTCACGAGCAAGGGCTAATGTTGACATGGGGCCGCAGCCGTATGGCCCAACGCCGTCTGCGCGGCAACTGCGCTGGCATGAAATGGAGTTCTACGGATTCATCCACTTCACCATCAACACCTTCACCGACAAAGAATGGGGTTACGGCGACGAGTCTCCTGCAACCTTCAACCCTACTGATTTCGATGCCGATCAAATCGTAACCACCGCAGCAGCAGCAGGAATGAAAGGCTTGATCCTCACGTGCAAGCATCATGAGGGATTCTGCCTGTGGCCGTCGAAATATACAGAGCACTCGGTCAAGAACAGCCCATGGCGAAATGGACGCGGCGACGTCGTCAAAGAGATCTCAGCCGCGTGTCGAAAACATGGGCTAAAGTTTGGCATCTATCTCTCACCCTGGGACCGCAACCACAAAGACTACGGTCGTCCCGAATACCTCACCTACTTTCGTAACCAGTTACGCGAACTCTTAACGTCATACGGTCCTGTTTTCGAAGTCTTCCTTGATGGCGCGAATGGCGGCGACGGGTATTACGGCGGCGCGCGTGAGACACGCAGGATCGATCGCGACAAGTACTACGATTGGCCGGCGACGTGGAACCTCGTACGTAAACTACAGCCCGAGACGTGTCTCTTCAGCGACGCCGGACCCGATGTACGCTGGGTCGGCAACGAGCGCGGAGTTGCCGGCGATCCTCTGTGGAATACTCTCAATAAAGACGACTTCGCACCCGGCAGGGCAGACGAAGCTCGTTTGAATCGCGGCGATCGTCCGGGCTCACACTGGGTGCCTGCGGAATGCGATGTTTCGATCAGACCCGGTTGGTTCTATCACTCGAAGGAAGACAGCAAAGTGAAGACCGCTGCAACGCTCGTCGATTTTTACTATGCCTCCGTTGGTCGCGGCGGTACTTTTCTACTAAACCTCGCGCCGGATCGACGCGGACAGATTCCGAATCCAGACGTAAATTCACTACGCGAATTCCGTCGCCTTCTCGATGCAACTTTTCGCGAAGATTTAGCGCAGGGAGCGCACGCTACCGCAAGCAACACCCGAGGGAACGGCAATCGACGTTTCTCGCCACAAAACGTCATCGACCGCAGACGCGATACATATTGGATATGCGATGACCAGATAACGACACCGCAATTGATTCTCGATCTCGGACGGGAACGAACATTCAACGTAGTTCGCCTGCGTGAGTATCTTCCGCTCGGTCAAAGAATGGAAGCGTTTGCGTTGGATGGCTGGATCAATAATGAATGGCGGGAGTTTGCGAACGGTACGAGCATCGGCAACTGCAAACTCGTACGCGGCAAGCCTGTAACGACAAGAAAGCTTCGCCTGCGCATAACACAGGCGCCAGTTTGCCCTGCAATCTCCGAGCTGGCGTTGTTCGCTGAACCGAAGTCGAGTTAGATCTAATTTTGAAGCTTGGTCGCCGCCTTTTTGACAGTACGGCTGAGCTCAATCACGTTTGAGATATCTCGCCTGATGTTCTGAAGATTACCAACAGTCGTAACCCTCGGATTCGTGAAGACGGGACTGGTGACGAAATTCTTCACAGACATGTTGAGTGATTGGATTGAAGCTTTGAGTTGCGCCGCGTCCATTTCATTCTGCGGCTCGGGCTCTTTTTTGTCGTGCTCCATGTCCGGGATGTTCAGGTTGGTTTTTAATCTCTTCGCGCGTTTGTTCATTTCGTCGGCCAGTGAGGAGATTTGTTTATAGCCGTTATTGTCAAGATTAGTCGTAGCCTTGATCATTTCACGGTTTATGACCTGAACACGCTCAAAGTCTTCAAAGATCTGGCTGGCGATAAACTTCTGTTCCTCAACTGTTAGAGTCTTTACCTTCTCCGGTGTGGATAAGAGTTCGAGCTGCCTGTTGCGATTCTCAATGTCACCTTCGCGGCCGAGCATCGCATCCCGCTTCGGACCGGCCGGGCCGGCTGCGCCTCGATCCTGGCCTAATGATGTTGCCGGAGGAATAAGAAGAGTAGCTAACAACACGCCGCCTAATGTCATCAACGTTCGTCGAAGCATTTCCAAACCTCCTGTGTTGAGAAGCAAAAAAGAAGCGAGGGCGGTCATTTTATTGACCGCCCCCGGAAATTTCAACCCCAATCCGTTGAATTAGAAGTCAAATCTGAGTGCCAACTGGATCACTCGAGGTGTGCCAGCAGTGGAGATTGACTTACCGACATTCACGGTGTCATTCAGGTTACCAACCGGCAACCCAAAATTCGTGTGGTTGAAGATATTGAACGCATTTGCCTGAAGTTGGATCGAAGTACCTTCGGTTACCTTGAACTTCTTGTGGACACCAAAATCGACGTTATAGAACGCCGGACCGGTTAAAACATTTCGGCCCAATGTTCCATTGCACCACCAGCGAGTGCCGCTGATGATAACGCCGTTATTTGGTCCGCAAGCAGTCTGCACAGCGGCAAGCTGTGATGAACCGCCGGCGACCAGGTCGTTAATTCTGCTGATCACTCCCGTAAACTGCGAGGAGTCGAAGAAGCCATCAGCAGGACTTGAGTTGTTGGTATAGATACCACTCAGGTTGCTGCCAACGAACAAGGCTCGATCGGTAAAGTATCCATCGCCATTGGGGTCTTCACTGCTATTGAAGACCGAGAATGGCACGCCGGATTGAAACTGAGTGACGCCCGACACGGCCCAGCCACCCAGCCAACGATTGCCCTTGAAGAACGGCAGATCGTAGGTAAAGCCGGTGACAAACCGGTGCCGGATATCAAAGTCCGCACGACCGCGGTCGAGGGCGATATTGGTGTTATCCATAGGCCTTTGACCGGAGCGGTTGTTGAATGCGTCGCTAACTTCGTCGATTGCCTTAGCGAACGTATAGTGAGCCTGGAATTGCAGTCCGTTCCAGGTGCGGTTCCTCACGATGAACTGACCACCGTGATAGATTGACTTGAACGCATTGGTACGGAAGTTATCGCCTCCGATTGATGGATTAATGCGCCTGGAGCTTCCTCCGCGCACGCGGCCATTGAAGGTGTTGATATCAATGATGCCGGTGAGGGCGCGACCCTGAGTTGTGATGTAGTTCGCTTCGAACAGGAAGTCACGAGCAAACTCGTACTGAACACCCAGATTAAATTGCTGGACGTACGGAGTAACGAGGTTCTCATCCATGTGTCGCGGCGAAGGAACCGGATTGAAGAGCGGGTTATTGAATTCGCTCCGGCTAACCTCGGTAAACGGAACCGTGTACAAGCCTGGTGTAGCTAATGGTCCCGCCGCTACACCTGCGCCGCCTCCAAACGCACCTACTGTCGCGAAGGAGAAGAACGGAGCATTGAAGCGGATGTTTTCGAAAAGGTTATTCCAGATGCGGTCATAAGAAATTGCACCGCCTCCACGAACCACCAGTTTCTGAGTACCGAATACATCCCACGCAAAGCCAACACGTGGCGCAAAGTTATTAAAGTCTTTCTTCCAGATCTCGTTATCGCGCTGTTGAAAACCTCCGCGCGCCACTTCTGCAGCTTGGGGACTGGTGGTCGGGAAGAAAGGATTCGCTGACGGGTTCGGAACTGGTGTATCACCGGAACCGAAGAAGAAGTTTGAATCTATCCCGGAACGGAAGTTGTGCGGCGGACCGAAGTACTCCCAGCGCAGGCCAAGATTAAACGTGAGATTCCGTCGAGCCTTCCAGTCATCTTGAAAGTACGCGGCCCATTCGTTCGCGCGGTAACCGCGGTAGTATTCCGGCTGTTGACCATTCTGTGGATTGATCGAAGCCTGCGCAAAGGTGAAAGCACCAAAGGTCGGCTCACCAAAGAAGAGCAAGTCTGCCTCGTCACCGAAGAAACCATCGGTCAACAGCTCTTCAACTCCGTGGGGAAGGAAGAAACCATTTTTGATGGCTTCGAAGGCTGAGCCATTACGAATTCGCCGGTACTCGACGCCCGATCGGAAACTGTGGTTTCCCCGAGCGAACGAAACGTGATCCTGATATTGGAACTGATTGTCCGTAAAGAACTGCGGCAAGTTACTGCTACAGCCAAAACCAACACCCAGCGGATCAATACCAGTTGCTACTGATGGTAGTCCGTCTGAACCCGGGCATTGCGCAAAGTCGCGCACGTGACGAAGGTAACTGAACTTAGCTTCGTTAATCACGGTCGGACTGAAATCGTGAACCCAGGTAAGCCCGGCGAGAATCGATCGTCCAGGCGAAGAAAACGCGGGGCCGATGGTTGCATCACCGCCACCATGATTGTCGCCGGTATCTGAGTCTTCCAAAAGGAAGGTGCCCGTAAACCGGTTACGTGTGCTCATGATGTGGTCTACTTTTCCGGTGAAACGGCTCGCGTTAAGGAAACTGTTGTTGATTACAGTCACCTGACCATAAACCGGAACCGGATAAACAATTCCATCGGTGAACAAACCGGCAGCGACATTGGTCAAGTCCCTGGTCGCCAACGGAAGAGGATTATTGGCCTGTAGTGCCAGAAAGTTTGCGCCTAAGTGTGTGGAGTGACTGAAAGCACCGGGGCAAGCTCCGCCACAGAGTCCGTTCGGGTCGTTCTCCATGAAGTTCGCAAAAGCTCCGGTTCGCACGAAGTCGATAAACTGTTGAGTCGTGCTGGTCGCGGTTAATGGCGCACCTTGACGCAAGCGGTGAAACTCAACGGTACCGAAGCCAAAGGTTTTGTCTTTTTTGATTGGACCACCGAACGAACCGCCGAACTGGTTTCTGACAAGCGAGTCCTTGACACCTTCTTTATTAGAGAAGAAATCGTTTGCGGCTAAGGCCTGGATTCGGTTGTAGGCGAAGAGCGAGCCGTGCCAATCGTTCGTGCCTGAACGGAGCACCGTATCAGTCACGAAGCCGCCCGCTTTACCGTATTGGGCAGCATAGTTGTTAGTGATAACTCGATACTCCTGAATAGCATCGGGAGAGATGCTGGTGATTCCTCCCGAGACGAGAGCACCACGGCCGCCCTGGCCCTGGTCGTTGTTGTCGTAGCCTTCGACCAGGAAGTTACCCATGCCGCCGCGTGTGCCGTTCACCGCAGCTCCGCGCGTGCTGCCTGCAAACGCATCGGGGACAGCACCGGGCAGAATATTGATGAACTCATTCGTGTCACGATTTTCGAGCGGGAAACTCTCCCACACATTTCGGTTTAGCAACGTGGAGACACTTGATTCATTAGGCTGTGCCAGTTGTTCGCCGCCCGATTGGACCGTGACGGTCTCAGTAGCCACACCGACCTCAAGTTTCACATCCTGCGTGACGGTCTGAGCTACGGTGAGAGTAACGTTATCGATCTGGGATGACTTGAAACCTGTGGCTTCAACATTAATTCTGTAAACACCGACTGGTAACGTGGGAAATCGATAAAGGCCCGCATCGGTGGATTGCGTGTCATAGGAGATATTCGTACCTATGTTCGTGGCCTTCACGGTGGCGCCTGCAACGGTGGCTCCATTGGGGTCCGTTACCGAGCCTGTGAGGGTGGCGTTACCCTGAGCGTAAACCTGCTGCGCAGATAGCCCAAGGACAACTGCAAACGCCAAGATAAACAGTTTTCGCATTACTTGACCTCCTGAAAAAATTTAGCAAGGAAAGAACGAGGAAGCTGGGGAGAGGCTTCACCTTATTAAGCAAGTACCCGGCCTCTGCCGACGCAAAGTCCAATAATCGGTTTTTTCCTAAAGATTTTCGGAGATCTCTCGCAGACGTGTTTAAATCGTCAGCATGCGTTATGCAGATTTCTGAATAATTTCCAAAACTCTGAAAAGAGAGGGACTTTTAAAGCTGGACAATGCGAAGTTTTCGTGAAGAATAAGAAAATGTTTCGGGACGAGTGGTACGTGGGCCAATGCCCGTCCTTATCCACTCATTCGTAGCTTGATCTAAAATCTCGGAGCCATGGATACCAAAAGTTTAGCGGTTGCGATGTCAGGCGGAGGTCATCGAGCGACCCTCTTCGTACTTGGCGCACTGATGTATCTGGTGGACGCGAAGGCGAATCAGGACGTCACTTCTATCACCTCTGTTTCAGGCGGATCTATCACTAACGGCCTGGTGGGCCAGGAGGTGAATTTCCGCCAGACAACCAGCGACGAGTTTCGCGATCGCGTCGCTAAACGACTGGCCACTCAGATCGCAAACTCGGGAACACTATTCGCGCCTCTCTTCACAAAGATCTATCTCGTCATTCTGGGTATCGTTGGGATACTCGTGATTGCTGTGCCTGCACTGGCGCCAGTGCCGTGGTGGGGGCGCATTTTACTGTTCGTTGCCGGCACGTTTGTTTGGGGTTGGATTTTTGGAGCTCGAGGTCGCGTTTGCGCGCGCGCGTTCAATAGCACTTTGTTCTCACCCGGTGGTCGTGAAACCAGACTGTCGGATGTGAAGAAGGCAGACCTGGACCACGTGATTTGTTCCACCGAGTTTCGATCGGCGGAACAGGTTTACTTCGCCGGCGACTTTGTTTACAGCTACGCGCTCGGATTCGGAGTGCCGGGGGAATTACCTTTGGCCAGAGCCGTCCAGGCATCAGCAGCATTTCCCGGCGGTTTCCCGCCGTCAGTTCTTTCAACCAAACAACACCGCTTCACAGGCGCGCCCCCACCCAGTGCAGGTGGACCACCAGAGCCGCCCAATAACATGGTGCTGACCGATGGTGGTGTTTACGACAATATGGGAGAGCAGTGGGCTCGTGGATACGCCGATAGAGTCAGACGCTGTCCCAATCTCGACAACGGACGGATTGCGCCCACCCAACTCGTCGTGGTCAATGCGTCTGCGCGTATTCCCTGGGATCCTTTTCGTCGCAACCTAATTCCACTGGTCGGTGAACTGGCAGCCCTCCTGCGCGTGAATGATATTCTGTACATCAACACCACGAATGTGAGGAGACAGAATATCGTCGACAGTTTTAATCCTGCTGATCCCACTGCAGCTGCCGGACTGGCGAGTGTATTGGTTCAGATTTCGCAGAGTCCGTTTCAAGTGGCGAGCAAGTTTGCCATTGGCACATCTTCCGTTGCCGAACGCGCAAGGGAAGTGTTGGAGATTTTAAAGCAGGGTCCGAGTAAAGATGAGTGGTCGAAGATTGCGAGCGACAACTCGGCTGTGGGGACGTCGCTGAGTAAGTTTGGAGCAGACGTAACGGCGCGATTAGTCTACCAGGGCTACGTCGTAACGATGTGCAACCTGCACGTGTTATTTGGTACTGACTTTCCCTTATTTCCGGCTGATCTCGACATCGCGCGGTTCCGCGCACTCATCGCTTAATCCACAGATTACACAGATTCTATAAAACAATCTGTCTAATCTGTGGATTAGAACTATTCAAATTACCAAAACCGATCTATTATTCGGCCCGATCAGACTCTCTCCCTGAGCAGTTGTAGCGCCTCTCTCCCTTTACTCTCAACTTGAGGAGGTGTGTGCTCATGAAACTCAGCTTGACTCTCATTTTCTTAATATCATTCCTCTTAGTCGCAGGGTTTCTGATTCCCTCAGCTTTAACTCAAACCCGCGAACGCCGTGTCGCTCAGAGTACGGCAGAAGCCAACATCAAAGTCGCCGACATCATAAAAACCGATGTCGACCTGGTTACGATCGATGCCCTCGTTCTGCGGAAGAATACTTCGAGAGTTGTCGGTAGTTTGAAGCAGGAAGACTTTCTCGTCTCTGAAGATGGAACCCCGCAAACGCTCACACACTTCAGTCAGGATCAATTGCCGCTTTCGGTTTTGCTGTTAATCGATCGCGGTGGTTGTCTCGATCCGTTCGGAACGGAAGTCAGGAGAGCAGCGAAGGATGCACTTTCGCGCTTGAAGCCGAGCGATGAAGTGGCGGTGATGACGTACCACGATACGGTCGAGCTGCGACAAGAGTTCACACGCGATCGGCCGCGGCTTGAGCGGGCGCTGGACTTTGTGCCCGAGCATGACGAACAAGCCAACCATTGTCTAAACACAGCCTTCGACGAGGCAGCGAATTACATGAACAGAGCTGCGAATCCGTCAGGTCGCCGCGTGATTATCGTGCTGACTGGCGTCACCCGAAACTGGGATTGTAACAATGGTCCATCACACACTGCGGCGACGCATTCAATATTCGAGTCAGGGAGTGTTGTCTGCGGTCTTATTCCGAAAACGTCGGCCCAGGCAGCAGAGAACGGCATGATGCGTTGGGCCACTCGAATGGGCCGGATTGGCGGCGTTCACTATCTCGACATTCAGAAACTCGCCGACGAAACGGGAGGCGAGGTTCTGCGTGACAAGCCTGAAGAACTCCATCAGACGTTCGACACGCTCATCACACATCTCCGCACACGCTACAGTTTCTCTTTCGTCTCGACGAACAAGAAGCACGATGGCACCGTTCGAAAACTGAAGGTCGATGTGGCTGAAGGCGCTGCGAAGTCTGAAGGCAAGGTCGTAGTCAAAGCGCGCAAGAGCTACGTCGCCCCGAAGAGTTGATGTTCAACTCAAACTTTTGGTGGATGTCCCTTTGCTACGGTGTCGCTAGACTCAGCCGTCCTTAATCCACAGATTACACAGAAATCTTCACACTGATCTGCGCAATCTGCGGATAAAACACAACAGAACGTTAGGCGGAGGTTGAGTGCATGCGTCAGATACTGCGGCTCTCGCTTGTCGTGTTATTTGCTCTACCGGCCTATTCGCAGAGTAATTACGCGAGTTTGAGCGGCGCCATATCGGATCCGCAACAGAAGGTTGTCGCAGGTTGCTCGGTCCAACTGACTTCCGAAACTACAGGCGCCGCGCGCTCGGCCGTCACCAACGATCTCGGCAGCTTTCAGATCACGGGGTTGCTGCCTGGAGATTACAAAGTCTCAGTGCAGGCTTCCGGTTTTGCGACGCTGACTCAAAAGATCACTCTTGAAGTAGGCCAGTCGATGACTCTCGATCTGAGTCTTAGAGTCGCCGCATTGAATACCGTGGTCGATGTCTCGGCCGACACCATCAGCGTCTTACGAACCACAGACGCTTCGGTTGGTGAAGTCGTCGAGCCGGCGGCAGTACAGAACCTGCCGCTCAACGGGCGCATGCTGATCGATTTGGTGCTCACCGTTCCGGGTGCACATGAATCACACGGAGCGCAGGCAGGCGATATGAGCCCGTTGTACTGGCGTCCCGGCCAGCGTTCAGCAATCAGCATCAGCGGCAATCGTCCTAACGCAAACTACTTCCTGCTCGACGGCGCGACGAATACCGACCCGACATTCAACACACTCAACTTCAGCCCTTCGCCTGATGCGGTGCAGGAGTTCAAAGTACAGACCGGCAGTTACACTGCAGAGCTCGGCGGCGCAGGCGGTGGCCAGGTCAACATCGTCACGCGCACTGGCACGAATGAGTTTCACGGCACCGTTTACGAATTTTTGAGAAACGACGTGTTTGATGCGCGCACGTTCAACGAGATGGACGAGTCGAATCATCTGGTGCGGAATAACTTTGGCGGCTCGTTTGGTGGTCCAATCGTCCGAAACAAGAGTTTCTTCTTCGTCAATTATGAGGGGCTGCGACACACCAGATCAGAGACGATGGTGTCGACAGTTCCGACCGAAGACGAAATCAACGGCATGTTCGAGATGAGCGGAGCGACGATTTACAATCCGTTCAGCTCGCATCCCAATCCGAGTTTCGATCCGACGCGTCCGATTAGCCCGGCCAACCCGCAAGTCATTCGCGATCCATTTCCAAACAACACGATTCCGGAGAGCATGATCGATCAGAAAGCAAAGTTATTCTTGATGAAATATATCCCACGGCCCAATCTTGAAATGGGAATGATGGGTTGCGGCATGACCATGATGGGCGCTCCCACGGTTGTCGGCGCCGGCATGGATTGCAATAACTATCTCGACGTTCGCAATGCACACCACGTCACCGATCAAGCCACGTTTCGCTTCGATCAAATATTTAACAGCGCCAACAATTTCTTCGCGCGTTATTCATTCAGCAGCGAACGGGGATTCACGCCGCAAAATCTGCCGGGCTTCGGAGCCATTCACGACAACCTGTCGCAGAACGGGACGGTCGGTTGGACGCGCGTGATCAGTCCAAATATGGTGAACCTTGCTTCGATCACGGTTTCGCGTCTCGCGATGCACCGCACTTCGGAGAACAGTTTTAAGAACGACATCGTGTCGGAGCTAGGCATCACAGGCGTCGGCTTCGGCGGTGAGGGCGCATTCGGCGCGCCGTGGTTCAACGTTCAGGGTTATTCAGGCATGGGCGACACTTACATCGCAACGCCGGTGCAGATGTGGAATACGATCCTCGAAGCGCGCGATTCGTTGAACTGGCAGGTTGGCAGACACAGCTTGAAGTTAGGTGCGAGTTATCGTCATTTCATCTGGCCCATGTGGGGGTTCTTTCAAAACCGCGGGTATTACCAGTTCACTAACGGCTTCACCACACAAACTGCGACTAACGATGGCACCGGTTCGGCGCTCGCGAGTTTCCTGCTCGGCCTGCCCGCCGTAAAGCAGAGACAAGCGGGTATTCCACAAATGCAGTTGCGGCAGTGGTACGCCGACGCTTTTGTGCACGACAGCTTCCAGATTACGCGCAACACTACGATCCAGCTCGGTCTTCGTTATGAGTATATGAGCCCGCTGGTGGACATCCGTTATCCAAACACGAATCTGACATTCCAGAATGGCGTGCCTTTTGTATTTGTCGGTGGGCAGCAGGGCTTTCCGGAAGGTTTGAATTACGCGAGTAAACTCAATTTTGCTCCTCGCTTCGGTCTTTCTCATAACATGCACAAGCACGGGCTGGTTTTGCATGCTGCTTTCGGAATCTTCTTCACGCCGGTTGATATGAACACGTGGTGCAACCAGCGACATAACGTGCCTTATGTGTTTCCGGAAACACAGCAGAGTGACAATTTCACTCCCGCGCCGGGAATCGTCGCGACGCACTTCAACTTTGGTCCAGCAGTACTCGGAACGACGATCGTCAGTTTCGCCGCTTTCGAAGCCAATGCGCCGCCACAATATATCGAGCAGTGGAGCGGGTCGGTGGAGAAGAGCCTTGGTGCGGAGACAACGCTCGAACTCGGGTATCTGGGTTCACATGGAGTGCACTTGCAGCGTTCGCACTTAATCAACAATGCGCAGCCTGGTCCAGGTGCAATCGGACCACGCCGGCCTTTCACAAGGTTGAGCTTTTTGCCGGGGATGGTTTTGCCTGACAATATCGCGATCACGAGTACGACGTTTCCGGTGAGCGGCATCAACCTGCTCGAGAATTCTGCGCAGAGTTGGTATCAGGCTGGTTACGTTAATTTGCGCCGAAGATTCACTCGCGGCTGGACCTTCCTGGCGAACTACACGTTCTCGAAGAATCTCAGCGATGCCCCTGATTTCCGGTCGCCGATGTTTGAATCGGCTGCGCCGCAGAACAACTCAAATCTCCTGCTCGAAAAGGGACTTGCCTGCGATGTTCGGCACCGTTTCGCTTTGAGCATGGTGTACGGCATACCTGCGCTGAAGAAGAATGGCTTTGTTAATGCGGTTAGCAAAGACTGGAGATTGTCTGCGATCTATCAGGCGCAGAGTGGCTTCCCATTCACCATCTCGGTGTTTGGCGACACTGCTAACGCGGGAACGTTGTTAGGAGAGAATCCGATTCGCGCGAACTACACCGGTCAACCTGTTTTCGATGCGAATAGTCGAACCGCAGACAGATGGTTCAATACCGCGGCGTTTAGCACGCCGGCGGCATTCACTTTCGGCAACGTGGGCCGGAATACTGTGTATGGACCAGGAAGGCAGACTCTCGATCTCGCGTTGCAACGAGAGTTTGCGATGACGGAGACGGTCAAGGTGCAGGTGCGTGCCGAAGCATTCAATGCGCTCAACCACACCAACCTTGGAACACCGAACCGGTTCGTCAACACACCCCAGTTCGGCACGATCACCGAAGCCGCGACGCCGGGGCGTGAAATCCAGTTAGGGTTACGGGTTTCGTTCTAACAAAACAACGCGGCAAGCGTTGCAATTACGCCGAAGGCGTTGGCTAATTCCAGCCCAGGGTTCGAGCGTAGCGAGAACCCTGGGCTGTCGTTATTTACAAATGATCAACCCTGAAGAGTCTGTCGGGAAAATCAAAATTCGCAAAAAACAGGGAATGAAAAATCATTCGTCGTCATCGAAAAACTCGTTACAAGGCAAATACGCGCAAGAAATTTTTTGACGATCAGTCCGAAGGTATTTTTC
>DATNFX010000048.1:0-14625 GCA_035606195.1 Pyrinomonadaceae bacterium
GCCGAGTCGCTCCTGTTCTTCAGCGAGCAGCTTGCGCGCCTCACAGAGCTCTGCAAGTGTCGCGATCATCGGGAACATTACGCGAACAGAACCATGTGCTGACGCCCGGAGAATTGCACGGAGTTGGGCGCGCAACATCTCAGGACGATTCAATCCGACCCTGATACCGCGCTCACCGAGGAAGGGGTTTTCCTCCGGAGGTATTGGTAAGTAGGGAAGCGGTTTGTCGCCGCCGACATCCAGTGTCCGAATGATCAGTGGACGACTTGGGCCAAGTGTACGAGCGACGGTTGAATACGCCTCGAACTGTTCGTCCTCAGTCGGAGCCTGCTCTCGTTTCATAAAAATGAACTCGGAACGAAGCAGACCAACGCCTTCACCACCAAGCTGGACCACCTGCTCAGCATCCGCCGGTCCACCGATATTTGCGACCACCTCGATGCGCTTACCATCAATCGTGGTCGCTGGTCCATGAGCGGTTTCAAGGGCGCCAGCGCGGCGGGCACGTTGACGCTGTTGGCGTTCACGAATGCGTTCAACCTCGCCTTCGTCGGGTGCCCGCTTGATGGTTCCTTTTGTGCCGTCGAGAATCACAGGTGTGCCGTTAGGAAGATCCAAAACACGTGGATCAATGCCGGCGACGGCGGGTATATCGAGTGAACGGGCGAGGATCGCACCGTGAGAAGTTGCACCGCCAAGTGTTGTACAGAAGCCGAGCACGCGTGACCGGTCGAGACTGGCAGTATCGCTGGGACTGAGATCTTCGGCGATGAGAATGGTGTCCGGAGGAACTTCGGGTAAGGTGCCGCGCTCACTGCCGGCGAGCGATTCAACCACTCGCCTGCCGACGTCGCGTAGATCACCAGCCCGGGCTACGAAGAGTTCTTTCTTCAGCGACTCGAGCACCCGGGCGTGCGTCTCCACCGCCTCTCGCCATGCGAAAGCCGCACTCTTTCCTTTCGCAATCAAGGAATCGGCAATTGAATGCAAATCCGGATCGTCGAGGAGCTCCGCGTGTGCTTCGAAGATCGCAGCCTTTGGAGCATCGGATTGCTTCTGGAGCTTCGCTTGAAGCAGTTCGAGTTGGTTCTTGGCCTTCTCAATCGCGCCTTCCAGTCGCCTCTGCTCCTCGCGGGGATCGGAAGCGTTTTCAACAACCAGCATCTCGTGGCGCCGAAGCTGAAAGATGTTACCGACTGCTAGGCCGGGAGAGGCGGCGACACCCTTCAGAACGTTCGGATCGCCGGAGTCAGATCGCGTGGCTGGTTCCGGCTTCGGCGCTGCGATACGAATCGGCGCGGGAGCTTCTTCGTTCAAGCCGCTCTCGATCATCGGAGCCAGTACGCGAATTGCTTCCTGCGCATCATTCCCCTGGGCCACCACAACAACTCGGTCGCCCTGGCCCACCTCCATTCCGAGGATCGCAACCACACTTTTCGCATTGGCCCGTTGCTCGCCGCGTTGAAGTCGAATATCAGCGCCGAATTTCTTTGCCGCATTCGCCAGTACGGCAGCAGGCCGCGCATGCAGGCCGGCCGGGTTCGGAATCAAGATCGACGGCGAACTCACTACGGTTTCCCCGGCACTGTCGCCTGCGTCTGTAGCGCGTTCGAATGCGATGTCGAGAATAGGATCCTGTCCCGCTAGTACGTCGCCTGCCTGTGGATGGAGGTCGCGCACGAGACCCATGCTGGTGACGACGATCTGCGTCAACAAACTCCTGGCATGCGTAGCAATATAATCAGCGTCAAAGTCGATCAGCACATCACCACGAGCCACCGTTTCGCCCGTCTTTACTCTGGGAGTAAAACCCTGGCCTTTAAGCATTACCGTGTCGAGCCCGATGTGCATAAGCACTTCGACACCTTCCGTTGTTGTGATCGTCACTGCATGGCCCGCAGAGTGAATCTGGGTGACAGTTCCATCACAGGGCGAGACGAGACTCTCGCTCACCGGATCGAGCGAAACTCCACCTCCCACCATCTTCTGGGCGAACACAGGATCGGGAACAGCCTCGATCGCCAGCAGATGACCGGACAATGGCGCGACCAGTTGGATTCGCCCGCTCGTTCTGTCGAGCGCTTTCGGTATTTGTTTAGTTGTCGCTATCTCCGCGGTCGCCATCTTCGGAACCTCTCTTCTCAATGAAAACATCTCACGCCAATCCAAATGCGCGTGCTACCACCACGTTTCGGTTTGCACGCCGAACGTGAAACCACTTGTCTGATCTTTAAATGGAGTTCCGCCAACGTATCCGCGTAGACCATTGGACCAGCTCGCATAGGTCACAAAGAGACGCAGCACTGGCCGGCTGAAAAACTTGCGTCCAGCACCGACTTGTGGCGCGATCGTGAATTTGCGGAGCCAGCCGTCGTATTGACCATTGCCGCTGCGCGTACGATCGAGTCCGGCCTCAAACGCAACTGAGAGGTGATCGGTAAAGAAGTACTGCGGCCGGGCGCCGAACGAAAGCCACTGGTTCCAGCCTTCGCGCGGATTGCCGTTTTGTGTGCGCTGGTAGACGAACACCGGCTGGATGGCAAACTTATCGTTCGTTTGCACCAACATGTGTTCTGCGATTCGAAATCTCTTCGTGTCTTTGATAAACGGAGTCGGATCGTCGATCGTTGTGCTGAAGTTGCTGGCTGCTCCCTTTCCGTATTGGACCGAGAACCAGTTGTATCCACCTTTCCATTCCAAACGCTGATGAGCTAGGCCGAATGCGTATCCACTGCTTGAAGGAATGACAGTGCCCTTTGGCGTCGTTCCGCCTTTAGCGTTGGCAAAGTTGAACCAGGCCGCTAACTTTCCGCCTGGCGCTTTCACGTCATAGAGACGCACGTCAATATTGCTTTTCGCGTAATTGCCGTTCTCGGTAGTGATGTCGGGACGCGCGCCGGCGAGGAAAGCCACCGCCATCTTGCCAACCTTCACATCCAGATCCTCAACACCTCCGCCGTAACCGCTCATGTCAGAGATGTAGAAATCGTTGATGTGCGACTGATAACGGCGGTAGTAACGTTCACCGGCCCAAAACTTCGCGAGCGGCTGACTCGCAAAGACGTTGCCGGCTTGAACGAACGCCTCGCGGAAGCGGAATTGATCGTTGCCTATGCCATTAGGGAAAGTTCCCCAGTTGGCGGAGTTCGAAGTGTTGGCCTCAACCAGGACCTCTGTTTTTACCCAAGCCTGACCAGGGTCGTGTTGGGGATTGACCAGGTTGTCTACAAAGATCATCTCGGCGTAAGTCTCGGCTTCATTTCCTAAACGGTATTTGGCATCAGCTCCAGGCGCTTGAAACGCGACCTGCTGACCGCCGCGACTGTTGAGTCCGTAACCGGAACGCAGGTACCCGTGGAATTCAAAAGTCTTTGCCTGGTCTTCCAGCTTGTGGATTCTTGTGTCTGCATCCCGCAACTGATCGTACATGGGCGCGGCAGGCACCTTTCCCTGAAGAGCTTGTTTCTCTTTCGATTGTCCGAAAGCAGTGTTTGCTGCGTCTTGGGCAGCGGCTGCTACTGCGGACACCACTCCCTCTTTTGCGGGTTGATCCGGCTTGCTTTCACTTTGGTTTTTTTGCTGCTGTTCCAGAGCGGCTATTCGTTCCTGTAACTCGCGAGTGGTCCGTTCGTACTGGTCCTTCAGTTGTTGGATTTGCTTCTGCACGTCGTCAGTTTGCTGAGCGTGCGCGCACATCACCGCAGCTACGACCGTAACTAAAATGCAGCCAAACTTATTCAGGGCGGGCCTGAGGCCGGCAAGTGCGTGAACTAAAACTTGATTAGGGGGTCGCATGCGAATGGTTACTCCTTCGTGGAAGTCTCGAAAGGTGAAAAACCGAGGCCGGAAGATCTGCGTGATGCAGATTTTGGTAAAGGTCGCACTCTCCGTCGAACGATCAAGGAAGAGACTCTTCCGATCACGATCACCAACACAAGCCAGGCAATGATCCGCAGCACGGGCCTTTCGCTAATCCGTTCGGCCCAAGTCGGGGCAACTGACGGTGACGAATTGTTAAGCACGACATCCAGGTTTAGCCGTGTCTGTCCGAGCAGACTTTTGAGATCCTCTGTGGCTCTGCCCGAAACGATTTTGTGTTTGAAGTTACTGAACGTACTGGCGAGCGCGCTTGAGCGAGAATGATTCACGTAAAGCAAGTCCGACTTCGTCTGGGTTTGATTGCCTATTGCCGCTATCAGAGACAATGAGGCGTCAAAATAATGACTCGCATAGATTTGTTTCGAGAGAACCAGCACCTGCGGAATGCCATTGACTTTCGACCTGTAGGTCGAGACATCGGTGATCATTAGCACGGGCTTAAAACCAAAATCGATCTTGGCCCAGCTCAAAGAACGCTCCACTGGCAGAGTTGACTGCGGAAAAGCTTTTAGGTGCCGAATAAATTCCGGAGCCGCCTCGTTAACGTAGAGCAGGTTGGTCAATAACGAGTTCTGCTCCCGGGCCAATGGTAATCTGACGCTTTCGTCGGCGTACTCGATCAGTGCCCCGTCACCTTTTCGAACGTAAGCAGTGACATACTCCACCATCATTAACCGAAACAGTTGGTTTGCTTGCTCCTTATAATCAGCCGCGTTCCAGTCGATAGTGTTTTGAAAGCGCTGGATCATCGCCGCCGATAACTTCAACTTGCAATCACCAACGGTGCACGTCTTAAGGTCGGCGATATCGCTGTCGCTGAGCGTTAATGAACTGAGGTCCTCCACGCTCGGCACATTGCTGAACTTACCGGACGCTAAATTGGATTTGGCTTTCAGATTCATGCTTAGCTGAAACGCTTTGAGTGCAGACTCGGGATCTGAGGGGAGCTGTATTGCTCCACAGACTGCTACCTCGCGGGGATCAGTTGAAGAAATTAGTGTGGCCACTGGCTCGCCCCGTTCCAGTGCGGCAATTTCATCTGCACCGAAAGAGGCGCGCTGGGTCAACACCTTTAGAAGATCAGGACCAGGAGTTCCAGCGTGTAACTGAGTGCAGATGAATAGGACTGAAAGCAGCGCGCAGATTATCGATCGCCTTCGCTGGCGCTCGCGGAATAGAAAAATCAGAGTGTGGTCCAATATACTTCTCATGTCCCGTTCACTTCCGGCAATTTGGAATGATTGACTTCCCCTACGTCATTCCCTCGACAGCTCTACTCGTCAACAAGCAATGGCCATTCCCCCAATCAATTACTCTGTTTGCTAAGTATCGGAGTGAGTTGAGCATCCTCGTTTTACGTAATTCCACGACAGACTCGTGGAATCACGAGGTAGAAGACACAATCGCGAAAGGCACAAGAGTATAAGAACTCAGAAAATTGTTGGTGCTTCTCGTTCTTCTCGTGGCGAGAAAAGAGGAACAGGTCAAAATGTGGAAGCAGTTTGCCGAATCGGTGATCGGTAAGGCGAGGATAACGGGTCAATTGGGTAGACGCGAAGCAACATCTCAACCCCTTGGTCCACCATAATGTCTTTGCCGCCGGCCGCAGCGGTTGTTCCGGCGGCGACTACTCGAGGACGACTGGCTGCACTGCCATGCTCTGCGGTCATATTGACGCCGAAAATGCCTCCTGCAAGCACACCAACCCCGGTGCGCTTAAGCGTCTGAGGAAGGCGGCGTCCGCGCGTTTCGATCTGGAATTGAGCATCCACTTGTTCACCCGAGGGCACGTCGTAGAGGCTAATGATTTCTGCGTTAATCGGATACGCCTCACCATCGTTGAGGTGAATGCGGTCGAACGAAAGATACATTTCCGTCGCACCTTTAAGGACGCCGGATGGTGTGATTGATTCGATGTGCCCGGAGATGCGGGCGAGATTGAAAGGGCCTGGATCCGCGACAGTCACACTGAATCTGTCTCCAACCCGGGATGACGTTATCGACAACGTTCTATCGAGGTGCACGCGCATTTCATAACCACCGCTATCCACATTCGCTGCTATGACAACATCAACGCAGAGTTGCGAGATAGCGATGCCGAGAATTACGAGCATCGCTGTCGTCGCAGTTACGATGTTGTCCAGTCTTAGGCGTCTACTCATTTTTCCGCCCAGGAGGGTTAGTTTCCGAGCAGTGCTCCTGCCCCATGAGCAACTCTCACTTGAACTAACCCTCCCTGCCCCCTGGACCAACGCTAGGCAATAGATATTCCAGATTGGAGTTGATTGATTTTACCTACAGACATTCATGAGAGAACCGCGTCCGTTATTCGTAGTTTTACGAACGTTCCGTAGAAACACGATTGTGTTTAGATGGTCCATTACGCGCAATCGCCATGACTGGCATGGAATGCTCTTTGCTGTAGTGAGTACTGGTCGGGGAAAGGACCGACAACGATGTCTCAGCATTTTGAGACGAAGCTGATTGTTCATCACCGGATGAACGAGATGGTTGGGCCACGTAACCGTAGAGGGGCGGGAATCGGTGGGTGTTCCCGCCCTAAACATTTGAAGTGCCTGTTAATATTTCTCACCCGTAATTATCACCGTATTCGTATACCGATCTTGAGCGTGACACTGAGGTTCAAGATTGCTGGAATCGTTTCCATTCGTTGTTTTCGAAAGCGCCAATAACACGAAAATCCGCTTGCTTCAGTCCGAGCGTGAGGCTCCACATCCAGAAAACAGATCGACCGCTGTAGGCTTTCGCATGCTGGTCAGATTTTGGGAACTTTGTCAATTGACGTCCAGCAATGTCAAACTCGCGCATTGTTCAGAGGAGTAGGCCCGCGCTTGATGGTCATTTGTAAGCACGTCTCCTTATTTGAATCAGACGAAATCGACAATGAGATAGTTTACGGTGTTTGGGTCGCTACGAGAGATCGATTTCAAGTAGCGAGCGAACTTATTTCGAGGTGTCTTACAGGTCAAGAACAAGGACGGATGAGTGCAGTTTGGTAACAATCTTGATAGTTCATCTTAGTGCCACTAAATTGCTTGTTGAGAGGCTTTCCCTACGGGCTTGAGGTTTGTAATGAGAGTTTCGCCACTAGCAACAAAGTAGTTCGTACAAATACTGACGACGGTAAACCCTCGATATTCTGCGTCAGGTTGAGAACAAGTCTGCGATCAAACCGAAGCAGGCAGAGATCAAAGTTGAACTACTGCAGCATGGACCAGCACAACTCGTTGCCGGTAAGGTAACATTCCGGCAGCTTGCTCAATATGCCAAAGACAACACCTTTGTCGCTGCTGTTTACGACGATCAGGAGACGAAAATAAAAGGCGTTCGAAACGTTGTCCCAGCACACGCCGCCCTCGACAATCTGGTCGCCTTCTCTGGAGACATCGTTATAAGAAAGATCAATGAAAAGAACCGGTGTTCATTGCGGCAATGGATACTGGAGCCAGAAGGTCCACCTTGTTGGATTACGTGCGCTGGAAAGATATTAACTTTGCTAACGAGATCATCACGCTCACTGCATACAAAGGCAAGGCAGGAACATCAAGCCGAAGCGTTGGCCGGTGCAAATGACTAGCCGGTTGAAGAAGGAGTTGTTGCAACTGCAACTCCAGAGAAAGAATAAGAACGACGATGTTCTTGTGTTTGAACCTGCCAAGGTCAATTTGCCCAAGTTGTGGACTGCGGCGTACTCCGAAGCAGGGGTCCCGAAAGGTACGCGCTACTTCTACTCTGTGCATCACAACTTCGGTACTGAAATGGCGAAATGAAGGCATTCCGTTACCAGCGCTTGCTAATCTGATGGGCCACAGTGACGTGAAGATGACGATGAGAATACTAACAATATGAACAAGAAGACCATTGACAAAGCACGCGATATTCTCCACAGGCGGGCAATGGTCAATAGCTAAAAACGATCCTGCCGAGGAGCTAATTAACAACCTCATGATCCCATTGGTTTAACTCGTATGACTTCGAGGTTATTACGGCCTTGTACTGAAGCACATTAGTTATTCGCGCGTCACCACTCGCTCGTGGATCTTTTCTCATCCATTGCTGCTCACGTTGTGTTTGCAGACCGTTTTTTCGGTCGGATACTGAGCGGACTTTTAGCCTGGCTTGGGACCATAGCGGCAGTGCGGCTTCAATGTCTTTGGGGCGCGAGCGCCAATCAACTCGATGGAGAAGTCAAGATAAGTGTTGACCAACATAATCCTTATCGGGCGATTTGCAGTTTGTGTTACTCGAGCCGGACCGCTTCGGTTGCGCCCAGTTCGTGGTCGTTGATCATGACCGGGCAGGAATACCACGTTAGTGACCACCAATAATCAAAATGCCGCCCAGTATTCTCATGGTCCTGTTCCTCCCGTCTCAACGAAGAATGTGAACGACCAGTGCCATAGAAGGCGATCATCTGTTCTCAGTTTTTTGAGAAAGTAAAGAGGAACGATCCTCCGGTCAGCGCCACCCTGCCGAAGGTGGTCCAATGCGCGACTTCACTGCGCTAGGGAATAGGAATCTATTCGAGTATCAACGATGTTGCTGCTCGCATGGCTGATAAAAGCACCAACTGGAGCTAAGCGCCGGATGCAGAGCGAAAGCAACAAGACGCCTTATGAAGGTTGTAGGGCTAACAGGTTTAGAACCTTGGCTACCACTTTACGAGGTGTGGGATACCAAAGACGATTCGTATCAATCACCTTTTGACCATCGATGGAAACGCTAAACTCACCCAAACCTCCCTTGGCCGTTGTTACCTCGATATCATTCTCTTTCGATAGTTGAGCCGCCACACGGGCAGCCATCGCCTTTTTAATCGGTCACACCGAGCAATAGTGAACTTGTATTTTTCTCATGAACAACAGTGTCCCTCTTACCGAAGTTGGAACGCAAGTGACTATTGAGAAGGCGCCGGCTCGCGCTCCAGTATTCAAGAGTTTGGTTAATACCACCTCCTGGCGCTTGTCAGTCATTTCATTCACTTACGTTAGAGTTGCGAGGCCATCTTTACGTATCGGGTGGCTTGATTCTCTCTTCGAAACCAAAGAGGTTCTTGATCCTGCGTCAGGCCCCATGTTCGCGTCCCCAGCGTGTCCACTGCCACCGTCCACAGAACCTTAATCTTGGATGATTTATGTGCGTCCAAGCCTTCTTTGAAACACCGCCATTGAAAACTACCGTTGCAGCGCCCGTGACACCTCCCCGATTACTGGACCATTTCGAGGTTCAAAAATCCCGGCTTTTGGATCGGTTCGGGTTTGTTGCCAATCGGCCACAAATTCACTTGCGTTTGTTGGCTCAGCGAGCGGTGCGGCCGATATTCGTTGTAGTCCTGGCGCCAGTTTTCAATCGTCTCCCTCGCGTCAGCGACGGAGAGAAACCAATTCTGATTCAAGCACTCCTGCCGCAGTCTGCCGTTGAAGCTTTCGATGAAAGCATTGTCTGTGGGCGAGATCTTCTGTCTCTGAGAAGATAAAAACGTCTGATTTGTCATCATCCTAGTATTTGGGCAGGCCTTAAGTGCAAGATGCTGTTTGCACTGCTCGATGATGTTTTCACTGGTTGCTGTGTTCAGCGCCTGCTTTGATGCTTGCAGCTTTTCTTCCAATTGTGGAATCTATCACTTCCTCACTAGGGCGACACTCATCGTATCTCACGCCATGCTATGAGCCTCTTCAACTGCGACTGGTTTGAAGAGTATTAAGCCTCTCTTCAATTCCTCAAGCGCGATGCTCGTATTTCTTCGTTTCAGTCGGTCGGCTACGATCCGCGGCTGTGCACCTAATAAGAGTTGCTTACTTCTGCGGGTTGCCAGGATGACCAACTGAAATCTGGACACGATACCCGGCCACTCTGCCAGTGTGTTGTCGTTAGGAACGTTACTGCTCACTTCTACTATTCCAGTCATTTTTATATCTGCCTTTAACGGGCTGTGAAATGAACCCAGCGGCTTGCCTGGTCAACTTTTTGATTTTAGTTCTTGCCTTCACCGTTGCTCTCGCAACGACAATATAGTGCCCTTTCGTTTTCAGTTTCGAAGTTGAAAAAAGAGCAGCACCGCCAACGATCCCAGAAACACACTGAAAAATATCGCGTATGCATTCCTCTTGAACGCTTGTTCACCGGCGATTGCTAGTCGCTCAAGCGCACCCGACTCAAAGGCTTGTCCGCACCACGGACACACTGCCGCATCGCTAAAGCAAAGGTGATGACAACAAGGACTTCGTGTAAGACTCATACTTCATTTCCTCTGCCGGCGACGAAAAACCAAAGCGCGTTTTTCCTGACTGCTACGTCTGTAGTAGAAATACAGAATCGCCAACATGACAGCTGAACTTTCAATGACGGTGATTAGAATGACTATTTTCATAGCGCCGCAATCCCCCTCAGTCGTTATGAAACTTTCGCGCGATTTTGGATTCCCCGTCCTGTTCCCTAACGACCTCTATGTCTCACAGAGTGCGCCTTTTAAAGTGCACCGTCTGTGCGCTATCTCACATACGAAGATACTGTCGCCCAGCGCATGGCCCAGATGGTCCACGGGTCAACGGTTCTTCTTCACATCTGTGTGAAATAGGGTTTTTAATCCGGTAAGAGGTGTGTCCTTGAACAAACTGTCGAAGGCGATGAGAGATTCGCCTCGACGGGTTTTCTTAAACTCGACTACCCAGGACCGAACCCCTTGGGACGATCTGTCTCGCCTGCTAGCAGCTTTGATCCTGGATCGAGTATCTGGAACCTTACGTTCCGCGTGCTTGATGAGTTTGATTGCTCGCATTGTTCGTGTTCGCTATGCCTGCCTTACCATGACGAAGACTAGTAGCCGGCGTAACCGTCGGCATAGCCGTGTTCGTATGCCTCACGGAAGTAGCGCTGAAACACTTCACGGTCGCCGAGACCGGAACTATAGTCCTTCGTTGCTTTCTGGTAGGTACTCTGGCCCTGGTAACCATTGTTGTTGCGTTTCCTGCGATCTTCGCGGCCCTGTTTGACACCTTCACCGAAACCCGCGTTCAGAGCGGTTTGACGCAACTGGAACGAGCCCCCGAAGTTGCCGTAACCATCCTCGTTGCGGTCAAGGCGATCCCGGTCACGGTTTCCATTACGATCCTCACGATGTCTATTGCCCCGAACATAACTTTCGGCGTTATATCCGTCTTCGAAGCCTTCACGAAAGTAGCGGCGGTAGAGTTCACGGTCGCCGAGACGCGGGCTGTAGTCTTTCGTGGCTTTCTGATAGCTGCTCAGGTTGCGGTGTTCTGTGCGGCTGCCGTTCCCGCGATCTTTGCGGCCTTCCCTGATGCCTTCGTCATAGCCGGCGTTCAAAGCGGTTCGACGCAGCTCTGAAGAGCCGCCATAATTACCGTAACGATCCCAGTCGCGACCACGTCGATTCTGATCTCCGTTGTCGCTGCGGTTACGATCTTGAGTGTAACGATCGTCTGGATTCTGTGCCTGAGCAGTCATGCTCAAGGCGATGCCTATTCCAAACAGCAATGAGAACACCAGGAAGGCGTTTCCGATTCTGTTTTGCGATTGATCTGTTTTCATAAATCACTCCCTGTTCAAGATGGTCCCGGCAACAGCAGCTTCAAGAAGACCGGTTCTTGATCTCGATGAAACCGGCTTTTCTCTCGCTCCTGTGAATCTCTGTCGCAGCGGTTACCGGTATCAGAGTGCACTCAAATGCAATCTCATCTGAAGCCGAAACTGCCTGATATGCTTATCGCAGTAGATTTCCGGGACGGATCATCATTAAAGGCTATGGCGGGTAGACTTGTATGTGCAGTAACACACATATGAATCAAAACAGTCGTATTTATATTTGTGTGTTAGCGCACGGATGCATCTCCTCACTTGTGTTAAGAGTTCTGTACTACACACGGGGATCATGCAATCTATAGGAGTCAGCCATGAGCGGAGACATAGAACAACACGTAGACACGAATTCTGTCGAGTTCAAACAAGGAGTAGAAGCCGGGCTAAACGGTGGAAAGGACATGAAGAACTGGAAAGCCGGTAATGAATTGGGCCAGGAATTGAAACAGGAAGTTGAGGATGAAGAGCCGATGTCTAAAAGCCCTTTAAAGGAATCCTCGATTCCGCTTTTTATGAGTGATAGCCCAGAAGGTAATAAGGGAAACGCTCAGGATGAAAAGGATCAAACTGAGGAATAGCTTCTGCGGCAGCTACTGGACCGCGAAAGTTCATAATGCATTTAGAAACCTATTAGCTCGCACAAACAATACCATGGAAGATTTCGAAATTGGCAATGTAGTTCAGCTTAGATCCGGCGGACCAAAAATGACGGTCCACGGTTTGGTTTCGGATGGCGATGTTATTTGTCAGTGGTTTGAAGGCAACGCGGTCCATGAGGAGAGTTTTCCCAGGGAGGCGCTCCAGAAGGTTGAACTGGTTAAGGCTGGCGGTAGCAGGCGGGAAGATGGAGTATTCGTGGTAAATTGATAGAGACGTTTACCTGACCAGTTAAACCCGGACGCGGACGCAGTTGTCAGTACATGAATTCGTTGCCGCTAACTTTCTGATCCATTGCTATACGTTTCCGATCCATCGGTCCGACCTACCTCGGACCACTCGCACGAATTGTTAGTTCTGTGCCGACCGGCAGCTCGAGGTTGTCTTTACCCTGAATAAAAACTGTACCGGCTCCGCCTGCAGCGCCAATGATTCCGCCAATTGCTGCGCCTTTCCCACCGCCGGCAATAGCGCCAATGACGGCGCCGACAGCCGTGGCAATGCCCGCGCGTTGGATCGTCTGCGTGGTCTTGTTGCTGCCTTGCGCGCTTCCTTCGTTGTCAACCTTGACTGTGTCGCCATTGAGCAATCGAACATTCCCGAGAACTCCGGAGAATTTATAGGTCTGACCGTTTCTTAACCGAATCTTTTCGAAGTTGAGCGACATCTCTGACCGGCCAGTTAAACGTCCTCCCTGGTCAACACTGCCCACGGCGCCTTCGATAACTGCCCCCTCGAATTGACCGGGGTCGCGCACGGTCATGGTGAACAGGTCACCCTGCTGCGACAGCTTTGTGCTCAGATCATTGTTCAAGATGGCGACTAGAGTCTCACCATCTCGCACGATGAATTCACCGCTCGCACTGGCGTTACCCAAAACCGGTCGCGAATCCTTATTGATGTTCCACTGTGCTACATCTGCGGTCCGGTCATAAACACTATCGACGACAACTGGTTGAGTTAACTTATCGGAATAGATCTGCCGCCGCACTCGTAGACTGCGGTCGTTTTCACTTGCATCGAATGTGACATTAAAATCATTCTCTTTGTAGCCGTTCGAACTCACTACTAACTGCTCCCCACGAAGCGTGGCTATTACCTTCGTCCATCTACCGTTGGAAAGTTGTTCCTGACGCTCGCGGCCGTCCGCCTCAAAGGTTGTTTGTGGCGCTAGCGAAGAAGCAATAGTCATCGTTGTACCGCGACGCTCAATCATCAGCATCTCAGGAGATTCAAGTCGCGCCAGGATTTCGTCAACGACTTTCTGCCGTTCGTCAGCACGTAAATTCTGAGTCGCGCGCTGCGCTTTGTTCCACGGGTTGTCACTGCGAGACGAATCCAATCTAAAAGTTCCTGTTAGGCGATTAGTGTTCTTGGATCCAGTTTGTAGAGATGGACTGGTTCCCCAACTCGGCCCTACGTCATACGCGCTGGCCAGGACGCTTAGATCCCTGCGCAAGGTCGACCAATCGCTTTTGACGCGGTCTGTAAGCGAGTTGTCGCGCATGAAATTGTCGATGGGTTCGGCGTGATCGAGCAGCTGCTTTACGTCGTCCGAAATCAACTCCCTGGCATCGAAGTGAATGCGCACCTGATCGGTCGTCTTTTTGAAGCCTCGAAGAGCATCGTTCATGTTGCCCTCGCTTCTGGTCCGATCGTAAGGTCGTTGGGAAAAAGCATCGGTAAGACTCACACGAAACGTGTCGCCGCCATTCTCGATTCGTTGGATTAGCTGATTGAGTTCGCTCTCGGACAGTCGGAACGATCCATTTGCGTCAACCTTCATTGGAGTTAGGTGGTTCCACCGCCAACTGACACCATAGGCACTCGCCAGCGTGTTCAGATCTGTTCGAACCGATGTCCAGTCATTCTTGACCCGAGGGTTTAGGTTGTTTTGAGTTATGAAGCTATTGATGGGCGACGCCTTTTGCAGGATGTTCTCAACGTCCGTCGCAACCGCAAGCCGGCGAGTGAACTGATCCCTGAACTGCTTAATAGCGAGCTCAAAACCGGATTCGAAAGTGCTGACGTCATTTTCAGGCCGCATTTGGTCGACGCTCCCCTGGACCAGTGCCACATTGAGACTGTTGCGGAACCTGCTCGAGCTTCGTTCAAGTCGTTGCAGCATGTTGCCGACCGCACGGGTGTTATTACGGTTAGTTTGTTGCTGCCCCTGTATGCTCACGGCGATGACGATTGAAAACGCTAACAGGATGAACACGGAAACAATGCTTTTTAAGATCGACATTTTTCTTCCTTCAGTTTCTAGAGCTTGTACCAATGGTTTCCAAGCACACGTTGAATACATGAATTGCACCTGAGAATCCTACAGCCTGATAGATGGAACGTCTGCGGACGCTGAGAGAACAACTTCGTCGGCCTCTCTGGAGAATTACAAGGCGGCTCAAGAAGAAGGTTGCTGGCCCGATCCCGGATGTCGAAACGTAATTTCGAAAGGAAGCTAACGAG
>DATNFX010000049.1:0-3467 GCA_035606195.1 Pyrinomonadaceae bacterium
GGCCCGAGATTCACTTCTTCTGGTCCGACGAGCGGCACGTCCCGCCGGATCACGCTGATAGTAATTACCGCATGGCAAACGAAGCGATGCTTTCGCGCGTGCCTGTCACAAAGAACAACGTTCATCGTGTGCTGAGTGAGAACCCGAACGCTGCCGAAGCCGCAAGCGCATATGAACAAACCCTGATCGAGATAACACAACAAACGCTGCCCGAATTGGATTTGATCCTGCTCGGTCTCGGTACCGATGGACACACTGCGTCGATCTTTCCCGGCTCTGAAGTGCTGCACGAAACAAAGGGACTCGTAGCAGCGCCATGGGTCGAGAAATTTCAGACGTATCGCATCACCATGACTCTGCCGCTGCTAAACAATGGCGCCTCAGTCGTGTTCCTGGTCAGTGGTTCGGAAAAGGCGACGATCGTGAAGGAAGTGCTTGAAGGTCCGGAAAAATATCCGGCGCAGGCGGTTAAGCCAACAAACGGCGAGTTGCTATGGATGCTGGATAACGACGCGGCGAGTGAGATTAGGTAGCCGGTACGAAGGTTTCTATGGCTGGAAGCGCAACGGTCGCCGACACATTCCCTGATGTCACACGTCGTTGCTCGATCAACAACTCTTCAAACGCTGTCGCGGGCAACGCCTTGCTGAACAGAAAGCCCTGCACGACGTCACACTCGAGCGCGCTCAGGTACTGAAGCTGTTCCTTCGTTTCCACACCCTCTGCAATCACCGTGAGATCGAGCGCGTGGCCCAGGTTAATGATCGCGCGCACGATCGCCGTGTCGTGTGGATCTCTGCAAACATCCGAAACGAACGTCTTGTCGATCTTCAACGTGTCGATCGGAAATCGCTTCAGATAATTCAGTGACGAATAACCAGTGCCGAAGTCGTCGACGGCGACTTTGATTCCCATCAACTTCAGCTCGTGCAATTTTTCAATCGCCGTCTCCGGATCCTTCATGATCGAGCTCTCCGTCAGCTCCAGCTCGAGCCAGCGTGGATCCAGGTTCGTCTCCTTCAGAATGTTTGCCACATCCGCGATGAACGTCGGCTGTTGAAACTGACGCGCTGAGAAGTTCACTGACAGACACAACGGCGTCAAGCCCGCGTCCTGCCACATTTTGTTTTGTGCACACGCAGTGCGCAGAACCCAATCGCCAAGCGCGAGGATCAAACCACTCTCTTCAGCCAATGGCACAAATTCGTTCGGATACAAAAGTCCGAGGCTCGGATGCTGCCAGCGCACGAGTGCTTCCATGCCGACGAGGTGAAAACCGCGAATATCAACCTGGGGTTGGTACTGCACAAAAAACTCGGCTCGTTCGAGTCCCGGTCGCAGATTGCTTTCCAGCACGAGTTGTTTGAGAGCGCGCGTCGTTCCGCCCGCGGTGTAAAACTGGTAGACGTTGCCACCCAGACTCTTGGCACGATCGAGCGCAGCGCCCGCATTCTTCAACAACCCTGCCGTATCGCGGCCATCATGAGGATAAAGACTGATGCCGATACTGCTCGACATAAAGATCTCCTGGTCTTCGAAGAGAAACGCCTGGTCGAGTGCAGCCTTGATAGCGCTCGCTACATTCGCTGCATCCTGAGCGCGCGGAATCTGCGTCAGCAAAACGGCGAATTCATCACCACCGAAACGCGCGACCGTATCGCTTTCACGAACACAACTGCTGAGACGCTGGGCCACTGACTGTAAAAGCCGATCGCCGGCGGTATAGCCAAGCGAGTCGTTGATGGTCTTGAAGCGATCCAGATTCAACAGCAACACTGCCTGCATCTGATCGCTGCGACGCGAGAGTGCAATCGCTTGCTTGAGTCGATCTTTGAACAGAACCTGATTCGGAAGGTCGGTTAACGCGTCGTGATATGCGAGGTGATTTAGTTTTTCCTTAGCTTGCCGGTTTTGAGAAAGGTCGACGACAAAACACGCAATCTCTTCTTCATGAAGCGCAGCGCCGAACAAAACCGGAATCGGAGTGCCGTCCAGTTTCAGAAACTCTTTCTCGAAAGGCGCACAGGCACCAAAGGCCATCAGCTTCTCGAACGCTTCCTCGTCGAGCCGGTGGTGTTCGGGCGGCGTCAGGTCATGAATGTTGCGCGGTAAATTTTTGGAAGTGTAACCGAGTACATTCAGGAAACTGTCATCGGCTTCCAGAATGTTTCCGGCCAGATCGGTGAATAGGACGGCGACAAGATTGGTCGCGACCAAATGCCGCAGGGCTGCATCGACTTTGGTTTCCATAAACCTTGGGTATTTCGCGTGAAATCGGAGAGGTGAGTGGGCAAGCGGGTTGGCCGTCAACCGCACGACTAGGCTAACAGAGTTGAGTAGAGGATTCAATCACTTTATCCACAGATTACACAGATTATCTGCGTAATCTGTGGATGAGTGTTCGTTAGCGAACAGAGCTAGTCGTCGCGGGTGCGGGACCAGCCGGCAGCTTGTCGTGGAGATAACGCGTCATCATTCCATACAAGTGGAGTTGCGTGCCGGGTCCCTCGTAGATGCCGTGTGACCTGTTGGGATACGAAAACATCGAAAACTGCTTGTTCGCTGCGACCAGTGCGTTGATTAGCGCCTCTGTGCCCTGGTAGTGAACGTTGTCGTCGCCCGTTCCATGAATGACGAAGAGATTGCCTTTCAACTGTCCTGCAAAGGTGATCGGTGAGCTCTGCTTGTACTCTTCGGGATGGTCCTGCGGAAGACCGCAGTAACGTTCCTGGTAAATCGTGTCGTAGTAACGCAGGTCGGGCACAGGCGCGACCGAGACGCCGGTGGCATACACGTCCGGAAAACGAAACATCGCGTTCAGCGTCGATGAGCCGCCGCCGCTCCAACCCCAGATGCCGATGCGTGCTGGATCGACGAAAGGCCACTTCGCAACCGCACGAGCAGCCGCTGCCTGATCACCCGAATTCACGATTCCCATCTTGCGATAGATGATCTTGCGCCACGCACGACCACGTGGCGCGGGCGTACCACGGTTGTCGACACTCATGACGATGTAACCCTCCTGCGCGAGCATCTGGTGCCACAGCCGATTCCCACTACGCCAACTGTCCATCACAGTCTGTCCCCAGGGCTCACCATAAACATAGAACAGCACTGGATAACGCTTCTGCGGATCGAAGTCGTGCGGCTTTATCATCCATCCGTCGAGCTGAACCCCGTCACCAATATCGACTTTGAAAAACTCTGAAGGAGTTTGTTTCAACTGTGCGAGGCGATCTTGAGTCTGTTTGTTGTCAATGAGCGTGCGCGCCACTGCGTGCTGTGGCAGTCGTACTATCTCAGTGATAGGAACCTTGTCGAAGCTTGAATAGGAATGAATCGCAAAGTCGCCACGCGGCGAGATGTTGTAACTATGCACGCCCGGCACATTCGCAGGCGTCAGTCTTTCTTCCTTGCCAGCGCCGTCGATGCGCACACGATACAGGTAACGTTGCGTCGCATTTTCA
>DATNFX010000050.1:0-9183 GCA_035606195.1 Pyrinomonadaceae bacterium
AAGCCCATGTTCTTCACAAATTCGGCATTGCGAAAACCGCCAATCGGAAGACCGTTAGTGAAGTGTGATTGCAAGTCGATGATGAAGTATTCGCTCTTCGGAAATTTTTCCTCTGTCGCTGCCGCTTCCCACGTCTCCATCTCGTCGACGTCCCAGACCGGACGCGAAAAGACTTTGTTCTGCGCGAGGAAACAGGTGGCAAGTCCCATCGTGCTGGCCATGAACCTGCGACGATCGATGCCCAACTTCTTCGCGCGCGCCTCAGACATTTCTCCAATCAGATGTTCGACGCGCTGCTGTGGCTCCGACTGCGGCCGCGGGATGAACTCTTCGTTCGACACCGCCTGCGTCGGCATGGGAGAGTCGACTCCCTTTCTAAAATCGCGAAGCGCTTTACGAATCCACATGAAGCGTTGCTCCTGTTTTATTTAATCTGTGTAATCTGTGGATACTGAACAACGGGCAATAGGGCTCGCGAAGGGTGCCCGCGATCGTGATGAATGGAATTAGTCGCAACCTGCGTGAGCGTGTCTGCGCGTAACGGACTTCCTGTATTTGGGTTCGGATCGAAGCGCGGGCTGTTCGAACTACTGATGTGAATTGCGATGCGATGTCCCTTGTTGAAGATGATGCTGGTGGACCAGAGATCGATCTTGAACTTGTAGACCTGTCCCTTCTTCATGAACACTTCGCGATCGAAGCCTTCGCGGAACCGCGCCCGTAAAACCGAATCGAGCACGAGCCTCTCAGTACCGTCGGGATAAACGTCAACCAGCTTGGCCGTAAAATCAGTGTCACGCGCATCGCTTTCGGCCCACAGTTCAACTGCGATTCGTCCCGTTACTTCAACAGGTGATTGCAAGACGGGCGTAGCAAACTTCAACACGTCGCTACGTTCGCCAACCGCTCGCTGATCCATCGGACCCTTTTTCAAAAACAGATTCGCGCCGCCGATTGTTGGTACCGGGTTGTTGGGATCGTACTTGTAGCGGTCGAAACTCAGTCGTTCTTTTGGTGCTTGCTCGCTGAGTGTGCCGCCGGAATTCAGATAGTAAGAAGTGGTTTTGGCGGCGACGGGCCAGGTCGGGGAAGTGCGCCATTCGTTTCCCGGAGCCTGCGGGTCCATGACGTCGCCCATCACGTAATAACGCACGGGTGGCTCGTTCATGATTCCGTTGTTGACGCCTTTGAGCCAGTACTCGAACCAGCGCTTTGCTAAGTCGAGCGACATCGTTCCGCCAAACGCACCGACGCCCGAGTTTACCGGATACTTCACTTCTTCAAGCTGACCGTGGCCCCACGGTCCCATGATCAACTTCTGCTTTCCGGTTCCGGGCGCGCCCGCTTTCGCTTGTAGTCCGACAAAGTTGTCGATGTTTCCCTGGCTGAAGATGTCGTACCAACCGCCGTAGTTGTAGATGGGTATGTGGACTTGCTGCCAGTGCTTCGACATGTCGGCGCGGTCGTAGAATTCACTTCGCACGGCGTGTTTGAAGATCTCCTGGAGAACCGATTCGGCTTTCTGTCGTTTGAGCCAGTCCTCGTTCAACTCTTTGCGAAAGACGCCACCCATGAAGCTCGATTGGTCGTACACACTCGAGCGCGCAACCATCACGAACGCGGCGACGAGGTGTGGGGGATTCGCCATTGCGGCTTCGTTCGCGGCAATTCCCATCGCGGAGGCGCCAAACATCCCGACTTTGCCGTTCGACCACGGCTGCTTCGCGAGCCATTCGACTGTGTCGTAACCGTCTACCTGATCGTCGACGAATGGACGATACTTCCCCTCGCTTTTGAACGTGCCGCGAACATCCTGAGCGACAAACGCGAAACCGTTCCTGGTCCATTCGGCGTTGGAGCGCGTTTGGGATTGCTTACCGTAGGGAGTGCGGACGAGGACGACAGGCCATGGTCCGGAGCCTTCCGGGAGGTAAATGATGGTGGAGAGCTTCACGCCATCGCGCATCGGCACCATCTCTTCGCGAGGATCTACAGGTACCGGCGGAATGCCGTAGAAGAGAACGGCAACAATCGAAACAAGGAATAGTTTTTTGAGAGTCATGGCTGGTTACCGAACGGTCGGTAAAGTAGCATTGCGATCCAAAACGGTCAAGGATCTTTATCTGTGGATGAAGCCTTCCACAATAACTCCGCGACGTCCATCACCCGCATCTCGCGATCTCCTCGCTGCGCGTTGATGCCGTCTTCCATCATGGTCATGCAAAAGGGGCAGCCGACCGCCAGGACGTCTGCACCCGTAGCCAACGCCTCACGCGCCCGTTCCTGGTTAACACGCTTGTCGGGTGGCTCGTCGATAAAGCTCATTCCACCGCCACCGCCGCAGCAAAAGCTTTTCTCTTTACTTCTCGCCATTTCAACCGTTGCTTTACTCGAGATCTGCACGAGTTGTCGGGGAGCGTCGTAGACATCATTCTGCCGGCCCAGATAACAGGGATCGTGAAAGGTCACGCTGTCTTTCGTCGTTGCGATTGGCTTGAGCTTTCCCTCGCTCACCAGGCGCGATAGATATTCACTGTGATGATAAACCTCGAAGTTGCCGCCAAAGTGTGGATACTCGTTTCGAAACGCGTTGAAGCAGTGAGGACATGAAGTGACGACCTTCCTGACATTGTGTTTCTTCAGATTCTCGACGTTCTCCTTCGCAAGCATCTCATAGAGAAACTCGTTCCCGATCCGTCGCGCCGGATCGCCGGAACACTTTTCGTCTCGCCCGAGAATTGCAAACTTGACTCCCGCGCGATCGAGAAGCTGCGCGGTCGATCGCGTCACCTTTTGATTTCGTTCGACGAGAGCTCCGCCACAACCTACCCACAAAAGTACCTCGGCATCCTGCACCTCGCTGATGTGCTTGACGTCGAGACCATCAGCCCAGTCGAGACGAGTCGCGTTTGTACCACTGAATGGATGTCCACGCTTCTCGAGCGACATGATCGCCTGCTGCATCGACTCCGGAAACTCGGTTTCTTCCATCACCAGAAACCTGCGCATATCGACAATCTTCGGCATTTGCTCGATAAAAACCGGACAAGCCTGCATGCACGCGACACACGTTGTGCATTGCCAGAGCGCTTCCGGTGAAGTTGCTGGAGTAGAGCCGATGATCGCTGAGGTGAGACCGTTGGCGTGCATTGCATCGCGCAAGTCCAGGACGATATCTCGTGGCGAGAGTTCTTTTCCCACAGTGTGCGCCGGACAAACTGCCGTGCAACGTCCACATTCGGTGCACGCGTCAAGATCGAGCAAGTCTTTCCACGTGAATGCGGCGAGTGAGTTCACGCCGAAGCTTTCTGTCTTCTCGAAATCGATGTGCTTTAGCGACGCTCCGAGCGGCCGGAGTTGCGCTGTGTAGATATTCAGCGGCGCGGTAAACACGTGCATCATCTTCGTATAGGGAAACCACGCCAGGACACCAAAACTCAGCAACAGGTGAAACCACCACGTGAACCGATGGGCCGTTTGCATAGTCGACTCGCTCAGCACGGGAAGGGAAATGCGAGCCACCAGATTTCCCACCGGCGAATAGCTGGCCCATGGATCGTTGGTCGCAGCTATGCGCCAGCCCTCCAACAGAAATCCTTGCAAACAGATCAAGGCAATGAGGACGAGAAGCCACGTAGCTTCGTCGGTGTAAACAAGCTTCTTTGGTCGCGCGAGGTAACGCCTTATCGCAGCCAGACCAACTCCTGCGAGCACCAGAGCTCCAAACAAGTCGACGATGAAGGATTGAAAATACAGATAGAAATGGCCGCGCATGATCGCAGTGCCGAAATCTGCATCGAGCGCGACCACCGTCGTGGCTATAGTTAAAACTACAAAGCCATAACTGATGAAGCGGTGAAACGTGCCGGCGTAGACGTCGCGAGCAGTTCTTCGTTGTGCGAGTGCGTGGTTCAAGACGAGTCTGAGACGCGTCAGTGGCCGATCAAAACGAGCATCTGCAGCGCCTCGTCGCCATTTTTTGATTTGCCGGTAAAACCCGTAGACGAAGATTGCGAGTGAGGGCAACAGCAGAACATACATCACCCAGATATGAGATATGTTCCAGTAAATCTGGCGCGTCGCACCCGCTGGGTTCATGTTTGAGAGTTTTGTATGGCTATGAGTTTTTGGCGCAGGAGCGGAACAACCTTCCGGTAGTCTTCGACGATTCCAAACCGGCAATGCTTGAAAATAGGCGCGTCGGGATCGGTATTGATTGCGGCGATGTTTTTGGCTTCCGAGATACCGGCCATGTGTTGACTGGCGCCGGTGATTGCGATGGCCAGATACAGATCGGGAGTAACTTTCTTCCCGGTCTGTCCGACTTGTAAAGTCGGCGGCACCCAGCCGGCATCGCATGCGGCTCGCGAAGCGGCGAGCTGAGCGCCCATTAGTTCTGCAAGCGGTTTCAATTCCTCGTTGAAGGGTTCCGGACCACCGATACCGCGCCCGCCGGAAACTATGACGCGCGCTTCTTCCAAACGTTGTTCATTCTGTGACTCACGTTTGCGCTCGACGATCTTTGTTCGTGTGTCGATGGGAATTTCTAAACTCAACTCGGTGATGTTGCCCGGCTCACTTAGTCGATTGGCTGGAGCAAAGGAACGGGAGCGCGTCCATAGTACGGCCGGCGTACGCTTGAGCTCGATTGTTGCCTGAGCCTTTCCACCATAAACCTGCCGCGCGACGTGCAAGGCCTGTTCATGGACCGTTATTTCGACAACGTCTCCGACTGCCGCGCCACCGAGTCGATAAGCGAGTCGCGGCGTAACCTCCTGGCTGTAAGTATCATTTCCAAGCAGAACCGTAGCCGGCGATAGTTGACGACATGTTTCCGTTAACGCGCTCAGTGCCGGTTCCGGTTGATACTCACCCCCGTCGACAACAACGATAACTTTGTCGACGACTGTGGCGACTTCCTGCGCGATCGCCGGCGATTGCTGACTCAGGACGATTGCTGTCAGTTGCGAGCCTAACTGTTCGGCAAGTCGCCGTCCGGCACCGGCAAGCCCTTGCGCTGCGCGGTCAAACCCGGCTGGACTTAGTAAGCAGATTACGACGTCGTTCATAGGCTTTTTATCCACAGATTACACAGATTCAATAATGAAATCTGGGTAATCTGTGTAATCTGTGGATTCATAACAGGCTGGTAACTTCTGTGATTCGTTTCGCCAAACTTTCCACACGCTCGTCCAGTGTATCGCCCGTAACAAACTCACATCGCGATTCCTTTTGCGGAATACTCAAGTCGACGACCTGGTAATACTTGTCATCCTCGAGTTGATATCCGAGGTCTGCAAGTGTCCACTGAGTCAGCGGCTGACGGTAAGACATCATCACGTCGCGCACTTTCGGTATGCGCGGGACGTTGTGTTCATCGTTTGTGATGCTTACTACGAGCGGTGTTTGAGCTTCTACTACTTCGCTGCCCGAATCGGTCTGGCGGTTCAGCCGGAGTCCGCCGTTCATAGGCTCGATTCGATCGACGAACGAGACACACGGCATTTTCAGCTCTTCCGCGAGCAATCCTGCTGTTTGTCCAGCGCCCCAATCGCCGGCTTCGCGTCCAACCATGATGAGATCAAACGATCCGAGCTTACGAATCGCGGCCGCGAGCACCTGTGCCACAGTTAACGGATCAGGATTGGAAGTCTTGTTGTTTATAACCAACGCAGCCGCGTCCGCCTTCATTGCCAGCGCTTTTCTCAGCGAGTCTTCGGCAGTGGGCGCGCCAAACGAGAGGACCGTAATCTTCGTGTCGCTCAAAGCCTCGCGAAACTGCAACGCCGTCTCGAGCGCATTTTCACAAAAGATATTCGTGACGAGGTTTGCATTACCACGCTCAGCCTCACGCTTCGCCGGATCGACACGAAACTCACGCGCCGGAATCTCCGGATCGAGAATCTGTTTGAGACAAACGAGAATGTTCATTCAAAATCCGCGTTCTTTATCCGTTATATCCGCGGCCCTATTTGTTCTTCACCACTCGAAGCGCGGGTTTCCTGGGGCTTGCCTCCGGTCGCAATAAACCATTAAGCGCGATCTTCGAGATCTGTTCCGCAACCTGTTCCTCAGTCAACGATCCGTTTTGCCGGAACCAGCGCGATAGCCAACTGATCATTCCCAACAAACTGAACGTCGCCGCCGTGGTGTCGACATCCTGAAGCTTGCCTTCGGATTTCAGCGAGTTCATAAGCTCGCGCAGCCGGTTGAAGTATTCACGTTTACGACGCGTGATGATTCGGTTTTGAGCCGGCGTGAGCGCGGTTATTTCGTCGACAAGTATTGTGATGGCTCCCTGTCCGCGGGTAACGAGTTGCGCATGACTACGGATAATGAAATGAAGACGCTCGACTGAATCGGGAATGGCGGAAGCGGGAGTAGCAACCTCTTCGTCGAGCTCGTCAAGGCCGAAATTCATGATGTCGAAAAGGAGTTCTTTCTTACCGTTGATGTAGTGATACAGGCCCGCCTTTGTCATCCCGACCGCGTTAGCAATGTCGTTGATTGAAGTGGCGTCGTAGCCTTTACGAAGAATGATCTGGGCTGCAGTCCGATAAATCTCTGCCAAACGTTCGTTACTGGGAGCTGGTTTCTTTTCAGTTTTCATCAGTTGTTTATCCACAGATTGATTGCGCTCGGTCGTGTCACCATGCTACTTTACCGACCGTCCGGTAGCTTATACAACTGATCGGATTCTCCGTGCAAGGAGCACCCCAAAAATGATGAAGGCAACCATCCTGCTCAGCGTCGGTGTGGTGTTGTTGGTAATGTCTGGACCAACCGTCACGACGTCTAACGAAAACAACGTCACCTTCACTAAAGACGTCGCGCCGATATTCTACAAGAACTGCACTGGCTGTCATCGGCCCGGGGAAATAGCTCCGATGTCGCTGCTGACATACAACGACGCGCGACCGTGGGCCAAGTCGATCCGCGAGAAGGTTGCCAACCGCGACATGCCACCGTGGCACGCCGATCCGAAGTATGGCGAGTGGCGAAACGATCGCCGCATTAGTCAGGAGGCGATCAATACGATTCTCGCGTGGGTGAATAATGGCGCTAAGGAAGGCGATCCAAAAGATCTGCCACCGATGCCGGAATACACTCCTGGTTGGAAAATCGGTAAACCGGATCAGACGTTCTCTGCTCCCGAACAATCCGTGCCGGCAGAAGGCGTTGTCGATTACCAGTACCTGAGCGTGCCCACGAACTTCAAAGAAGATCGTTGGATCACGTCGGCCGAAATCCGCAGCAGCGCGCACACCGTCGTGCATCACGTGATCGTGTTTGTGCAGGAGCCTGGTGCCACCTCGCGGCTTCAGGGCAAGTTGCTGGTGGGCTTCGCGCCTGGCGAGGATCCGGCAGTCTTCAGAGCGGGGTTCGGGAGAAAGATCCCGGCTGGATCGAACCTGCTCTTTCAGATCCATTACACGCCGAATGGCACGGCGATGAAAGACACCACGACCGTTGGACTAATTTATGCGAAGACTCCCGTCGAGCACACAGTCATAACCAGACCAGTTTTACAGACGGCTTTTGAGATACCCGCCGGCCATCCGAATTACGAAGTGAAGTCGAGCTTTACCTTCAACGAATCAGCGCAACTCTATAGCTTCATGCCCCACATGCATCTTCGCGGCAAGGACTTTGAATACAAAGCCACGTTTCCAGATGGCACTTCGAAGATCTTGCTCTCGGTACCTCGCTACGACTTCAGTTGGCAGACGTATTACGTACTCAAGGATCCGATTGCGGTTCCGAAGGGCACCCGAATCGACTGCGTCGCGCATTTCGACAATTCGACGAATAACAAGTACAACCCGGATGCGACCAAAGCCGTGCGGTGGGGCGATCAAACGTGGGAAGAGATGATGATCGGTTGGATGAGCTTCGTTTACGATAGTCCACCGCCTCCGACAAAAGCGACGGAAACGAAATCCGGCAATTGATGCCACAAAGAGGCACAAAAAGCACAAAAGGACTTCTACTCGTTTTGTGCCTTTTGTGCTTTTTCGTGGCTAGCTCTCACGAGCCGGTTACGACGGGCATCCGCTTCAACAAAGAGGTCGTTCGCATCTTTCAGGACCACTGTCTTGCCTGCCATCAGCCGGGCAGCAACACCAAAGTCCTTCTTCACAACTATGCCTCAGCACGTCCATGGGCCAGGGCGATCAAGGAGGAAGTGCTCGAACGTCGCATGCCGCCGCAGCAGGTGGTGAAGGGCTTCGGCCAGTTTGATGACGATTACGGCCTAACGCAGCATGAAGTCGAGCAGATCGTGGCTTGGGTCGACGGCGGTACGCCTAAAGGCGACGACAAAGATCTGCCGCCCGAAAAGGTGGCGACCACTGATGATTCACGCATACGGGGATTGAAGATCCTGAGCTTGCACGCAGACGAAGAGATTCCGGCGAAAGCTGAGCATTACCGTATCGAGAGATCTGTCAGGATATCTGCCCCCTCGGAGGCGACTGCGATTCGGCCATTCCTGTTTCCATATACGCAATCGATTGAAGTGACGGCGTACCGGCCTGATGGAACATCGGAAGTGTTGGTATGGAGGCAGGACGATGCGCACGAGCGGCGTTACTACTCGCACCCAGATTACTACTTCCAGGAGCCGGTCCGTCTGCCGAAAGGAACCCGCGTCAGAGCTGTAGCCTACATCAACAACGCGCATAACAAGTTTCGTCTGCATTTTCCGCTATGCGAGTTGTCGTTATCGGATCAAGGAAGAAGCAGTCACAAACGACATGCGTTGTTGGTTGGCCCACCAGGCGCGGATGTCTACACTTGTCCGATGCATGCCGACGTCATTACGGACGATGCGGGCAAATGCCCGAAGTGCGCCATGAAGCTGGTCCGGACCAAACGTCCGGAAGCTGCCGATTTTGACGTGTCACTAAGAACAAGGCCATCCGCGATCAAAGCCGGTCAAAGGTTCAGATTGGTTTTCAATGTTCATCATCCAAAATCCGGCGCGACTGTGAAAGACTTTCACATCGTGCACGAGATGCCATTCCACCTTTTCATCGTCAGCCAGGATCTCAACTATTTCGCTCACATGCACCCGCGACCACAGGCCGACGGCAGTTTTGTCGTTGAAACTTCCGTTCCGAAGCCCGGCGCGTACCTCGTCTATTCCGACATCTTTCCGGTGGGCGGCGTTCCGCAAGTAGC
>DATNFX010000051.1:0-4909 GCA_035606195.1 Pyrinomonadaceae bacterium
TCCGACGCGCGGCCGACCTGCGCCGGCAAGCGTCACAAGCTGCGAACAGTTGATAACGGCGAGAGCCTTATTTGCGTTTTCTGAGGACATAAATTCCGAGGCCTACGACATTCGCTATCAACACAGTAGCGACAATCTTGAGGGCAAACGATCGTAAATCCTGAACTTCAGTAATCGGAGCGATCGCGAAACGAATGTAGATCAAGGTGACGATAAATCCCGATGCGCATGCGATCTTGAGCCACCACGGCGCCCTGACGCCAAGCGCCTTCATTCCAAACAACGGGATCGCAAACAACACCAGATACGTCAACGCGTAGAAAACTCCGCCTGCGTTGTCGATCAACTGAAACGCTTCGTGCGCGTGCACGCCGGTCAAACTCGCGAGGCCAATCACCAACGTCACAGCGCCCACAAAGAGAATCGAGTTGATCGGAGTTTTGTATTTTGGATGTAAACGACTAAACCAGGCCGGCAGCAGTCGATCCCAGCCTGCGACCATCGGCAGACGCGTGTTGCCGACAAAATAAAGACTCATGAGCGCGATTGTTCTGACTGCGATTCCGAGGATCGCAACTGAACCGATGGCGCCCACCCAACCCAACGAACCAAACCCGATCGAAAGCACTTGTGGAATCGGCCCAATCACATCGACGCGATCGCGCGGGATAAACGCTACCACCGTGCTTGTGCCCAGAATGAACATCACCGCGATGATTGGCGCTGAGATCACCACCGACCGTCCGATGTTGCGCGCGGGCGAACGCGTTTCGCCGGCGGCGATGGCAATGTATTCAAACCCCGTCAGTGCGCCGAGCGCGAGCTTGCTCGCAACGTTGATGTTGTACTCATTGAAGGTTGGAAACTGTAGTGCAAAGGGTTTGTATCCTGCTCCCATCGCGCGCGACAGGGCAAAGAGCGGCAACAGGATCAAGGCGGCGAAAGTGATCATGTGTACGATGCCGCCGACATTGTGAACCCACTTCCCAAGCGCTAGCCCGCGCGTGGCTGCAAACACCATTGCCGTCACGAGAAGAAAACTGATCACCATGATCATGGTCGTGCTGTCTCTGATCCATGCGGCCGCTGGTCCAATGGCATAGGAGAGGTTTGTCGTCACCACCAGTCCCGTGCCGGCGAGAATCGTGATCGCGAAGACCCAGAGATTCCAGCCGACCATGAACGCGACAAAATCGTTGAAGGCGAGTTTGGACCACTGGTAAAGACCGCCTTCATACGGCATGAGGCGATTGAGAAAGATCACGGCCACCGCGAGCGGCACATAAAACGTGGCGATTGCGAGGATCCAGAACATGCTTTGCTCGTGACCGAGCTTCGCGGCCCAACCGACCCAGAACGTGCCCACCACGAACACGACCTGAGTGAGAACGAGATCGAAAAGTCCGAGCTCTTTCTTGAAGACAGCGCTACGCGCCTCAACGTCATGCTCCGCTTCGGCGATGGTTGGCGAGGGATCGTTGTATTCAGTGCTCATCAGAACCGAACTTGGGTACAGTCAGAACCACCACGCGGTAGCGGGTGGGTACGTCGTAGACGCGATCAGATCCAAAGGCTTCGCACCCACCCGCTACCGCGAGGTGGTTCTGACTGTACCCAACTGAGAATCTTGACTTCTTTCGGTCAGCCATTGGACCACATCTGGCCGCATTTCGGGAACAAATTCGTGCGCCGCGTCATAGCTCTTAAACTGAACGGACCGCGCACGTGTCTTGAGTTGACGCTCGTAATCCTTCACGCGATCCGGTGAATAAAACTCGTCGCGCGTTCCAGCAAGGTGAAACACGTCGAGCTGCGTCTGGCGATATGTCGTGCTCGTCTCCCAGTCGCCGGGAATGCCGCCACAGATGCCGACCACGCCCCGCAGATGATCCGGATGTGTAAAAGCAAAGCGATAGTTGAGCGCACATGACTGTGAAAAGCCGAGCAGGAAAACGCGTGACGGATCGGCGATGCCTTCTGCGGTCAGCATTTCAATCAGATCGAGCATGGCGCGGTGATGGATCGCGACTGACTCTTCTGGCTTGAAATTAGTTAACCAGCCAAAGCCGTAGCGCAACGGCCCACCCGCCTCGCGCGGCTCTTTCATGTGCTGGTGAAACCCCTGCACGGACGCGATCGCGAATTGTTCGGGCGCCATCAGTTGCGCTTCACGCATCATCTGACGTTTGTTTGCGCCGTAACCGTGCAGAGCGATCAGCAGAGGCGCAGGACTAACGGCGCCGGGTCGCAGATCGTAGTAGAGGTTTATGCGAGCTTCCAGGATGCGGTCGAGTTGTGTGTCCACAGATTACGCAGATTACACCGATTTCTAGGATCTGCGTAAGAGATGCTAGGATGACTCAAACTTTCTCAGCGAGGTGCAATGATGAAATTTCCGGGCGGATTCAACATTCAACAGATGATGAAGCAGGCGCAGGTCATGCAGGAAAAGATGGCGAAAGAGATGGAAGAACTGCGCGTTGAAGCTTCAGCAGGCGGCGGCGTAGTGACGGTGGAGATGAAAGGCAATCACGAAATCGTGGCGCTCAAGATCGATCCCGAAACGGTTAAAGACGGCGACGTCGAGATGCTTCAGGACATGATTCTGGCTGCAGCTAACGAAGCCAACCGAAAAGTTGATGAAGCAATGAAGGGCAAGCTGGGTGGTATGTTGCCGCCGGGTTTGGGAGGACTGTTTGGGTGAATCACTTTCTGAAACAAGCGATTGCCAATTGTCGATTGCCAATTGCCAATTTGTTTAGGAGAGGAACCAGTCGGCAATCGGCAATCGGAAATTGGCAATGTTAGAGTACGCCGAACCAGTCACCAAACTAATCGACGAACTGAAACGACTGCCGAGCATTGGCCACAAGTCGGCTCAGCGGCTCGCGTTTCACATCATGCGCGCGCCGGAAGCCGACCTCGAGCGGTTGATCAATGCGCTACGCGAAGTTAAGCAAAGGATCGTTCTCTGCTCGATCTGCAACAACCTTACTGAAGTCGATCCGTGTCGGTTCTGTGCTTCACCGACGCGAGATCATTCTGTGATCTGCGTGGTGGAAGAGCCTCACAGTCTCGTCGCCGTTGAGAAGACGCGCAGCTTCAAGGGCGTTTACCACGTGCTGCACGGCAGTCTTTCGCCGATTCGCCACATTGGACCAAGCGAACTCCAACTGGCGAATCTTCTGCCGCGTTTCAAACCGGAAAACAACGATGGCGTGGCTGTGGAGGAAGTGATACTCGCCACGAATCCAACCACGGAAGGCGAAGCGACTGCGAACTACATCAGTCGCTTATTGAAGCCGCTCGGCTTACGAGTCACGAGAATCGCGATGGGAATGCCGGTGGGAAGTGACCTCGAATATGTAGACGAGGTTACCATGGACAAAGCACTCGCAAATCGACACGAGATCTAATCGGTGGATTAGAAGCGGACGTGCTCAGGGGCCACGCCCTTCTTACATTCAGGACAATCCCCGTCGTCGTACATCTTCACATCAAACTCGATTAACGACTTCACCGGTCCACCTTCAACTTCATCCGGCGCCAAATCGAAACGCACAATCGCACCGCAACCGATGATTCTCGCGCCGAGTGATTTCACAAGGTCCACTGTTTCCGAAATCGCGTGTCCGCTGCGGATGATGTCGTCGACGATGATGCACGGATTAACCTCGCCCTGGTTCACATACTGGCGAAACGTGCGTTTGCCCTGCTCCTGCTCGGCCCAGTAGATCTGTTCCGCATTGAGCGCATCGCGCACGCCGAAGGCGACCGGAATTCCGCCCGAACTGGGACTGATGACCGAAACCTTCGGCAGTTGGCTGGAGATATCCTTTTCAAGTCGAAACTTCCGGCTTAGCGCCACCGCGAGCACCCGCGCCGTATCGTAATAACGGAACGCCAGCGGCATTTGAAAGTAATGCGGCGAGTGCTTTCCGTTGGGATAAACAAAGTGACCTTCACGAAACGCTCCGGTGCGCGTCAGAATCTGCATTACTGCATCTTGGGATGGAATCAGCTCGACCATGCGTTTCTCCTGAAATTTTTGGTGCGCAGCATACATCAAATCACTCCGTTTTCGCAGCACGTTCGACGTAGCGTCGCTGATCGCGCGGTAAACCTTCCGGTAACGAGTCGATGGCGAACCACTCCGCACGCTCGACTTCCATCGTCAATGGTTTGACGTTCGCGTTGGCCCGAGCGCGAAACAGTACCTCAACCTGCTTCGGTTTTTTGAACGAACGCGCCGCGAATACTTCCACGTCGTCGACTTCCAAACCGATCTCTTCGCGCAACTCGCGCCGCATTGCATCGATCGGTTGTTCACCCCGCTCGAGAAAACCGCCCGGCAGTCCCCACCCACTGCCCGCACGAAAGCGGTGTTTGAGAAGCAAGACCTGTTTCTGATCGTTGAAGATTATGACTCCGGCGGTGACCGTGAAGCGCGTGTGCGTGAGACGCATGCTCCAGCGCCGCATTCGTCCGGGCAGTGAACGCCAGATTTTGCTGATGAGATTCTGAAAAACGGCCACAGATCAACACTAATAACATGGATCGTGTACAATGCGCGCAACATGTCAGCAACTGAAACCGTCGCCGTCCCAAAGCGAATTACAAATGCGCAGACCGTTTGTAATGAGAAAAATGAAAAGGGAAAACCCTGTTGGGGTCACCTGAAGCAGTTGCGAACCGCAGGTGAACCGGCTGAGATTCATCTGCGTGGTGACGATGTGCTTTTCAAGTGCCAGACGTGTGGCACGCTTTACATGGGTCCGCCGCTCGGGCACGTTCGCGATCCTTACAAACAAACACGGTTTGTCGAGGCAGAGTTGCAGGCGTTACTGCAGGCGGCAGGTGGAACGTTGCCGGTCATCAAGAAAGATGAGCGCGGCGTTTTTGTGATGGT
>DATNFX010000052.1:0-5304 GCA_035606195.1 Pyrinomonadaceae bacterium
CCAAACGGTATTCGTGCTCGGTCGCACGCTTTCTTACTTAAAATGACGATACCAATCCGCCTCGAATTGCGCCTCGTCACCTGTTTGACTTTAGTGTGGGCACTGACAATCCTTTCCGGACGAAACGGACCAAAGTGACCGTGCGCTTCAACGTTCTTAACCTGACAAACAAGGAAGCACTTTACAACCTTCAATCACATTCAGCGGAACACACTTCGTGTCTCCCCTCTCAATCCACGCTGGTTTCGTCAAACACTCGGATGGCATAACCCACCCTCTGCCATGTTGGTACAAGCCTTGCGACGCTGGACCCATGTGGTCGCTGTGTGTTCGCTTTTAATATGTCGCGCGTCATACCCAAATTTGCCAAACGAGTCGCCCTTCTAGTAGAAGACTATACGGACTCCAGAGAGATGTTACGTTTTTTGCTCCAAGGTTTGCATTGGCACGTACTGGAGAGTGGTGACGGGAGTGAAGCGATCAAGCTAGCAACAACGTATCAGCCGACACTTATTATTACGGATCTAAACCTTCCGGGGATTGATGGTATACAGCTCGTGAGGGAACTACGTCGATCAGATCACTGGTTGAAAATTGTGCCCATCATCATGCTCACCGCAATTGACGAAGAAACTTCTCGGCATTCGGCGCTGGCGGCAGGCGTCAACAGGTTTTTTACCAAGCCGGTGAACTTTGAACTCCTCGAATTGGCTATAAGCGAGCTCGTTCAGGAAACTAGTTTGCAGGAAGAAAATGGCACCAACAGTCTGAACTGAAACGATCTCTCAACTCGATTCACTCACTTTTCCTGTCGGTAGGATAAACGTGAAAGTTGAACCTTCACCGATCGTACTCTCGACACTTATCTCGCCACCATGGAGATCGACAATCTCTTTCACTATAGATAACCCTAGACCGATACCACGCTGCTCTGGATTTGCATCGGTCTCAAATCTATCAAATATGCTCTTGATTCGATCGGGAGCAATGCCGGCACCCGTATCTTGAACCCAACACGCGACGTTACCGAGCGATTGTATTCGCGCCCCGAGGATAACTCGGCCTTTCCTAGTAAACTTTAATGCGTTTGACAAAAGATTCTGGAGTAGCTGTGTTAACAATTGAGCATCGCTGTAGATTTCGACATCGGGGGGCACTTCATTAGTTAATTCTATCTCGCCTGTCCTTGCCAGAGGACTCAAGTCATGAATCGCTCGCGCTACGTGCTCGCGCAAGTTGAGGATAGTGAATTCGCCCTTTATGGCCGGGCCGATTCCTGACGTTCTATGCAAAATATATCTAACCCGATTACTCATTCGATCAGCGTTGCCTCGCAGGACCGAAACGGCTGATGCGATAGCAGGGTTGGAAAGGCTGGGTGAAAGCTCACGCTCGATTAATGTAGTCGCCAGGTGAATTGCATCTAGTGGTGTGCGGAGATCATGCAACATAAAGGAGATGTGTTCTTCGTGTTGATGTCGCAGTTCGATCGTCATCATCGTTTCGAACGCCTTTATTGCTTTTCCGATGGCATCATCTACCAGGGTATTTACTATTCGGCCGGCTTGGCCAGTTAGCATTAGCCCATTGCGTTCGCCTAGATCGTGTAAACACCTACGTAGAATGTTGTATTCCGTTACTACCTCGGTAACATCAAAGTCAGCTTGCCAGCGCAGCAGTCCATGCTCGGTCGAAAGCGCGTTTGTTTCGGCGTCGATGATCTCCGAATGTCGCTTAAGCTCGTCAGCCAACTTCTCTAACAGTTGCGGTATCTCATCATTGAGTGTGGGAGCATCAAGGTGTTGTGCGGCAGGTAAAACGCACACCTGCCGACGCCAGTCAGCAAGGACCGCTTCGCGATTCCGAAGTATTAAGTCTGCCAGCTCAGCGAGCTTGTCTTTATTCATTTCGCGGGGATTCTACTTATACGCGCGTGCATGAGGACGCGCAAGTTGGCACTTAGCATCTCCAGGTTACCCAGGTGATAATCGAACCCTGCCTCTCGAGAGCGATTGGAACACTGCATAACCTACACCAATCAGTGCAACCGGCAACAGAATGAGGAAAAACGCCGTAAGATTTTCTGTCGAACGCTTTGTTTTCTGCCGCCAGCTTCGCTCTCAGTTCGCCTCGATTAAACTCAGGGCGAGCAACTCTGGCATGTGTGAGAATCAGAAAAGCATAAACGCAAGCACTCAGGACACTTTACAAGACTCATCGGCGACTCTTCTTTCTGCGATTACCTTGACCTTTTTAAGTTCCGTTTTTTCAAGGCCAAAAAATCTTGCCATATCGATGATTTGATTCGGACTTACGAAGTCCGTGGGCTTCGCGCAGAATCTCTCTATACCGGGGGAAAACTCGCGGCACTTCATTGTTTTCGGGACGTTCAGGCCAAGGCGGCAGGCGCCTTCCTGGGAGCGAAGCAGGCAGAAGTCGCAAATGATCATTTCACATCCCTTCTGGTTTTGGCTTGTTTCTTAACAATGTTGCAATCCTCCGCAACCAACTCTCCGGTGCAAGTCCATCCACTAGGAATGAGCATGCATCATTCGCCGGATGCGATCCGCGAATAACACATCCATTTTCTGCGGTTCTATGATCGCAGTTACCTCACCTTCACCAAACGTGGGGTGCATCAACGTCTGTCCTTTGCGATATGCTCGCGTGCGATCATATGGCGCGCCGACTTGATTGGACGCGCGACGGGCTGTCCCGGCGCGATACACGACGCGTGACTTACACATTGGACAGCTGACGAGTGTTATTCTTCCCCTCTCGCTCAAAGAAACAACGATGTGACCACGCACCTCGTTGCAAGTGATGCACATTTGATCGACGCGATCTCCAATTTTGAAAACTGGCTTCTCTTCCATGATTTCTCCTCCTCAAAAATTCTGGCGGTCTCTTACATAAACACGGACTGCGGCTCGACAATGCTTAAAACGTGGCCTGTAAAGCTGGCGAGCGCGTCCGCTTCGTTATCATAGACATCGAACACAGTTAGAAGCTTGGTAATAGTCATTATGTCCTGAAGTCGTTCCGTAAGATGGACCAGCTTAATTTGTCCACCTTTGTTGCTCATAGTTACGCAGCTTGAGATAAGCTCACCGAGCCCGGTCGAATCTATGTGCGTAACGCCCGCGAGGTTCAAAAGGATTTTCGTCTTTCCTTCCTCGGCCAGGCATCGAATCGATTTGTGCAGGGCGAGAGTGCCGCCGCTAATTCTGATGCGGCCCTTTAGGTCAAGAACAGCTACATCTCCCTCGCGGCGTTCATGAATATAAAGATTGACCACTTGAGTCTCCTTGCGTAACTTCGAAACATAGCTCTTTAGGCATTTTTTCATGCCCTCGATTGATGTCAAACGTGAGATATATTGCGGTGTACAATTCTCTCGGAATCACACTCGTCCATACCTTCAATCACGCCTCGCCTGCGACCATTTTTTGAACATCAACTGGTGAGACCGCCGGGCAAATGCGCGTTGAGAGGAATGTGTGCGATCGCTTTTTTCGACGATACCGTTCATAGGTGTTCTGTCATCGGCCTGACCCTCGGAGAGCCAGGGATTTGCAAGCGCCCAACGTGTCGGATCAAACGGCTCGTGTGTCTCAGAGTTAGTAGATGCCTTGGTGCTCATAGTAATAACGGTCTAATAGGGAGCAGATCACGTGTGATTCCCCACAATTAAGGCGAGTTCTGCGTGGTCCACCAAGTCGCCACACGCAAAAGCGTCCCTTATTGTCGAGCGCAAACACATCGCCGTTCGCCCGTTGCATGGCATAGATATCGGTCACGGAAAGATTCTTACAGTGTCACGCGGCCGCGTCTGTGCGGAAGACCGCTTATAGGTTAGTCGCTTTCGCAGGTTATATATGTGTGTTGGCGCACGGACGGTTGGAGTTGCCAGTTGTATGTATTGCAGCGTCGCGTTTCATCATGGTGGGTCGAGCACTACGAAGAAGGTTTCACGGAGACGTTTGAATGGACAATAAGATTGGTATAAACCCGATCATTCTGGTAGTCGAGGATGTTCACGAGACGCGCGACGGCATTGAAAAGCTGCTGAAGGTCGACGGATATCGCGTGGTGTTAGCCCGAGACGAATTAGACGGAATAGAAAGCGCCCAGCGACAACGTCCTGACCTAATTCTCGTGAGTCTGGCTGGGTCACCGAGCGAGGTGCTTGGTTCCGGTCGTCGTATCCGCGAAAGCGCGGCGACGGGAGACGATGTGCCAGTTGTTATCTTCTGCTTTGACGAGATCCCGGAGGGGGCTGAAGTCGCTATTGGCAACAATGTACACATCGCCCAGCCTGACAACTTCAACCAGTTGCGAGGTCTTCTCTCACGTCTGCTCCGAAGGATTCCGACGGCCGCTTGAGTGAGACTAATGCAACCTCCATCATCGTGACAGAAAGAAGAATTATGATCGCTGATAGCAACAGGAAGAAAACTTTTGACTTCAGATTCGTAGATGCGTCATCAAAGGTTGCAGTGGAGTTAACTAATGCAAGCGAGAAGACGCTCAAATCCATCGAGATTTTGACTATCTTTCTGAAAGATAAAGAGACTCCCGGCGGTGGTCCATCACAAGCTCATATTCGATTCGACGGCGTAAAGTCTATGCAACCAGGAGAGAAGACGGTTCTATCTCACCGAACCTGGATTAATGGAAGACCGGCTGACGCTGATCACGATCAGATGGAACGGCTCAAACTCATCGCTGGCCAAGCTAACCCTTATGCACTTGAGATTTCATGGGAGGATGCTGAAGGCAAGATGCGTTTTCAACGGATACCCGTCGGCAACTGACAAAGAGGCGAGGAAGGGTTATCCGAGTAAGCGGTCGAACTCGTCTTTTACTACCCGGTAACACTCGCAGACGGTCTCTTCCATTCTCTGACGATCGAGGATCTTGATATGACCGCGGACATAACTGATAGCTCCCGCATCCTGCAGCCTTCCCGCAGCCACGGTCACACCTTCGCGACGCACGCCCAACATGCCTGCAATCAGTTCCTGTGTCATGATCAACTCGTCAGTGTTCAGCCGGTCGTGGCTTAACAAAAGCCATCGGCAAAGTTGCTGTTCCACCGAGTGCAGACGATTGCAAACAGCAGTCTGTGAGATCTGAGTGATCAATGCTTGCGTATAGCGAAGCAGCAGGTATTGAAACCTGCCACCCTTCGCGAACTCATCCTGAAGCACCTTCGCCTTCATCTTTAGGGCGTGGCCGGCGCTTTGTACGACAGCACGATTCGGCATGGTGCCGCCTCCCATGAAGAGGGCGATTCCCACC
>DATNFX010000053.1:0-10482 GCA_035606195.1 Pyrinomonadaceae bacterium
AGTGAGGGCTGCAGAGGCGAGTATCGAAACCGCGCGCGCGCAAATACGCGCCGCCAACGCTCAAGTGGGAACGGCGAAAGCAGCAGTCACTGCGGCGCAAGGACAGATTGAAAACGCGAACGCGACAATTCGCACAGCCGAGCTCAACCTGGGTTTCACGCGCATCATCTCGCCCATTGATGGCATTGCCGGTCTGGCGCAGGCGCAGGTTGGTAACCTGATCACCACGCAGAGTGCGCCGCTGACCACTGTTTCAACTGTCGATCCGATCAAGGTCTATTTCACGGTGAGCGAGCAGGAGTATCTCAACTACACCAGGCGCCACCCGACGCAGGAGGAGAGGGAAACGGCCAGCAGAAACCTTGAACTCGAACTCGTTCTCTCCGACGGCACGACGTATCCGCAGAAAGGAAGTTTCTATTTCGCCGATCGCCAGGTTGATCCGAAGACGGGCGCGATCCGTCTGGCCGGTACTTTCCCGAATCCTGAAAACGTCCTGCGACCCGGCCAATACGGCAAGGTGCGGGCAGTGACTTCAACCAAATCAGACGCCCTGCTAGTGCCGCAACGAGCAGTCTCGCAGTTGCAGGGTGGTTACCAGGTCGCAGTTGTCGGCGCTGACAATCATGTCGAGATACGAAGCGTTAAGGTCGGCGACCGCACCGGTGAGTTGTGGATTATCGACGAGGGATTAAAGCCTGGCGAGTCAGTCGTCGTTGAAGGGCTGCAGCGGATCAAACCAGGAGCGGTGGTAAATCCGAAGCCATACGCCACAACGAAATGAGCTGAAGTTATGATCTCAAGACTCTTCATCAACCGTCCCGTCGTGGCGATGGTGATCGCGATTATTACGGTCATCGGTGGACTCGTTTCGATACGTGGTCTACCCGTCGCTCAGTTTCCCGAAATCGTCCCCCCGCAGATCATCGTCAACACGACTTACACGGGCGCTGATGCAGTAACAATTGAACAATCGGTCGCAACGCCACTCGAGCAACAGATGAGCGGCGTCGATGACAAGCTCTACATGCAGTCCACGAACGCGAACGACGGCACGATGACCCTCACCGTGACCTTCGACGTTGATACAGATCCCAATCTGGACCAGGTCAACGTTCAGAACCGCGTCGCACAGGCGCAACCGAATCTGCCGGCGGACGTCAACCAGTTTGGTCTGAACCTGCGTAAGTCGACAGGCATACCGACGCTCGCCTTCGCCATCTATTCACCCCAGCAAACCCATGACTCACTCTTCCTCGCGAACTACGCAACCATCAACATCAACGACGCGCTGTATCAAGTGCCCGGTGTGGGCGAAGTGCGTCTGTTCGGTGCGAGCGATTACGCAATGCGCATCTGGGTCAAGCCCGATTTCCTTGCCAAGCTCGGTCTGACCGTACCCGATCTTGCGCGCGCCGTTCAGCAGCAGAGCACCGTCAACCCCGCGGGTCAGATCGCTGCTGAGCCTGCGCCGGCGGGCAAGGAAGTGACCTACACCTTGCGTGCTCAAGGACGGCTGCAGACACCGGAAGAGTTTGGACAGATCGTCGTGCGCTCAAATCCGGATGGGTCAATCGTGCGGCTCAAGGATGTGGCACGGATTGAACTCGGGGCGCAGAACTACCAGCAGGTCGCGCGTTTCGGTGGTAAACCTGCGGGCATCGTCGCGGTGTTTCAGTCACCCGGATCAAATGCACTCGCAGTAGCAGAGGGCGTTAAGAAAACGATGGAGGAACTCAAGCAGCGTTTTCCTCCCGATCTCGATTACGCGATTGGCCTCGACACGACGCGCTCGGTGACGGAAGGCATCAACGAAATCATCGAGACGTTGCTGATTGCGATCGTCCTCGTCATTCTCGTCGTCTTCATTTTTTTACAGAACTGGCGCGCGACGCTCATTCCGATGATCGCCGTGCCGGTTTCGTTAATTGGTACTTTCGCAGTCTTTCCGCTGCTCGGGTTCTCCATCAACACGCTCTCGTTATTCGCGTTGGTGCTTGCCATCGGCCTGGTCGTCGACGATGCGATTGTCGTCGTCGAGGCGGTCGAACATCACATCGAGGGAGGCTTGAGTCCGCGCGAGGCGACGCTTAAGGCAATGGAGGAAGTGTCTGGGCCAGTCATCAGCATCGCACTCATTCTTGCGTCGGTGTTTATTCCAGTCGCGTTTGTGAGTGGCATTCAGGGTCGACTGAACAAACAATTCGCAGTCACCATTGCTGTGTCAGTAATGATCTCGGCCTTCAACGCGCTGACACTCAGTCCTGCGCTCTCAGCGTTGATGCTGCGTCCGCGCATACAATCACACGGTCTGTTTGCCAGATTCTTCAGCGCGTTCAATCGCTGGTTTGAAACCGCCACGCGAGGTTACATCAACGTGAGTCGCGGACTGATTCGCAAGGCCGCTATTGGCGTGTTGATCCTGGCGGGCTTTGCCCTCGCTGATGGCATTATTGGTAACAGGCTGCCGACCAGCTTCCTGCCTGAAGAAGACTACGGTTACTTATTTCTCAACATTCAACTTCCACCCGCGGCTTCGCTCGAGCGCACGAATCAAGTCTCGAGCAAGATCGAGCAGATTCTGAAAGAGACTGACGGCGTGCAGTACTACACGACCATCAACGGCTTCAGTCTGTTGAACCGAGTGTCGGCAAGCTATAACGGCTTCTTCTTTGTTTCGTTGCAACCGTGGCACGAGCGCAAACACACTGCGCAGGAAATTCAGCAGAGTGTGAATGCAAGGCTGACGCGTGAAGTGCCCGAAGCGATCTCGTTTCTGTTTAGTCCTCCGGCAATTCCCGGACTCGGAAACGCCGGCGGGTTCTCGTTCTGGCTTCAGGACAGGAGCGGCGGCTCGGTCGAATTCCTCGAACAGAACCTGAAAAAGTTTCTCGACGCAGCGCGACAGCGGCCTGAACTCGCCGGTGTCACTTCGCAGTTCTCGGCGAGCACACCCCAACTCTTCGCCGACGTCGATCGCGACAAGGTGCTCAAGCAGGGCGTGGACGTACGCGACGTGTATCTGACCTTGCAAGCCTATCTCGGCGGTCTATACCTGAACCAGTTCAACCGCTTTGGCCGGCAGTGGCGTGTCTTTCTCGAGTCTGAGGGTGAAGAGCGTTTGAATGAACGCCAGATCGGGCAGTACTACGTGCGCAACAACGACGGCCAGATGGTTCCGCTCTCGTCATTGATCGCGACGCGCAGGATCTCCGGTCCCGAATACACCAATCGCTTCAATCTCTACCGGGCCGCGCAGGTGATTGGAAGTGCGGCGCCGGGCTACAGCTCTGGTCAGGCGCAGGCGGCGCTCGAAGAAGTCGCGAAGCAAACTCTACCCGCCGAGATTGGATATGACTGGGCCGATCTGTCGTACCAGGAACGAAAGGCGTCAGGGACGACCGCATCCGTGTTCGGATTGTCGCTGGTGTTTGTGTTCTTGATCCTCGCGGCATTGTATGAGAGTTGGTCGCTTCCATTCTCGGTTCTGTTAACGGTTCCGGTCGCAGTTTTCGGCGCGTTCCTCGGCCTCTGGCTGCGGGGTTATGACCTCGGCGTTTATGCGCAGATCGGATTGATTGTATTGATTGGACTGGCGGCAAAGAACGCGATTCTAATCGTCGAGTTCGCCAAAGCCGAATTAGAAAAAGGTCGCAATTTGGTTGAGGCAGCACTCGAAGGCGCTCGCCTGCGTCTCCGACCAATCCTGATGACATCGTTCGCATTCATTTTGGGATCGGCGCCGTTGTGGATCGCGTCGGGCGCCGGCGCCGGAGCGCGACGTATCCTTGGCACAGTTGTGATCGTCGGCATGTTGGCCGCAACCATCATCGCAGTATTCCTCATTCCGGTAACTTTTTATCTCGTCGAGAAACTCACGATGAGATTTCGAACGAAGCAAACTGCTGACGCGCCGCGAGTCGATTCTGCGCCGGCTTTGGGAGAGGGATGATAGCGATGACGAAGCGATTGCTAGTTGCAGTTGTTCTCTTGAGTTTGCTTGTCGCGCCTGTCTGCGGTCAGAAGCGAGATCAGCGGCCGGCAATTCCTGACAGTTTCCGGGGCGCGGACGCTGCTTCTCCAGGTGATAAGACTTCTGTTGGCGACTTGAAGTGGTTTGAAGTCTTTAAAGACGAGGAGTTGCAGGAGCTCGTGCGCACGGCGATCGTTCACAACTACGATTCGCGTGCAGCCATTGCTCGCATCAATGCCGCACGTGCCAACCTCGGACTCGCGCGGTCTGAACAGTTTCCCCAGATCTACGGCAGTGCGGATCTCACCACGACACGTAACTCGAAAAATGGTCCCCTCGGTGCTTTCAGCGGCGGCGGTAGCGCGCGTAGCGTCGGCAGTTTCTTTTTGAATTTACTTTCGTTCGAGCTGGACGTTTGGGGACGCGTGCGCCAGCAAAAGAAAGCGGCGCGCGAAGAGTTGCGAGCCTCGGAAGAGGATCGCAAAGCAGTGCTGACAACGGTGGTAGGAGATGTTGCCGCCGGGTACTTCACTCTCATCGCTCTCGACAATGAGCTTGAAATCAGTAAGCGCACACTTGCAACACGGGAAGAATCGCTTCGCATCATCGAGCTGCGACAACAGGGCGGACTGGCAACCTTGCTCGAAGTGCGACAGGCCGAAGAGTTGGTCTATCAAGCGTCTCAAACGATTCCGGATACTGAACGCGCACTCGAACAAACCGAGAACCTGATTAGTCTGCTGCTTGGCAACAATCCGAGCGCGATTAAACGTGGACACCCGTTGGGCCAGCAAGAAGTCTTAACGGCAGTTCCCGCGGGGCTGCCATCGGATCTCCTCGAACGCAGACCTGACATACGTTCTGCCGAGGCGATTTTAGAAGCGAACGGCGCGCTCGTGAGCGCGGCAAAGAAGGCTTACTTTCCGCGCATCAGCCTGACCGGAGGGTTCGGCTTTCAAAGTAACGCGCTCTCGAGTTTGTTTACGGGCGCAAGTCGCGCGTGGACCTTTATTCCTGAGATAACTGCTCCGATCTTTACCGGCGGACGACTGAAGTCAAACGTCAACTTTGCGCGCGCGCAACAGGACCTGGCGCTCGTGCAATACCAGCAAACGATTCAGAACGCATTTCGCGAAGTGTCGGACGCGCTGGTCCAGTATCGAAAGGTGAAGGAGGTTCGCGTACAGCAGGAACTGCTGGTGACTGCGCTCCGAGATCGCTCGCGCATCGCCTATCTCAGGTACCAGGGCGGCGTCGATTCGCTGCTCAACGCGCTCGATTCGGATCGTGAACTATTCGACGCGGAGCTGAATCTGACGCAGACTAAGCGCAACGAGTTGCTGTCGGTCGTCCAACTTTACAAAGCGCTGGGCGGCGGTTGGCAGGTGTGAAGGCTTTGATCTACAGTTCCAGCAGTGAAGGAGATCAGGAATGAGTGAAAGGCCGACTGAGATCGCCGTCCTTGCTGGCGGCTGCTTCTGGGGTGTCGAAGAAATTCTGCGCAACGTGCCGGGTGTGATCGATACGGAAGTGGGGTACACCGGCGGTTGGCTGGAGAATCCGACGTACGACGATACGCATCATAGTAAGTCGGGGCATGCAGAATCGATCCGCGTGACGTTCGATCCGACGGTGCTTAGTTACGAAGACTTACTGGAGAATTGGTTTTTCAAACTGCACGATCCGACCACGCTCAATCGACAAGGCAACGACGTCGGCACGCAATACCGCTCGGCGATTTTTCCACAGACGCCTGAGCAGCAGGAAACCGCGGAGCGAGTAAAGGCGCGTGTAGATTCGTCAGGGAAATGGAGCCGCCCCGTAACCACCACCATCGAGCCCGCCTCGACCTGGTACAGCGCCGAGGAATATCACCAGGATTACCTCCGCAAGCACCCCGGCGGGTACAGTTGTCACTACATGCGTGAGTAACGGACCTCAGACAACACCGAATCCCGCCCACGGCAGTGGGCGGATACTTCAAGTCCTTTCTAAAATCCCACTCTACGATGACCATCAATCCCGCCAACGGGAGTTGGCGGATCGTTCAGGTCCGTACTATTTATCTGCGCGATGAATAGATCCGGCTTGAAGTATCCGCCAACTTCCGTTGGCGGGATTAGGATTTGGTTTTAGGAATCGGTTTGTAGAAAGGACTTGAACGATCCGCCAACTCCCGTTGGCGGGATTACGTGCTGGGTTACCTCGCGATAACACGTTTGAGTGATCTTCTGCTCGTACCATCTAGGGTTTCGAGAAAAACCTGCCCAGCGCAAAATGCCTCCACAATGAAACAAGGCGTGAGGGAGGCATCATGATAACTATTCACAGCAAACGTTCCTGGCTCGTTGCATTGTTGATTGTCTGCACTTGCGCATGCGCTAGGGCGCAATCGGCCAATCCGATCGACGAACCAGGAACCCCAGGAGAACCATACCCGCACATGCCCTCGATCGCGCCAATCGGCGTCAGAACCGGCAAGTATCTCGACGTCCCTGCTTCATCGATGGGACCTGCTATCGATCCCGCTAAGGGTTATCGACTGCAGGACCTGGGTCGCGGTCTCTACATGGTCACTGACAACGCGATTCAATCAATGTTTCTTATCTACGATCGCGGCGTGGTAGTTGTGGATGTTCCTCAAACTCTGGTCGCGTATCTTCCCCGCGCGATCGCCGAAGTAACCGATAAACCAATCACGCACATCATCTACAGTCATTCTCATGCGGACCATATTGGTGGAACGAAGACTCTGGGCGGTCATCCGATCATCGTCGCTCATCAGGAAACTCTCCGGCTACTAAAGCGAGCTGCAGATCCTAACCGGCCATTACCCACGATTACGTTTGCCGACAAGTACACCTTGCACGCCGGCAATCAGGTGCTCGAGCTTTCGTACCACGGCAATGCGCACGAGCCGGGAAATATTTTCATTTATGCACCGGCGCAACGAGTGCTGATGGTGATCGACATCGTATTTCCCGGCTGGATGCCCTGGCGTCGATTTGCTGTAGCCCAGGACATACCCGGTTACTTCGCACAAGTTGAAGAGATCCGAAAGCTGAATTGGGAGACGTTGGTTAGCGGGCATGTCGCGCGCACGGGCACGCACGCGGATGTCGACACACAAGCCGAGTTCATGTCTGATTTGAAGCAGGCGGCGAAGACGGCTCTGGCTACGACGAAGCTCGGTGAGGGATTGAACGAATCAGATCGTGCGAACCCCTGGGCCATATTCGATAACTACATCGATCGAGTTGCAGGTCAGTGCGTCAACGCTCTCACTCCAAAATGGTCCGAGAGACTCGGCGGCTTTGACGTGTATATCTGGGACCAGTGTTATTCGATGGAGCAGAGTCTGCGGATCGAATAGGTTCCCGCGTTGTATTCAATTTTTGTGAAGGAGAAACGATAATGAAACGCATCATGTTTTTGCTCGTCGCAGTTGCAACCGTATCCGGCGTTGTGGGCTTCAAGGCGACCGCGTCACGTCCCTCTGATAAAGAAGCTGCGCCCCTCTTTGTAAAAGAGATACCTTCCGGATACCGTGAGTGGAGGCTTGTCTCAGTGGCCCATGAAGAAGGTGATCTCCAGGATATCCGCGCCATTTTAGGCAACGATGAAGCGATTAAGGCCTATCGTGAAGGGAAGCTTCCGTTCCCTGAAGGGACAATCATCGGGCGAATAGCATGGCGACACGTTCCTTCTGAGGAAAACAACAAAATACTTGGCCGTGAACAGTCTTTCGTTCCTGGAGAAGCACCGCCCTGGTATCTTCAGTTTATGGTCAAGGATTCGAAGAAGTACGCCGCAACCGGCGGCTGGGGTTACGCTCAATTTGATAAAGACGGCAAGCCTGGCCCAGATGCAGATCTGCAGAAGTGTTTTCCGTGTCACCAGGCTATCAAGTCGCGTGACTTCGTCTTCACTCGTTACACGCATTGACGGCAGACGACGCAAGGGATCATTGTTCAGACTTACAGGAGGTCACGATGAAGGTTTTTGTTGCAGGAGGGACGGGCGTGATTGGTCGGCCGCTGGTCGCGCGCTTGTTGTCCAAAGGACACTCTGTAGTTGCGCTGGTGCGTTCTACCGAAAACAGCGAGGCGTTAATTAAGCAGGGAATTGAACCTGCGATCGCGGATGTATTTGATCGCGATGCTGTCAAAGCGGTTATCACTCGGTCGCAACCGGAAGTCGTGATCGAACAACTCACTGCGCTACCCAGAACGTATACGCGTGAAGCAATGACGGCCGCCGCACCTCTCAACACTCGCATCCGTTTAGAAGGTGGTGGGAATGTGCTTGCTGCGAGCGCGGCGGCGGGTGTAAGGCGTTATGTGAGGCAGTCAATCGCAATCTGGGCTATGCCTGGTCAGGGATTGGCAGATGAAGAAACGCCTCTGCTAGCTGATGGTCCACCGGCCGTGGCAGCGGATGCGCGCGTAATATCCGAACTCGAACATCGCTTATTCGAAACTCCCGGAATAGAAACGATTGCTATGCGTTATGGCTTCTTCTATGGACCGGGCACGTGGTTCAACCCCGACGGCGATGTGGCCCGACAGGTGCGAGAGCAACAGTTCCCGATTGTTGGAAAGGGCGAAGGTGTCTGGTCGTGGTTACACATTGAGGACGCCGCAATGGCGACGGTTGCAGCAGCAGAGCAAGGCAATCCTGGTGTTTACATCGTCGCGAATGATCGTCCTTTAGCAGTACGCGAATGGCTCCCGGCGTTTGCTCGATGGCTGAACGCGCCACCACCGCCACAGATATCGATCGAAGATGCTCTAAAAACGAGCGGTGGTGCGGATGCGGTTTACTACGCGAATCAGATACGCGGTGTCTCGAACGCAAAGGCAAAACGCGAACTGAATTTCCAATCGCGGCCGCTGGAGTGGATCGGTGCGGCGGCGGCTAATAAATCGTTTTGAGGCTTTGCCCAAAAGTCGGACCCCACGCTTGGACCGGGTCAGTACAGGGAGCGGTAGCGACCTGGTCAAATCGTAGGAGTCACGAATCATTAGGAATGTCGCATGCTAATCAGTGACCAGGTCGCTACCGCTCGATTTCGGACTTTTGAGGCAAAGCCTCGTTTGAAGAAGGAGAACACACTATGACCGAACCGCAAACCGATATGAAGCTCGAAGTTGTTTTGCTCGGCGTTTCTGATGTCGACCGCGCGAAGGCGTTCTACGCGAAGCTTGGCTGGCGGCTCGACATCGATATCGCAAACGGTGATTTCCGTGGCGTACAGGTGACGCCGTACAACTCGGAAGCCTCGATCATCTTTGGCAAGGGTACGAATTTAGCTAAGCCCGGTGCGGCGAATCTCGTTCTCGCCGTGGACGACATCGAGGCGGCGCGCGATGAGCTAGTCGCCCGTGGGGTCGACGTGAGCGAGGTCTTCCATTACGCCGCTGGGCCATTCAACGACACAGTGGAGAACCCACGCGTGGCGGGCCGCGATCCGGACGGTCGTTCTTACTTCTCGTTTGCTTCGTTCGAAGATCCAGATGGGAACAGTTGGCTGCTTCAGGAGATTACGACGCGGCTTCCTGGACGCGAGTGGACGTCCAAACGCGTTCAGACCACGGACGTCGCAACGCTTGCTGAGCTCCTCCACGAAACGGCGGAGCACCACGACCACTTCGAGAAGACGCACGCCGCGCACAACTGGTGGGATTGGTACGCACCATACTTAAGCGCCCGTCAGAACGGCAGCACTTCGGAGGAAGCATCGGCGGCAGCCGACCGGTACATGGAGGAGAAGGTTGCCGTGCTCCAGACATGACAGCGTTCCGATCATTCGAGTATGTTTCAAAGCCTGTTTGATGCAACAACAAGTGTGAGGTGAAGAGATGCAGACCCGTTTGGATTACAGCAAGGCTGCGCCGGGGTCGGTGCAGGCAATGTACAAACTACAAAAGTATGTGGACGAGTCGGGGCTTGAACACTCGTTACTCGAACTCATCAAGACGCGAGTCTCGCAGATTAATGGCTGTGCCTTCTGCATAGACATGCACACGAAGGATGCGCGCGCGGCGGGAGAGACCGAGCAGCGACTCTACGGCTTGAACGCGTGGCGCGAAGCGCCTTATTACTCCGACCGGGAGCGCGCCGCGCTGGCCTGGGCTGAAGTCATCACGAATATATCGGAGTCCCACGCGTCGGACGCGGAGTACGAGGCCGCACGCGCGCAGTTCAGCGAGGAGGAGCTGGTCAAGCTGACGATGGCCATCATCACGATAAATGGCTGGAACAGGCTCTCCATCGCCTTTCGGACGGAAGCCGGGACGTATCAACCACGCATCAAGGCCGAAGGAGCCGGAGGGGCTTTGCACTAAAAGTCCCGAATCCCGCCCACGGCAGTGGGCGGATTGTTCAAGTCCTTTCTATAACTTCGAACCTAAACGCGGTTTCAATCCCGCCAACGGGAGTTGGGCGGATACTTCAAGTCCGTTACTATTTATTCTAAATCCCATAAATAGGTCGGACTTGAACTATCC
>DATNFX010000054.1:0-4859 GCA_035606195.1 Pyrinomonadaceae bacterium
AAGGCGATTATCGAGCAATTGGAAGGTGTGGAAGCACCAGCCGCAGCGTGGGAAGGCGAACTGCTGCCGGCGCGAATGGTCGAATACGATCCGGCCTGGCTCGATGCGTTGTGCTTGTCAGGTGAGGTGGTTTGGGCGCGACTCACTCCACTCGCACGTTCGACAGCCGTCGAGAACGGCGAAAGATCGCGCGGCTCGGGTCCGGTTCGAAATACTCCTATCGCACTTCTGCGACGAAAGAATTTTGCGCTCTGGAGCTCTGTGTTTCCGCAACCACCCCCTACGAGCACCTCAGAATTTTCAACCACCACGCAGACTGTGTACGACTACCTGATGACCCGCGGGGCTTCGTTCTTCACCGATATCGTCGACCACACGAAGTTGTTGCGCAGTCAGGTTGAGGAGGCGCTCGCCGAACTCGTCGCTAATGGCATAGTCGTTTCAGACAGCTTCGCAGGTTTGCGCGCTTTGCTGACTCCGGGAAGTCGGAAGACGCAGGCAGCGTCACGACGGAAACACCGGCAGCCGGTTTATGAGATGTCGAGTGCCGGTCGCTGGTCCATTCTGCAACGCAACACGACGCCTGACCTGAACGATCAGAGTCTTACTGAAGAAGTTGCATGGGCGCTGCTCAAACGCTATGGCGTGGTCTTCAAGCGTCTGCTGGAGCGAGAGGGTATAGCATTGCCGTGGCGCGTATTGCTTCGCTTCTATCATCGGCTCGAGCAACGTGGAGATATTCGTGGTGGTCGCTTTGTGGCTGGCATCTCGGGTGAACAGTTTGCTCTGCCCGAAGCGATTGGAATGTTGCGTGCGATTCGTCGCGCCGGGCCGCAGGAGAGTTTGATTTCGGTGAGCGCTGCCGACCCTTTGAACCTCGTCGGAATTATTGTTCCGGGCAGTCGTATCACCGCGCACACGAGCAACAGAATTCTCTACCAGGACGGCGCTCCCATCGCTTCTCTCGAATCCGGAGAAACACGTTTTCTGGTGGAACTAAGCCGTACTATGGAGTGGAAAGCCAAAGCCGCCCTGGTGCGCAAAGCCACCCGTCCCGAACTCCGCTCCTACCTTCAACGACCTGCGTAAATAGCCACAAAGGGCCACAAAAGGCACAGAAAGCACAGAAAGCACAAAATGAGCTTTTGTGCCTTTTGTGGCTACTTTCCTGGAAAGTGGCGTCGATTGAGACTTCTTTTAGGTTGGACAGGCGTTAATCCTAGTTCAACCAGGTGTCTATGAAAGCATTAGCCCAAACAAATCAAATCCTCTCGATACAGTTCCCCTTTACCCGGCGTCGCCCGCTGAAGTATTCGCTGGTGAAACCGCGAACCTCAGTCCCTTCGACCGACGAGTTTATGCGCGTCAACAACGCTACCGTTCGCGAAGGCAGATCGCATCGCGTGTGGCCGCCTGAAGTTCTGCGTGCGTTTCAGACTGCTGAAATCATCACCGAACTCCAAACACAGCATTATGTGCTCCGGGACAGAAGCATCACGCGAATAGCGCGCTAGGACCTATTGCGTCGCGGTCGTTGCCTGCTGCTTGTTCTGTTCGTCGAGCCAGGTCTTCAGCGGCGCGAAGTAATCGATAATCGCAGTCGCGTCCATCTTGTCTTCGCCCGTCATCGCCTTTAACGCTTCTGGCCACGGCTGGCTCAAGCCCATGGCCAGCATCGCTTTCAGCTTCTCGCCGGCTTTCTTGTTTCCGTAGATCGAGCACTGGTACAGCGGGCCGCTGAAGCCGGCTTCGCGACACAACGCGCGGTGAAACTGAAACTGTAGAATCGCCGCGAGGAAGTAGCGCGCGTACGGTGTATTCGCAGGCACGTGATACTTCGCGCCGGGATCGAAGTCCTGCTCAGTGCGCGGCACTGGCGGCGCGATGCCCTGATACTTCTCACGCAAATCCCACCACGCTTTGTTGTATCCATCCGGCTTGACTTCACCTGAGAATACTTTCCAGCGCCACTGGTCCACCAGATAACCAAACGGCAGGAACGCGACCTTGTCGAGCGCGCGGTTCAGCAAGAACCCGATATCCGCACTCTGATCGGGAACCTTGTCGATGAAACCCAATTGCTTCAGATAAGGCGGCGTCACGGATAAAGCAATCGTGTCGCCAATCGCTTCGTGAAACGCATCGTTCGCGCTGTCGCGAAAGAGGAAAGGCTTAGTCGAGTATGCCATCTGATAATAATTGTGGCCCAACTCGTGATGCACGGTGGAGAAGTCTTCCTCGTTAATCTGGACACACATCTTCAGTCGCACATCTTTTTCAAAGTCGATATCCCACGCACTCGCATGGCAAACAACTTCGCGATCCGCAGGTTTCAAAAACAGCGAACGGTCCCAGAAAGTCGGCGGCAGCGGATCGAAACCGAGTGACGTGAAGAAACCTTCGCCATAGCGAACCATCTGCTTTGCGTCTGTATTCTTCGCCTTGAGTATCTGTGTCAGGTCATAGCCGCGATCCGCGTTCGCAGGCGCGAGCAGCGGATAGACATTTCCCCACGTTTGCGCCCACATGTTTCCGAGCAGGTGCGCGGGTATCGGTTTGTCTTCGCTAACAACGTCTTTCCCGTACTTCTGTGACAACTTGTGACGCGTGTAGGTGTAGAGCGAGTCGTAGAGCGGCTTGACCTGTTGCCACAACCGTTCCATTTCCGCGGCAAACTCGTCGGGCTCCATGTCGTACTTCGAACGCCACATCGCGCCCGTGTCTTTGAAGCCCATTTCCTGAGCGCCCTTGTTACTGAGCTCGACGAAGCGCACGTAGTCTTTGCGAATCGGCACCGCAATCTGATGCCAACCGAGCCACGCTTTCTTCAGCTCTTCCGGATCACGACTGCTGCCCATGATCTGTTCCAGATCAGGCAGTTCCAAACATTTTCCCTTGTCGCCTTCGGGACAGTATTTCCCCTTCCCATAGTCGCCCTCCATCCCTGCGGCGATCTTTGTCAGTTCGCTGCGCAGGGCAGGATCTTTTGGCGCGGGGAGGGTGAGTGACAGTTTCAGCAGCTTGAGCTTGCGTTTGGCTTCGGGAGAGAGATTCGCATTGTCGAATCGACGTGCTTGTTCGGCGAGTTCAGTGGTCGCCGCGATCAGGTTCTCATTTGCTTCGGCGGCCATCGTTTCCGTGTCGTCAGTGACAAAGGTGCTTTTCACCCAATCAGCTCGGCCTGCTTTGATGCTCAGATCCATGAGCCGCTTTTCAGCATCAGCCAGGAATTTGTCCGCGTCGTTTGTCCCAGACGATGAAAGTGCGTTTGGATTATTAGTACACGACATAAGCGCTAGTCCAATACAAAGAAGAAAGAAGAGGCCCACCCACAATTGGCGGCCATGACGAGTGAATCTCACCGTTAACCTCCTGCCAAATTATTGTTTCGAGAAGGGGATTGGGACAAACAATATATCAAACCTATCCACAGATTACACAGATTGGATGACAGAGTTAGAGGGGTGGATTGAAGGACTGGGTGAGGTCCAGTCTTACAGCTTGAAAACTCGGACCATTACGGGCGTACGATGCCCTTTTTGATGTTTCGTTGCCAAGCTTCGTAATTTCGAATGCGGCGCTTGGCCTGTTTGCGAGTCAGCTTCATTTCCTGGGCTACGTAGTCGATTCGTTGAGTCCGATCCTTTTTCTTATCGAAGCGGTCACCTGGCGCTCTGAGATAAAACTTGTACGCCGTGGCCCACTCTGCTTTTACTTCTTCGGTGGCTTGGACGCCCCGTGTCTCTGGCATGCCTGCGGGCTCCCTTCAGGAGGATTATTTTCGACACGGGATTTTACACGCAGGGCACAAAAATCACAAAAAATCCGGGAATAGAGGTCGTGATGTTTATTGCCAATTTTTGGTTAATTTCGCTTTACCCAGCGGAGGAGCGACAGGGTGCTCAGCACCACCGCGATGCCGATTAACCCGTACACAAAGTAAGTCACGACGTCGGAATTCAGAAACGCTATCATCTGGCGTCCAAAATACAGCGCCAGCACCGCTTCGATGCCGAATCGCAGGAGACGGCCCAGGAAGACTGCTATCAACATGTGGCCACGCGGCGACTGTAAAGCCGATGCAGTCATCACGACTGGCGTGAATGGAAACGGCGGCGGAATCAGCGTCGCAATGAAGACGGTGATGCCGGCTTTATTTTCGAGTTTTTGTTTTAGTTTCTCGACTCGTTTTGCGCTTACAAAACGTTCCAAACCTTTCTCTCCGGCCTTTCGCATGATCACGTCGACAATCAAAACGCCGACTACGGATCCAAGCGCCGAAACAATCACGTAGCCGATCCAGATCCAGCTATTTCGATTAGAGCTCACAAGTGCGATCAGCAGCAGATCGTTTCCGAAAGGGAGCACGAGGAACGACGAGTCGAGCGTACTCATCAGGAAGAGACCGAGCAGTCCGAGCCTTCTAAAGAATCGGAAGATCCATCTCGTAGCTGCAATCGTGAAGAAAGAACGCAACAGTACCGGCAATCGAAGAATCCTCTTTACAGTCTGGTAGGTTCAGGCGTAGAGGGGTCTGTGATTGGCGGCGGCTGATCGGGCTCGCGAACCGGAGCCTGAGGTTGCGGGTTAGAGTCCGGAGGCAACGGAATTGAACCCGGCGTTTGCGCCGGGTCGCTTGGGTCGTACGGAGTAGTTGGTTTCTCGTTTAAGTGCTGCAAGGCTTTACCTCAAAAGTCCGAGATCATTCTTGGATCGACTCAGTACAGGGAGCGGTAGCGACCTGGTCAGTGATCAGCATGCGACATTTCCTAATGATCCTTGACTCCTATCGTTTGACCAGGTCGCTACCGCTCCCTGTACTGACCCGATCCAAGCGTGGGGTCCGACTTTTGAGGCAA
>DATNFX010000055.1:0-2808 GCA_035606195.1 Pyrinomonadaceae bacterium
CCGTTTTGAAACTCGTCCACGTCAAACTGCAGCACGACAACCGGGGAATCAGTCTCCGTCTTGGCCCGCTTCACAGCGCGATCGCGCTTGATGTCGCCCATCGAGGTGTAGCTGACGTTTTTGAAGTCACCGAGATGTTTGAGGAAGTCTGCAAAGATTGCATCTTCGCTGAGCAGGTGTTTGGACGAGGGCTCCCGCCCTACAAGAAGTGAAACACGCTGCTTCAACTCTCTGGCGTTGTTTTTCGAACCTGCAGAATCCGTTTTGGGTAAGCTGACAGGCGTTTCAGCAGGCTTCGGAGCCCGCCTGCCTGACTGTGCGATGGCCGGTGTAGAGAGCAACAGCAGTAGGCCCGAGGCTGCAAAGATGCCTTTTCTATGGTGTTTTCGCTGAAAGCCGGGGAGCATTTTCATGCGATTTTCTCCAGCGGTGTGACCTTAGAAGCGGGCTTAGTCTACAGGGTTGCAACAGAGCTGTCTAAGATCCGGCTTGGTTGGCGGGGCCAGGTAAATCTGGACCGCCGCGCCTTTCCTCAGTTCCTCTGCGTATACCGCAAACTGCTTTCGTTCTTCCTCCGCCTGTAGAAGCTGCATGACCCGAAGCTTGTTCTCGGAGAATTTGCCTTTAAAGTCAGCCTTGTGTTCCTCGTAGTAAGCGCGCGCCTGCTCTTCGTTGACGATATGCATTTTGGTCTTGACGTTGAGATTTAGCAGCGCCGCCGGCGACGTTCCGAGTCGTTTCGCTTCCTGATTAAGCAAGAGATCGTTGATCCTGATGTCCACATCGCGTTTGCGAAGCTCGTAGACTTTTTCCTGGACCATGAAGATCAACGGGAGCAGACTTTCCTCGACATCCTTTGAAGTGATGTTCACGCCATTGACGGTGGCGAACACGCGCTCCAGGTCCTCTTCGTTTGCAGGCGGCGTGACTGGAATGTTCGACCCAATGATTTGTGCTGCCGCTCGCAGCGCGTAGAGAAACTGGTAAGCACGCGCATTCTCGCGGTCAGTTTTCAACTGCGTGAGAATGTCTTTCTTTACGCTACTGAAGCTCCTTTGTCCGAAGCTCTTCTTGTTCTGTTCGTAAAATGCGCGGGCGTCTTCTTCGGTTGGTGGAATTACTCTCGCTTTGACTTCGAGCAGGACAATCGTAGCGGTGGCAAGGCCTCGCCTCTTTGCTTCTGCGTCGAGCACTAGCTGGCTGATCTGGCGATCCACTTCCTGCGCACGTGTGGTGATCACGGTCTCCTGGAGGAGACTGACCTGAGTTCGGGTGTCGATACTCAAATCATCTCTCGTGATCTTGATGCCATTGACGACTGCGAGGACCTTGATCTCGGGCTTTTGTTCACAACCGCAGTTTGGTGTTTGTGAGAAAGCCGTCGAAATCAAAAGGAAAATGAGCCACGGATTTTGACGGATTTTCAACACGGATTACTTACTTAGTAATTTGATTGCGTCGCGGGCGTAGTAAGTCAGGATGATGTCGGCGCCGGCGCGTTTGATGCTGGTGAGCGTTTCCATCATCACGCGTTCTTCGTCAATCCAACCTTTCTGAGCGGCTGCTTTGATCAGCGCATACTCGCCAGACACGTGATATGCCGCGATCGGAACGTCGAAGCGCTCGCGCACGAGGCTTAGCACGTCGAGATAGACCGTCGCAGGCTTTACCATCAGCATGTCAGCGCCTTCCGAGTAATCGAGTTCAGCCTCGCGCATGGCTTCGCGAGCGTTTGGCGGATCCATCTGATACGCGCGACGATCGCCAAACTCCGGTGCACTCTGCGCGGCTTCTCGGAATGGTCCGTAAAAACCGGAGGCGTACTTCACCGCGTAAGCGAGGATCGCAGTGTTTTCGAAACCCTCGCGATCGAGTATTTCGCGAATGGCGCCAACCTGACCGTCCATCATCGCCGAGGGCGCAACAATGTCAGCACCGGCAGCGGCCTGGCTCAACGCAGTTTGCGCTAACAACTCCAGCGACTCGTCGTTAATGACATCCCCGTCACGCACGACACCGCAATGACCGTGCGACGTGTATTCGCAAAGACACGTATCGGCCATGATGATCATTTCAGGCGATGACTGGCGCACGGCGCGAATCGCACGTTGCACGATTCCGTCTTCGGCGTACGCGCCCGAGGCGACGGCGTCTTTTGTTTCGGGCAGTCCGAAGAGGATGATGCTGCGCACGCCGGCGTCGTAAGCCGCCGAGACTTCTTTCGTTGTCTCGTCAATCGAGAGGTTGTAGACGCCCGGCATCGATGAGATTTCGCGGCGCACGCCTGTTCCCGGACAAACGAATAGCGGCAATACGAAATTCTCCGGCGCGAGGCGCGTTTCGCGGACGAGTGAACGGATGGCGTCTGTTTTGCGAAGTCGACGAGGACGATGAATCATTCTTAAGTTCCTACCAGCGATGATATGCCGGATGACCCGGTCTGACTGCGACGAAAGTGCCGCGACAAGTTGCGCAAACCTTTCCGTGCGCGATTAATTCACCTTCGATGATGGCGCGGTCGTCAGTCGATTCGACTACTCGCGCGACGAGTCTTAACACTTCGTCGGTCGGCGTCGGGCGCAACAGCTTGATCGTGTACTCGGCGGTGACTGTGCAGGGCGGTTTATCGGCGCCGCTCTTTTGCATCAGGTACCATGCTGCCGCCCAATTGCAATGACAGTCGAGGAGCGTGCCGATGATGCCGCCGTTCAGCATGCCGTTATACGCTTCGTATTCCGGGGCCGGCTGCCACTCAGCGACGACTTCGTCACCGTCGGGGAAGCTGCGGACGTGCAGACCTTTTGGGTT
>DATNFX010000056.1:0-27468 GCA_035606195.1 Pyrinomonadaceae bacterium
ATCTCCCATTCGATGCGACAAACGCCACCGATGAATTTCCGAAACTGCAACGAGCGGTGGACCAAGGGCTGAGTGCTATATTTCGAGAAGATGAATTCGGCATCATGAGCTCGACGAATGCTCACGTCGTCGAGGCACAAGACCTAACCGATCAGCGTCTGCGCACACTCGAAAATGCGATCTTAACGAATATCAAACACGCATCCCTCTGACGCCGCAAATAATTCTCCGACGCCTGTCGATTTGATTTAAAGGTAGGAATCTTGTGAATCATGAAAAGTTTTACAGGATGACAGGATTTACACGATTAACAAGATTAAGGAGCACACTATGCAAAAGATCACCCCGTTTTTATGGTTCGACAACAACGCCGAAGAGGCCGCGAATTTCTATGTTTCCATCTTCAAGAATTCAAAAGTCCTCAGTGTTTCGAGATACGGCGACGCCGGACCGGGCCCTAAAGGAACGGTCATGGTCGCCGAGTTTCAGATTGACGGACAGGAGTTCGTCGCGCTGAACGGCGGTCCAAGATTCAAGTTCACGGAAGCGATTTCGTTTGTCATCAACTGTGAGACGCAACAAGAAGTCGAATACTTCTGGGAACGACTTTCCGATGGCGGTGAGAAATCACGCTGCGGCTGGGTGAAAGACAAGTTTGGGTTGTGGTGGCAGGTCGTTCCGACTGTGTTGGGCAAGCTGATGAGCGACAGCGATCCGGAAAAAGTCAAACGTGTGACGGAGGCAATGCTGCAAATGGACCGGATCGATATCGAACCGTTGCAGCGCGCTTTCGAAGGTAATTAGGATAAGGATTATACGGATTTGCTCAGACGATTGAGGGCGCGTTTCAGCGAGAGTTTTTTCTTTAGCATGTCGGACCAGAGATCGCCGGTAGCAGCAATACGTTGGGCCATCGTTCGTATTGTGAACGTCTTTGGACCAACTTCTCTTTTTTCGATTTCGTCCCAGGTGCAGGGTGCTGACACGGGCGCGCCAGGTTTGGCGCGCACTGTGTAAGTCGCGGCGTAAGTTGCGCTGTAACCATTGCGACCAGTATCGACAAGAATGCGCCCGCCGCGATCGACCTTGTGGAACTCCTGCGTCAGGTTGTCAGGATCTCGGCTTACGAGAACTCTTCCGACCGTGTGCGCGAACCGAGCCACTTCGCCAAAGTCATGCTTGCCATTAAGTGGCACGGCAATGTGAAATCCTTTCGAGCCGGAAGTCTTTATCCAGCTCGGCAGGCCAAGTTCATCGAGCAACTCTCGCACTCGCAAAGCAGCCGCACGCAAGGTGTCGAGATCGTCTTCTTTTGACGGATCGAGATCGAAGATACAAATGTCAGGGTTGTACAAATTCGGCGTGCGCGACGGCCAAACGTGAATCGTGATGCTGTTCTGGTTCGCGACCCAGAGTAGCGAACGAGTGTCGTTTGCAATGGGATGATGAACCGTGCCGCCGTGTTTCGGTACCTCGACACGATCGAGCCATTCAGGAAAACCTTTTACGACGTCCTTCTGAAAAAAGCCCGGAGATCCGATGCCACGATGATAACGCTCCATCGTGATCGGTCGTCCTCGCAGGTGAGGCAACATAACGGGCGCAATCGCTTCGTAGTACGACGCAAGCTCGCCTTTGGTAATTCCCTCCCCAGGAAACAGAATTTTTTCCGGATGCGTGATCATTCAACGACCGCAAGCAGGCGTGGATGACGCAACTTCCCATGGCCCGTCCACTCGATAAAACCAACCTTCACTACGATCTCCGGCTTCACCCAGTGCGCACGAACGCGTGGTAACCCGACTGCTTTTGTAAATGGAGGCTTTTCTATTTCGAGTTTGTCGAGTCGGGTACGCAGCTCGAGCAATAGTTTAGTATCGAAGCCAGTGCCAATCCTTCCCGCGTAAACAAATTCGTCATCTTTCTCCTGGCCCACGAGGAGCGCGCCGAGCCCGACTCGTTTGCCTTGCGGATCTGTAAAACCGCCCACCAGAAAATTCTCCGACAACTCGCATTTCATCTTCAGCCATTCTTTAGACCGCCGATGCTCGTAGATCGACCCCCGTCGCTTAGCGATCACACCTTCCCAACCTTCTCGCTGAGCACGTTCCCAAGGTGATGAATCTTCCACGAGGACTACACGATGAAGCGGCTCTTCAAACGGCAACTGGGCCAAGAGCTCGCGACGTTCTTCGAGCGGCAGCTTTGTCACGTTGCGGCCGTCAATCCACATAATGTCAAACACGTGATACTTCACCTTACCGCCGGGCCACGTGATCTCGCCGTCAAGAATTAGCTCCTCATGGGGCAAACGCTCGATTGCATGACGGACGTGCGGAATGTTCTGCGGCAGGTGGTTGCGCGAAAACAACTGAACGTCGTTTCCCTTTTTGTAAGCGAGCAAACGGATGCCATCAAACTTCTGCTCGAACACCCATTCCGGCCCGGTAAAGCGCTCCTGTGTCAGCGTCGCAGCCATCGGCACGAGCCATTCCGGGTAAGGATCCATGTTCACAGATTACGCAGATTGCGCAGAACAGTAAATCTGCGTAATCTGCGTTGACTGTGAATACACGCATCAATCGACGCGGTTTTCTTGGGGGAGCAGCGATGAGCGCCGCGTTACTAGCGCGTCCGTCGCTCGCTTTCGACACTAAACGCCACTTCGCGCCCGTGAACGTGTCACGCAATCGTGTGATTCGCGAGGTCGTTGGACTAAGGCCCTATCGTCCCGGCGGTTTTGTAGTTGATGCACAGCGGTTCGGAAATAAGCTGCTTGTTCATAACTACGGACACGGTGGCGGTGGCGTCACCCTTTCATGGGGTACTGCTTCACTCGCCGTCGACATGGCGCGAGACTTCCTCATCGCGCACAGAAGCGCGCGGCCAACGCATTTCGCCGTGCTTGGTTGCGGCGTCAGTGGTCTATCAACTGCACGACTGTTACAACGCCGCTTTCAGAATGGACCCGGCACTGTAACCATCTACGCGAAAGATCTTCCGCCAGATACAACGTCAAACATTGCGGGCGCGTCATGGGCGCCAACATCTGTCTTCGAGACAACGACGCCGAAGTTCAACGAACAGTTTCGAACCGCGTGTCGGATCTCAAATCGAGCCTTTCAATTGCTCGCGGGGACTGAGTATGGCGTTCGCTGGATCGAGACTTTTGAGCTCAGTAATCACGAGCTCTCGCTACAACGCGAACTTCCCGGCGGCAACGACCTATATCCGCAAATCGAGATACATCGAGATCCGCAAAACTACTTCGGCTTTCCTTTCGTGCGACAGTATTCAACGATGCTGATCGAGCCGTCGATTTATCTGAGCGCGTTGCTGCGCGACTTTTACATCGCCGGCGGCAGAGTTGTCGTGAAGGAGTTTCGCAATAAACAGGAGCTTGCGCGATTGCGTGAGCCGGTAATCTTCAACTGCACCGGCCTTGGCTCGCGCGCACTGTTCGGCGATGAAGAACTAAGTCCAGTGCGCGGGCAGTTGGAAATACTGCTGCCACAGCCTGAGATTGATTACTGCTATTTGAGTAGCGGCTACATGTTTCCGCGTCGCGATGGGATCGTTCTCGGTGGCACATGGGACCACGACGACTGGTCACTAACTCCCGATCCGGAACAAGCCACCGGCATCCTCGAAGCCCATATGGAGATCATGAAGAAGCTGCCCAGTTAGGCTCTGCCTCGAAGTAGGATCCGAACTTGGACCGGGTCAGTACAGGGAGCGGTAGCGACCTGGTAACTGATCACTGACCAGGTCGCTACCGCTCCCTGTACTGACCCGGTCCAAGTTCGATTTCGGATTTTGAGACGAACCATTAATCATTATGGCCGAGCGATATATCGCCTTCCTCACTTAACGACTCGGAACTGAAAAAGATCCGCCTGACATCCGGATGCTGCGACTGAATATTTTTCTGCAGCCGCCTGACTCCTTGTCGCACCTCGAGCGCGCTGATGTGGTTGCGAAATCGAAGTTCGATCGTGAGCAGCACTTCGTGCGCTCCGAGATACATCGTATGAAGATGCCCGACCCACTCGACAGCTTCGTCTTTTTCGACGAGCTCACGTATCGACTTCAATGATTCATGATCGAGTCCCTCGCCGATGAGTAACCCCTTGCTCTCATAGACCATCAAAACCGCGACGCCACACAACAACAATCCGATGAGAACCGATGCCACACCATCAAGCTGAGGCAATCCCAATTGAGTGCCGAGGAAGATGCCGAGAAATGCGAAGACGAGTCCGAGCAATGCAGCAGAATCTTCAAGTAGAACGGTGAAACTGCTCGGGTCTTTGGTCTCATGGATCGTTTGCAGAACTCCCTTACGCCCGCGTTCAGTCTTGAACGCCTTCCAACCGAACAACCACGTCGTGCCCTCGAACACAGTTGCGATGCCAAGCACGGCATAACTCCATGCCGGTCTTTCCGGCGAAGTTGGATGGAGGATGTGCATGATGCCTTCGTACACTGACATGCCTCCACCGACTGCGAAGATGAGAACGCCGACGATCAAAGTCCAAAAATACAACTCGTGTCCGTGGCCAAACGGATGATCCGAATCGGGCGGCTTACGACTCTTCCGCACGCCAAGCAATATCAACCAACCGTTACCTGTATCGACAACTGAATGAATTGCTTCGGACAGCATCGCCGAACTGCCGGTAACCGCGGCCGCAACAAACTTCGTGATTGCGATCGCCAGGTTCCCGGCGATGGCTGCATAGATAGCGAATGTAGATTCCGAATTTCCCTTAGTACTCACGGCGCTTCTACTGGTAATCCTTCAAGTCTCATGATCTTCAAGGCATTGGTTGTCGGACATGGTCCGGGTCGCAGCCGGTAGTCAAAAACCATTCGACCGTCGAACACTTCTTCGCGGAAGTGATAGTTGGTTACTCCCTCGATTTCGTCAGCTAGTTTGATCAGTTCGAGATCGTGAGTCGCAATCAACCCCATTGACGGTCCTTCCGACAAGGCACGGATGTAAGATCTGCTTCCAATCAATCGTTCGCGGCTGTTTGTGCCACGGAAGATCTCATCGATCAAAAACAACACGGGTAACCTGTCATTCGTCTTCGTAGCAGCCAGCAGTGCCTGCAGCCGTTTTACTTCGGCGTAGAAATACGAGAGTCCGTCCTGCACTGAATCGCTCACCTTGATGCAGGTGAAGAGACGAAATAGCGAAGTCTGCAAGTGGGTGGCATTCACAGGCGCTCCCGCATACGCAAGAGAAAGATTGACGCCGATGGTTCTGAGTAAGGTGCTCTTGCCGGCCATGTTTGAGCCTGTGAGGATCACGATCCGGTGTTCCCCGTCTAACGCGAAGTCGTTACAAACTTTCGAGTCGGGCTTGAGCAAGGGATGGCCCAGGTCGCGAGCAGCAAAGCGATCTGTCTCCGCAATCAAATCGGGGAAGACGTAATCCGGATTCAGGAAGGCAAAGTTTGCGAGTGAGTTCAACGCTTCAAGCTCGTGCCACGCGTCGAGCCAGCGCGGCAGAAGGTGCGCGATCTCTTTCTTTATCTGTTCAAGACGGTAAGTGAAAAAGAAGTCCCAGGGACCGATGAGATGAACGATGAGAGATAGAAGGGGGTTGGTGCGCACGCCCAACGCAGCCGCGAGGCGTCCCAACTTTCTCATCTCAATCGAAGGCCGCTTGCCTTCTTCCGCAAACGGCGCGCAAATCTCGGCGAGCGCGGGTGTTCTCTGATAGCTGCGTGTTTCCAGGTAACCAAAAACGAGTTGGAAATGGCGCAATGCTTTTTCGAGACCTTGCAGTTCGCCCCACGCGCCGGCAATCAGCGAATGCTGCCAGTACGACGCACCCATATAGAGCACTAAAACAAACGGCCAGATCCGTGGAATTAGATCGAGGGCCCAGAGCACAATGCATACGATGTTGAGCGTCGACAGTATCGACAGGAACAGGACGGTCGGCAGCAAGGACTTTTTTGATCCACTTTGTTCGATCCAATCGACGAGTATTTTTGAGTTCCAATGGCTCGAGCCGCTTTTTGATGACGCCGGACCCGCGGTGCTGATGCGAGCAACTGCGGAGAGTAGTTGAAGTTTGTCGCGGAATAGAGAGTGACCTTTCAACTCACGCACAAGACTTTGCCGGTGCTCAATCAACTGCGCATCCGGACGAGAGCTGAGCAGCCACGATCTCAGGCGCTCGCTTCCTTCTTTAGTGACTGCGGAGTCGAGCAACCGGTGCAATGAACGTTCGCCTGTGATGTCGAGATCGCTTTCAAAAGGATGATTTGCGTCGGAACGTCTTGATTCATCTATTCCGGGCAGGCATTCCCACTGCAATTGGATGCGGGCGATCTGGACCTGTTTGATCTCGATGAGCAAAGCGTTGCGCGTGAGGCTATCTCGCACTCGCGAATGGAAAATCGTGACGATCGAAAACACGATGCCGAGCAGAGCGGCAACGATCCATGCTGTAGTAGTGCCTGCGAAGTTGCAGAAAGCGAGGGCCAACAACGCTCCGGCAACGAAGATAATTCGGCGCGCGGTCCAATACTTACCACCAATCACGTTGAGCTGTTCGGCCCGACGTCTGAGGCGCGCGATCTGCTTCTCGAGTTGATCTAGTCGAGTCATGCTATCCACAGATTACACAGATTCTTCAACACGGGGGTGTGGGACATTGGGAGTCGTGAATTGCCGGCCCGGGTTCGCGACTGAACGTCGTGATCAGTACCACGGAACTTACAATCACCGCGGCAGCTATCAACATTCGCCGTGTTAGTGGCTCGCCGGCAATCAGCCAGCCGAGAAACACGGCGACTACCGGATTCACGTATGCGTAAGTCGTCGCCATCGCGGGTGTGACGTTGTTCAGCAACCAACTGTACGCAGTGAATCCAACGAGCGACCCAAACACAAGCAGATAGAAGAACGCGCCAATCGAGGTCCACGAAGCATTGCCGAGATTCAAACGACCGACATCGCCCGACACGAGCGCGAGCACAAGGAGCAAAACACCACCACTCACCATCTGCATTCCGGACGCCATCGAAGTCGATGCATCAATCGGCTGCCGGTTCGAATAGACGGATCCAGCCGCCCAGCCAAAGCCAGCCACAATCACGACACCAGCGCCGATCAAACTCAGCCACGAGTTATTATTTCCGCGCATCAATCCATCACTCACCAGCAACGTTACGCCTGCGAGTCCAGTCAGCACACCAAGCAGCACGAGCGTGTTCGGGCGTCTGCGCGTCAGTATCCAATTCAAAATCACAACCCAAAGCGGTTCCGTTGAAACAAGCAGCGCAGCCAAACTGGTCGCCACATACTTCTCGGCCCACGTCACGCCGCCATTACCACACAGCAACAGCAATCCACCGACGATGAATGCCTTCTGCCATTGACTCGGCGACGACAAGAAACGTTCGCGTTTTTTAAGTCGCGACCATGTCAGCAGGATTGCACCGGCAAAAGTAAAACGCGTGCCTGCCATCAGAAACGGCGGCAGAGTTTCAATGGCGAGACGAATGCCGAGGTAAGTTGAACCCCAAAGAATATAAACTGCGGCGAAAGCGAGGACGACTAGTAAGCGCGAAGGTTTGTTTGCCTGCATCTGGAAATGCACAGAGTAGCAGGAAACCCGTAGGCGCGTCGTGTGGGGCGTAGTGCGGGATTAGTCAGGGCGGTTGCGGTTTCCGCCCTTCGGAGGGTTCTCTTTGTTGTCCCGCGGCGGCCGCTGATTTTTCTGGTCGTTGGTGATGACTTTTGCAGGCTCTTTGGGCGGGCGCTTGTCCTGGTCTTTTTTCTGCGCAAATGCTCCGACGGACACTACGCCGAGCATCGCTATGACCAGGATTTCTCGCATTAGCTTAATCATTTTCAGCCTTTTCTCCTCATGCCAATCTGCGCAGGAGGGAGAAAGAGATGCGCTGACCCGAGAGGCAGCAAGACAGGTGCCACGTAAATTTGGCTGCAAAGTCTAACAAAATGGGCGCAATTTCGCACGGTTTCGAGTTCAGCCGCACCTTATCGTGCGCGAAAGCCACGAAGAGGAATAGCCACAAAGAGGCACAAAAGGCACATAATGTTTATTCAGGTCGGGGCGCCCTGTGTTTCCTTCCAATTCTTTGGGCACGTCTGCTGATAATCATTTTGTGCTTCTTGTGCTTTTTTGTGGCGATCTATTTTGTGCCTTTTGTGGCAATCGTGACGCTCAGTGTTCCGATGTTACCGCTCGTGTCAAAGGTTCGCAGCGAGATGGTGTGTTCGCCCGGTCCAAGGGCGCCGAAGTCGACGGTGTAGACCTCGTGACCACTGTCGGCGATCCCGTCGTCGGGAAAGACGGGGATCCATGAGGCCCCGTCGAGACTCGCATCCGCCTTTTTAACTTTGCCTGTCGCATCGTCAACAGAAAAGACTACTTTTACCGAGTCTCTCAGAATCTGAGGCTGGCCCACAGTTTTCACGACTGGGGGCGTGTTGTCGACGTCAACCGGCTCGCTCACCCTCTCTCCCGTCAACTTCTGTGCAGCCGGATTGTCAGGCGCGTCCGAGGCAACGACTTTAATGATGTAACGACCGTCAGCGAGCGTCGCGCCATCAATAGTGTAGAAATTATCTCGCAGCTTGTCTTTCAAGAGCCTGAACGTCTGCTCGTTCAACGCGCGGTAATAGATCGCATACTCGAGCGTGTCTGAGTTGCGGTCTTCTGCCTGCCATTGAAACGACCGCGCGCCACGCTGGTAGAAACGACGCGGCGGCACCTGGGCCACTGGTCCAAACACCGACGGATCCAACCCCGACGATTCAACATTCGGATCAACGGTGACCTGTGCAATCTGCTGCAAGCCAACTCCGATGGGCAACGCAGTTATCGACAGCACTTCCGGCGCGACATTCCGCGGGATATACGCAACACTCACGTCTTCGATCCACGATGGCGCAGTCGTTGAGTTGGAGCTACGAACTGTCGCGCGCCATTGAATGAAACGTGCTCGCGGACTCGAGATCTGATTGCCTTCAGGATCTCGGTACGCAGGACTCCAATCACTCCACGTTGCGTCAGGCCGCTCACCATTGCCCGTGCGAGTTTGCACTTCGACCGTCCCGGCGCCGCGCCACCAGACTCGTCCCCACGACGCCGTCAACTTTGCATCCCTGACTGGCGACTCGAAAGTGCCTTCGTTCACCAATTCACTGCCGAAGCGATAGAGTTTTCCCTGATTACTCGACGCAGCATAGATCTGATTGTTCCTAACCAGCAGCGAAGAGATCTGACCTTCGGGAGACTGCAAGAGAAGCGTATCGCGACCATCGTTAGTGACTGAGTAAATGCGACCCTTGTCAGCCGTACCGATGAGCACGCTGCCCGGTTGGAGTGCCGGCGCGATGGCAAAAGCAGTAACGGTTGTAGAACTCCAAACGGTGTCTGTAGCGCCATCAGGAAGAATGCGAAACACCGCACTGCGAGCGTTTGAAACGTCGCTGCGGCTGCGTGCCTGACCTGATTGTCCCTGGATTGCCGCACCGGTTTCGTCAATCGGAGTTATCGTAACGGTAGTGCTTGGTGTGCCTTCAGCAGGTTGTGGTGTCGTAACCTGAGGCGTCGTTGTGGCGCGTCCGCTTGCCGCTGCATCACTCAACGCGAGCGCATAGATCGATCCGTCAGCCGCAGGAGCGAGCGCGTGAATCTCTCGCAACGACGTGTCGAATAGCGCAAACGTCTTTCCTTCAGGAGAAACTCTCAGCACCAGGCCACCTGAGTCAGTCCCCGCAATGAGATCACCCTGTGTCGTAACTGCGAGCGAGATGACGTGTGTTTGATTTGTGCTGACCAGCAGCGACGATTCAGGAGTGGCGCCTGCTGTTCGCACGCGATAGAGCTTGCCGCTGTCGCCCGTGCCCACTGCGAGTGAGCCGTCTGTCATGACTGCTAACGACCAGATGTACTTGTCGCCCGGATCGAAGTAAACGTCAGCCTTTCCATCAGCGGTGATACGATAGACCTTACCGTCGGGTGACGTCCCCGCGAAGAGCGCTCCATCGCGACCAATTGCGAGTGCTGTTACGTCGAGCTCAGCAGCGTCGTAGAGTAGCGAGCCGGTGCCGGTGCTCGGGACTTTGTAAATCTTGCCGTCGTGTCCTGTACCCAGAAACACATTGCCCTGCGAGTCGACTGCACTGGACCAGATGTAAGTCTGTTGTGTGTTGAAAACCTCGTTGAGTTTTGGCGCGAGCATCAACACGCCGGTATCGCTGATCGACACGCCACGGGCGTCGCCCTTTAACAGTTCTGTGCGACCACTGGTTTCCCAAACAGCCGGTTGGCCGGCTTGTGCGGGTGAAATCAAGAAAGTGAAAAGTAATGCTGCAATGATTGCGAGGCGTTGTTTTCTGATCATCTTTTAGTCAGGTTCCTATGTACTTGGCATAAAGCGAGCGAGCAATTGCGATCTCATCGGTGCCGCGAATTATGGAGCGTGCATCCTGGAAGACGGTGAGTTCGAAGTTTCCAGTCTTAAAGCGCAGGAGATACTCGTTGAACTTTACTTCACCCGCGCGTCGAAGTGTCTCGGCAAGGGTCGAGAAATTTATGCGCGTTGGCTGAGCCGGTGAAATCTGGATCGCGTCGCGGCCACACAACACTGCAGCTCCTTCACCTGCTTGCGAGAGTGTTTCGTAGAGTGCCTGGCCGCAGGTGGCACAATCTTCGCGCGGCTTACCGGTCCCAATTCTGCGCCACTCATTGCGCCAAACGTCAAACTGCATCAACGATCGGTGAAGAGCGTCAACGTGTCCGGTGATCACCTTGAGCGCTTCGGACACCTGCACGGCCGAAACGATGTTGATGATCGGCATGATTACTCCGGCAGTATCACAGGTCGGCGCACTCGCGGCAGGCGGAGCTTCTTCGAATACACAACGCAAACACGCGCTTTGGTGCGGTCGAATCGTCATCGTCACACCGTATGAACCAACCGCAGCGCCGTAGATCCAGTTTGTGTGGTGCTTCACGCAGGCATCGTTGATGAGGTAGCGAGTGGCGAAGTTGTCAGTGCCGTCAATGACGACGTCACAGTCTTTGATCAGTTGTTCGATTGTCGAATGGTTGACGTCGAGTATGTGAGGTTCGACTTCGATTTCAGAATTGATCTCGCGCAGGTGATTGGCGGCGGCGATGGCTTTCGGCAGCCGCTTTTCCGCGTCACTTTCCGTGAACAACGTTTGCCGCTGCAGATTTGAAGGTTCGACGAAGTCTCGATCGACAATGCGCAGGCGGCCCACACCAGCACGCGCCAACGATTCAGAGTGGGCCGAGCCCAGCGCACCGCAACCGACAATCAGTACTCGCGCGGCAAGCAGCCGTCGCTGTCCTTCCTCGCCAATTCCATTGAAGAGAATCTGTCTGCTGTAACGCTCGTCCACTGCTTGTCAGTATAGCAGTGAACCGCCACAGATCAGCCACTAGGCCATGATCCCGTAACGCTTGATCTTGGCATTCAGCGTCGTCGGCTTGAGACCGAGCATCTTGGCCGCACGGGTCTGGCTACCGGAGGTCCGGCCCAGTGCCGTGCGAATAAGACTCACTTCAAATTGCCGTACTTCTTCTGAGAAACGCGCTCCATGTTTGATGTCCACTGGTCTGGAGATCGCCAGAGACTCAACTTCATCCAATAGTTCTAGAACCGTCTCGCGCAGAGTGTTGAGGCGAGCATCGACGTTCGACTGCTCGCTGGGCTGTTGCTCACCCGAGTCGGATCTATTTAGTTCTAATCCCAAAATCGATTCGCTTGTCATATCTCCTCCGAGGGGATGCGGCAGCAGCCACGCCGCTGGGCTAAAACTGGGGAGTCTTGGTGCGGCTGCAGTGTGAATATTCTCAGACTTCTTCGAGGGTCGATCCCGATCTGTGACAGAACGGCTAATTTTTGGGATGGAGTGGCCACAAACGGACACAAGCCATCCACAGATTACGCAGATTCAGGCACGTACTAGAAGATTCTGTGTAATCTGTGGATGGGTTTTGCTAGATTGAATTGCCGACGGCGCCCTGGAAGTTCTGGCGGTAGTTCCGGCTGAGGGTGAGCTCTTTGCCGTTTTCCATGATGATGCGGTACTCGCCGTGGAACCATGGCTGCATTTCTTTGATCCGGTCGATCTTAACTATCGCGGAACGATGAATGCGCCGGAACTGCTTCGGGTCAAGCTGCTCCTCGAGGTTGCTGATCGTCTCGCGCAGGAGATAGCCCTTCTGATTATCGTAGACGCGTACGTAGTTTCCCTCTGACTCGATGCAGTAAACATCCTGCACGTTGAGAAAGAAGACGCGCCCTCCGTTCTTGATCACGAGTCGCTCCAGGTGGCGAGGTCCGGATTTCAACTCCTCGAGCAGGGCGAGTATGTGCTGCTCTCGTTCTCCACTCTGGTCAACTTTGATTTGTGCTTTGACTCGCTGCCAGGCGGCATCGAATCTTTCGTTGTCGAACGGCTTTAGCAGGTAATCGAAGGCGTGTACTTCAAAGGCGCGCACCGCATATTGATCGTAGGCAGTGACGAAGATGACGTACGGAGTCGACTCGCGCTCGAACGACGCAAGTACCTCGAAGCCGCCGAGCTCGGGCATTTGTATATCCAGGAAGACGAGATCCGGGCGTAACGATTTGATCGCATCTACTGCTTCACGACCATTCGCACACTCCGCAACTATCTCGACATCCGAATCGGGAGCCAACATCTCGCGAATCATTTCGCGAGCGAGTGGTTCATCGTCGACGACCAACGCGCGAATACGTCTTGCGTTCGTCACTTTGCCTCCTAACAAATTGTGAATAACGCAATGAACGGTGATTGAGGGTCACACAGTAAATGAACACCGCAGCCGAATTACTTGTGGCGCGCCTGAGCGCATCTGAAGCAATTCTTTGGCTGGTTACGATAAATTTGGATGCCAAGTTTCGTGGTTGAGATAGGCGTAGAGCGTGAGAAATTTTGGAATCGGACGAAAAAGTGGAAAGGGCTGCGAGTTTCTGTAGGAGAACTCACAGGATCAGCGAGGAATCTCCAGCGTGACGACTAATCCACCAGTAGGGTTGTTGCTCAGTTCGAAATGCGCGGCGTCGCCATACAGACCCACGAGTCGTGCCTGAGTGTTAGCGAGACCGACTCCTCGGCCGCGCCGTGCCTCCGCAAGTTGTTCGGCCTGAATCCCCGGGCCGTTGTCTTTTACTTCAATACGGACCACACCATTTCGCGCGGCAGCTACCACTTCAACATGGCCGGAGGTTGAGTTTCCAATCGCGTGTCGCATCGCGTTCTCTACGATGGGCTGCAGGATCAGGTTGGGTACGCGGACATCCAGCACTTCGGGGTCGACTCGTATCTCGGTGGTGAGACGATCCTGAAAACGGATACGCTCGATCTCGAGATAGCCATTCAGAAACTCGATCTCCTGTTGGAGTGTGACCTCCATCGAACCGGAATTCTCGAGCGTTAGTCGGAGAAAGTCGCCGAGTCGGGTGATCATCTTTCGCGCGCCGTCAGTGTCCTTACTGAGCAACGCCGAGATCGAATGGAGTGTGTTGAAAAGAAAATGTGGATGAACCTGCATTTTCAAAGCTTCAAGCTGCGACTGCACGAGCTGCGTGCGCAATTCAGAAGCCTTCAACTCGCCTTTGCGGAAACTGTTGTAATAACTGAAGGCGTGGCTCGTACCGACAATCACCCAGTAAAAGAGCATCCATTTGTCGAGGTTGTAATAGGTGGTGTTGAAGAGCCGGCGGCCGGAAATACTGCTCGCATGTCCCATGATGATCATGTAGAAGACAAAATGACTCATGATCAACGCGCTACTCAGAAGGATGCTTACGAGGAAGTGAAGAGCCGCTCGTCGTCGCCAATTGTGTCGTTCGATACAGTAACGGCGGGAAAGCCAGAGGACGAATGGCGTTGCCAGCGCCCAAAAATAGCAACTCGATGCCTGGAAGAGAAAGTCGCGAAGGCGGATGGGCGACTTTTCAGTGGAGTTCATTACGTAGACCTGGGTGCAGAAGAAGAGTGCGACGATCGTCCACACTCCCCAGATCAGTCCGTAACGCACCAGTCGTCGGGAAAAAACCGGATTTGCGTCATCCATGGCAGGATCACTCATTTTTGTACGGCGCGGGACATGGGAGGCATGCAATCCCGAACTTATAACTCAGACTATCACGGGCGGGGAGCACTTTGTGACCAAAAGGACTGATTGTGATGCAGACGGGCCTCGGAACGATGGTCGCCTTTCGGAACGATGGGTACCTCGGCACTTACTGTAGGGGCGGCCCTCCGTGGCCGCCCGGCGTCGAACTCGATCCTTTGAAACCGATCACTCGTTTCACAAAGAGATCGATTCCACGCCGGGCGGCCACGGAGGGCCGCCCCTACAGTACGTTCCGCAGAGCTTGTTCGATCGCAGAGGCCGTGGGTTTCTTGCCGGTCCACAATTCAAACTGGAGTTTTGCCTGGGCGACGAGCATTTCGAGGCCGCCGAGTGTTCGGGCGCCGACCGCAACGGCCTCGCGCATCAATCTCGTCTCTCTCGGATTGTAAATTAGATCGTAAACGCACCAAACCCCGTTCAGTTGCTCCGCCGTCACTGGACTCTCATCGATGTGAGCGCCAGATCCCAAAGGCGTCGCATTGATAAGGAAGTCATAACCATCAAACGAAGCGCCCGAGATCGATTCGCACGACACATCGAAAAATTCCGCCAATGGTTGTGCCTTCACGACGTCGCGTGCGAAGAGCGTCACTCGCGCACGCTGCTTTAGCAGCGCATACATGGCCGCGCGCGCAGCACCACCCGCGCCGACAATTGCTACTCGCGCCTCACGCAAAGATTTAAAGCGATCGATCAATGGAGCAATGAATCCGTCAGCATCCGTGTTGTAACCGAACAGGCGATCTCGATCTACAACCACCGTGTTCACTGCGCCAATCTCTTCCGCTTTCGGATCGATCCAGTCCAAACATTCCATCACCGCCTGTTTATGCGGCGCCGTAATACTGAGTCCACGCAGATTCCAGCTCAACTCTCGCGAACGCGGATGAACCATGCGTCGGAAAAATTCTTTAGCGTCTCTAACTTCAAATGGAATGTAAACTCCATTGATATCTTCCGACGCGAACGCAGCGTTGTGAACATGCGGCGAGACTGAATGCATCACCGGCAGACCAACCAGCCCGCAAATCATCGTGTCGCGATCGATCTCGTCAACGTGATACAGCGAACGCAGCTTAGGAGCATTAACCTGTCCGGGCGCCGTGGCGCTATCGTCGTCAAGCGCCCCGTAAGTCAGAAACGATCCGCGTGACGGACCAAGTATGCGAGTAGCAATACCGGCATTACCCATCGCGATCGCAATCAATTCCCTGCCCTCGCTGCGTGCGCGATCCAGCAGTTTGAAAACCGGAAGACAATCAGTGATGTCGTTCGCCTGCACTGCGATCTTGACGACAGCGGCGGGCATACTCGCGAGTCGCTCGTAGAGCTGTTCGAGATCTTCGGGAACCCCAGAGAAGTCGTGATGGGAAACGATGATGCGCAACGAATTAAGTGAGAGCGCGGTGACTAGATCACCTTCCACGTCCCACCAGTCTGACTCAATCTGGGGCGCAAGAGATGTCCAGAAGGCTTGTCGTTCTGCGCGCGTCGAATCGCGATGACCACCCTGCTCTGTTGGACGAAAGGTGAGAATTACCGGACGGGAGAAGTTGTTCAATACACGCGCAGCATCTTCAGGAAGATCCTTGAGACAATCCAGACGCAACTCGATCAAGTCAGCCCACTCAGTCGCATGCTCACAACTACTACGCAAGGCAGCGAGATCCTTCTCGCATACCGGCACACAAACGCGGGTTCTCTTACTTCTGCTCGTTTGCATCGAAATGGCGGGTTGGTGCCTCGACGCCGAGATGTCGCGTGGTTCCCTCTGTAACACTCGCGACGGGAGCTCTGAGTTGTTCGGGTGTTGGGGGCTGCTGCGCGAATGACTGCCGCACAGGAGGCGGCGCCAACTGCGCGCGCTTCTCTCTTTCTTTAATCCGAATGTATTGCGCGACCCCGGTCCCCATCATCGAGAACGCCGGGATTAAGAACCAGAACCAAAACACTTGTCCAATAGTTCTTGAGAGCGCGATGGCCACGATCAGAAAGGCGATGCCCATGAACACGTTCCTGAAAGCATTGTCGAGGGTCGCTTCTCCTCTGTCTCGCCGGCGACGATGACGGCGGCTGCCCTCCTCGACTTCCTCAACGGGCGCTTGCATCACCTGTCCCGTCAGAGCCTGCGGCACTAAACTGATATTTGCTCCACATCCACGGCAGAAACTCGCACCATCGAGATTGTTTGTGGCGCACTTTGGACAGAACATAATCTATTCCTCGTCTCTCGCGTTTAGTGTTCGCTGGCGTCTCGCTTCATAAAGCAGCACTCCCGCAGCCACCGATACGTTCAGCGACTCCAATCGACCCGCCACGGGAATACGCACGAGCGTGTCGCAGTGTTCGCGCACCAGCCGGTGCAACCCGTGGCCTTCACTTCCGAGAAAGATCGCGGCAGGCAGCTTCCAGTCCCACTCCGTGTACGACTGTTTCGCTTCGGCCGCTGCTCCAATCACCCAAATGTTACGTTCTTTCAACTGCTCTATCAATCTAACCAGATTGGTTACACGGGCCACCGGAACATACTCGAGCGCACCGGCCGCAACCTTGGCGACCGCGCTCGTGAGTCCGACGGCGCGTCTCTCAGCAATAAAAACCCCATGAACACCGGCGCACTCCGCTGTGCGTACGATCGAGCCCATGTTGCGCGGATCTTCAAGGCCATCAAGACCGACCACGAGCGGCGGATCAGACGTTCCTATTCTCGTTTCAAGCTGGTCCAACAACTCTTCGGCGTCAGCATAACGAGCGGCCGCGATACGCGCCACGACTCCCTGATGCCTGACGTCGCCAAGTGAACGATCGAGATCCAAACGCGGCACACGATGGACCGGCACTCCCTTTTCACGCGCGAGATCGATCAGCGACTTCAGACGATCGGGCCGCGCGCTTTCGAGGATAGCGATCGTTTCGATCTGCCGCTTACCGGCGCGCAACGCCTCGAGCACCGCGTTTGGACCATAAATCACGTCTTGTTTATCTGATCTTTTTGATGACATACAAAGTAATAACGCAAACGTGAATAACGCGTAAACTGGCTTTCATTACTCCTCGTCGTAGCAAGTCCAATACTCAGTTTGCCCGGCGCTGAACGACGCCAGCCACTCGATTGATTCTCCTGTTGCGTGCTCCACGCCAGTTCCAGAAAACTGCGCACGCGCGGATAAGACTCATCAAACTCCGCATTCACAGCTCTGGCTACGATCACTCGCTGGAGCCTCGCGATGTTTTCATTTGCAATGAGCGCCTTCTCATTTTCCAAACATGAAAAATCAAAGCCACTCGCACCGACGCGCCACGTAAACGGATGCTCCGCGGTATAAAAATCGATGACTGTTTCGTCTCTGAAGAACTCGCTCGTATCCAGGAGTTCCTTTTCAGGCTTTCGCGTCAGGCGTTCTGTGATCTCGACCCTTGTTTCTACAAGACGACCGGGCACGAGCAGAATAATGTCTGCCCACGTGACCTCAATCTCCTCACCTCCGGCGAGTTGAATCGTCAGAAAAACTTCATCGAAACGCATCGCTCTCACACGCTTCAGTTTGTTGTCTGAAAAGGAAAGACCCAGCTCTTCGTCGCTAAGCGTGATGCAAGTTAAACCCAGATCTCGTAATCTTTCGGTTACCAATTCCGCCTCTTCCCGACTTGCAGTACGAGTTAACGGCATTGGTACGCCGGGAGACATAAGCGCCCGGACCTTCTCAGGTGACAACTTTACGAGGGCTGCCGCCGCGCTGACGGTTTCGTCAGATACGGCTCGATCCGGCGGCACCAAAATGTTGTTATAACCCGGCTGATGTTTTTCCGGCCGGCGCAGGACCGGCTTCCGAAGCTTTGCAGAAGATTCAGTGACTGGCAACGGAGCGCCACAATAAAGACAACTTACTCTTGTAGGAGGATTTGCTCTCAGGCATTCCTCGCAACGAATCATTTGTTCTGCCGAAAACCCCTGCGGCTCCGATGGTTCGATTGGTCCAAGGAAGGGAATGTTTTCGTTATCTTTAGGCAACAGCTCCTCCAAGTATTTTGATTATACGACGATGAGAAAATTCGAGGCTAAGAGAATGTGTGCTGGTACTTTAATTGGCCGAGGTTTGATATTGACACTGGCTCTCGCCGCATTGGTGGCGGTGAGTGCGTGCGCAGCATTCCAACCGGCTGACGCCAATGGTCCAGCGTCGAATCGTCCACCATATCCGGTCGCATTGTCAGATCTTGGAACGAGGCTCGAAGAAGCGTCGGTGGCCTGGTATCAGTTGTCGCAACGCTATGGTCTGACCGGAAAAACGGAAGCGAATCTGCATCCGTACACAGCCACTCTCGAGAGTCTGCCGGCAAATCTTCCCGCCCCGATTTATCTTCCCAAGGTTGGTTCGCAAACAAATCCAACTGAAGAAGACACTCGAGAGTCACTGCGCAGGTTCATCGTCGAATGGCAAAAATTAATCGGGTCCGATCCAAACCAACTTTCCCTGGTCGAACGAATCGACGAACCATCAGGCGTAAAGATTGCTCGTTACGAACAAAGACCATTTCGCTATCCGCTGCGTGGCGGATTCGGCAAGCTGGAGATTCGCTTTCGTAGTAACGGACAACTAATCGGGTTTTCCAGCAACTGCATCCCCAACGCCGATCGCCTCCAGACGACGTTGAGTGGTTTGCCGCCTAAGGTGACCGGCGAACAAGCCGTAAACCACATCAAGACGCAACCGAACCTGTCGCTACCCACGAACGCCGTAGTCGAAGCTCGCCAGCTCGTCGTCTACGCCCAGCCCTCAAAAGTCCCACCCAGCGGTCTCGAGATCAGACTTGCATGGGAAGTGGACGTTACAAATGCCCCTGTAAGTAAGGTCTATCTCGATGCCATATCTGACGAAATCATTGCGACATCGTGATGGGTCCATAAGACCCTCTTACTTGACCGGTGACCTCCAAAGCAGCATTCTAGGTTCAGATCACGGAGGGTATATTCGGAGTCATTTTATGCACAATTTCGATCCCACGAATAACATTTCATGGCAACTAGGTCATCGCGGAAGAGTCGCAGTTTTTATCGATGGTAATAATCTTTTCCATGCCGCCCGCTTTCACAACATCGACATCGACTACAACAAATTGTTGCGTGTGTTACTGGGCGACGGCAGGCTGTTGCGAGCCTTTTTCTACACGGGTGTTGATGTCGGAGCAGAGCGGCAACAGGGGTTTCTTTTATGGATGCGTCGTAACGGTTTTCGAGTAATTCAAAAAGAGCTGAAGACTTTTTACGACGGCACCAGAAAAGCGAATCTCGACGTAGAGATTGCGGTCGATATGCTGTCGCTGGCAGGCCGTTACGACACCGCCGTGCTCGTCTCCGGCGACGAAGACTTTGTGTACGCAGTCAACGCTGTCGCTTACAAAGGGTGCCGCGTGGAGATTGCCGGCTTCCGGTCGAACACAGCGCCAAAACTCATCGACGTCTCTGATTACTTCATCGACCTCGGCGAGATCGCCGACAAGGTGCGCAAGGAGATCACGCACGGATCGCGTTATGACGAGCGCGATTTGCACGATACAATCCCTGCGCCTTACGTGGCGGATCCGATGGACATGCCGAAATCATGTCCGGACGATTTTCAGGCCGCGATGCGCGTGGTGATTGAAGCCGAGATCGAAGAAGAAGCTGCGGAGTTTGAGGCGGCCACGGAGTTTATCCGGATTACAGACGACCATTGAAGCCGAACAAATGAAGATCTTCACCGTTCAGGAAGCCAACGCGTTGCTTCCCAACGTGAAAATTATCGTTGGAAAAATTCAACGCGGACACCGGCACCTCTCTACTTACCGCGACGAGGCGAAAAAAGCTTCAGAAGCAGCGGAACAGGGCGGTGGTGGTCTAACTGACGGCGTCGCCTACGCAACAGTTTTGACGGACCTGACCACGCAACTCGCTGAGTTGGAAACTCTCGGTGTCCAACTCAAAGATTTTGAGCGCGGACTGATCGATTTTCCTTCACTGCGTGACGGCCGCGTGGTCCTACTGTGCTGGCAACTCGGCGAAGGCGACGAGCTCGAATGGTGGCATGACGTGGACGCCGGCTTTGCCGGACGCACGCCCCTCTAGAGTTATCAGCCACGGATTTGACACAGTTAACTCTTACGCCTGCCGTATTTTCTCATTGACCACTTAAAGTTATTCTTGTAGTATGCCGCCTCGTAATGGACTCATCCCCCGATTCAACTCGGCATACTGAAAAAAGGTCCACACTGATCGAGTTTCCCGGCGTATCGCGGAACTCGATGCCGGAGTGGCGTAAAGAGTTGAGCGAGAGAGTGCGCGAAGTGCAGGAAAAGCGTGCACGGGAAGCCGCTCGCGAAGCCGCCGAAGCTGAACGAAAACGTCTCGAGGCCGCAATCGACCCGCCTCAGCTTGAACTACTGCCGCCTGCTCCGATGCCGGCCATGAATCCGCTGGTCGCCGCCGCTCTTAAAAGAATCGAAAGAGCACACCAAACTGCGCCGTCCGAAAGTCGTCAACCCCGAACATCGTTGGCGACGGCGGTAGCGTACGCACCAGAACGAGAAGATAACGACATGAGCGATACGGTTCCCTCGACTCCGCAACTCGCTTTTGAAGAACCAGAGATTCTGCAGGCCGAACCAGAAGTTACGGTGGAAAAAGCTCACCATCTTTCAGTGGTACCAGTGAGCGAACCTATTGCACCGCCAATCGAAATACCGAAAGCATCGCCCAAACGCCTGATCAAAGACGACGATCCGGCGCTCAATTATCTCGATTCCATCTCGGGAAATCTTTGTGTTGACGATATAAACAGGAAGAGTGCTTCAGCATTTCGCCGTCTCACAGGTGCGGTGCTTGATCTGATCTTCTGCGCCATATTGACTGCGCCCATTGCCGGCGCGATCTATCTAACCGGCAACCAGCTGCAAGATCCGCGTGCAATTGGAGTGGTGGCAGGAAGTTTGGTGGTGGTGACGTTTATCTACCTGACGCTAATGACCGCCCTGACCGGACGTACATGGGCCATGCGCCTGCTCTCGCTACGCGTGATAGACACCAAGACGGGACTGATTCCCACGGGTGGCCAGTCGATCGGCCGATCGTTTTTCTACCTCATGTCGCTGGCGACAGTGTTCGGCATCCTCTTCGGACTCGTGAGCCGCGAAGGCTATACAATCCACGACCGCTTCACTCGCACCGCAGTCGTTACCGCTTAAAACCATCCACAGATTACACAGATTCTGCGTAATCTGTGTAATCTGTCTTTCGTAATGAATCAGGAAGTCATTCGACGTGTCGTTGAAGAGCTTCGGGCTGCATTGTCGGACCGGTACCTCGGCAAGATCTATCAATTGTCAGCGGTGTCATTCGCAATCGATTGTGGATTGCGCGGTGAGTTCCTTCTTATCAGCGTAGATCCTTCAAATCCGCGTTTCTATCTGACCCATCGCCGCACGAAAGATCTGGAGAAGCAGTCACTCCCGCTAAACGCCTTCGCACAAGCGATGCGTTCAAAACTCAGCGGAGCGCACTTTGCCGGCATCACAAAGGATCCGTCAGACCGGATTGTTCGACTGACCTTCCGCATCGGCGATGTCTTCTGGAGACTCGTGATTCAACTCACCGGCCGCACGGCAGACGTTTTTCTCCTGGACGAGCTGAATCGCATCGTCGCCGTCTTGCGTGAACAACCAGAGACGAGACTGCATCAGCCCTATCAGCCGCCACCGCGTCCACTTAAAGAGACACCGACGACACTAAACCTCAACGATGGCCCACCATCAGCGCAGCTCGACAAACATTTTTCGGCAATCGACGCTGCGCGAGCCTTTGACGCAAAAGCTAGAACGATTCGCTCAAAGCTAACCAAGTCCATTGGCCAGCAACGCAGGCTGCGAGAACATCTGCACGGTGATCTTGTTCGTCACGGCGATCCGGAAGAACACAAGCGAACGGGCGACCTTCTGTTGGCGAATATCGCTACCGCGGTTCGCGTTGGTAACAAAGTGCGAATTACGGATTACTACACCGAAGGTACACCAACGATCGACATTGAGATCGACGAGAATCGTTCCCTTCAGGACGAAGCCGCCGCCCGTTTTCGCCAGTATACAAAAGCCAAAAGGGCTGCCACGGAAATTGCCGATCGACTCAAACAAATCGGACAGGAAATAACAGGTCTGGAACGGCGCCTTGAACAGCTCGATAAAATAATCCAGGCGAGAGACGAAGCTGCCCTCGATAGTTTTGAGAAACCCAAGCCTGCTCCAAAAGTTCAGCCAAAGAAATCCGCTAAACCCGAGAAGATCAGCGGCGTGCGTCGTTATCTTTCCACTGATGGCTACGAGATTCTGGTCGGCCGTGCAGCGCGAGACAACGACAACCTCACTTTTCGCGTCGCCCAGCCGAACGATCTCTGGATGCACACCGGCGACTATCCCGGTTCACATGTCGTGGTGCGCAATCCCACGCGCAAGGAAATTCCACAGCGAACAATCATCGAAGCAGCGCAACTTGCGGGACGATTCAGCCAGGCAAGTGATGATACGAAAGTGGTGGTGCACTATACTGAACGCAAGTTTCTCTCGAAACCAAAGGGCGCTGCGCCCGGATTAGTGCGGATGTCGCGGTTTAGATCGATTACAGTCGAGCCAAAGGAAGCAGTAGAAAGATTGTAAACATGCGATCAGAACAGCTATTCGAGATTGCCCAAAACTTAATACCCGGCGGCGTTAACTCGCCCGTTCGCGCGTTTCGCGGCGTGGGCGGAACACCGCGATTCATTCGTTCCGCGCGTGGCGCCACGATCACGGACGTCGATGGCAAAACCTATATCGACTACGTCGGTTCGTGGGGCCCGATGATTCTCGGGCACGCTGACAAAGAAGTCGTTGCTGCGGTGCAGGAAGTCGCAGCCCGCGGAACAAGCTTCGGAGCGCCCAGCCAGCTGGAAGTCGATCTCGCGCAGGAAGTAATCGACGCCGTGCCGTCAGTTGAGATGGTGCGCATGGTAAGCAGCGGCACTGAAGCAACGATGTCAGCGATCCGCCTCGCTCGCGGCGTGACCGGTCGCACAAAACTCGTGAAGTTCGAAGGCTGTTATCACGGACACGCTGACAGTCTGTTAGTTAAAGCGGGTTCGGGCGTTGCCACACTCGGACTTCCGGATAGTCCCGGCGTGCCCGCCGCGTTGGCTGAAAACACCCTGACACTTCCCTTCAACAACATTCCCGCACTCGAAGAGGTCTTCGCGCAACACGCAGACATAGCCGCTGTCATCATCGAGCCGGTCGTCGGAAACATGGGCTGCGTGCCACCTCACGAAGGCTACCTCGAAGCGGTCCGCAAAATCACTCGCGACCACGGCACGCTACTAATATTCGATGAAGTGATGACCGGATTTCGCATCGCACGCGGAGGTGCACAGGAGCGGTACGGCATCACGCCTGATATCACGACGTTGGGAAAAATTATCGGCGGCGGGCTACCCGTGGGCGCTTACGGCGCTTCGCGCGAGATCATGAATCACATCGCACCGGCAGGCCCGGTTTATCAGGCGGGGACATTGTCGGGAAATCCACTCTCGATGACGGCCGGTCTGGTCACGTTGCGACGGCTACGAGACAGAGCTGTTTACGAGCGATTGGAAGCGGCGAGCAAGAAGCTCTGCGATGGATTGGCGAGCATTGGAATGCCGACAACAACCAACCGCGTCGGCTCGATGTGGACCAGCTTCTTTACTAACAACCCGGTGGTTGATTGGGACAGTGCTAATCAATGTGACCGGCAGATGTACGGCAAGTTCTTCCACGCAATGCTGGAGGAGGGCGTGTATCTGGCTCCCTCACAATTCGAGGCGGCCTTCGTGAGCCTGGCCCATACGGACGAGATCATCCAACAAACATTAGAAGCTGCGCAAAAAGCCATCCACAGATTACACAGATAAACTCTTTCTGCGTAATCTGTGGGTGGTTTTAGACTGGTAAATCGATACTGAACTTCGACCCCTCACCGGGTTCGCTGGCGACGCTGATGCGGCCGCCATGCTGTTCCACGATCTGCTTTACGATCGCGAGTCCGAGGCCAGTGCCACGCTTCTTGGTGGAAAAGAACGGCTCAAACACTCTATCGCGCGTGGCTTTGTCCATGCCTCTGCCCTGGTCTGCGATCGTGATGCGCGCGTAATGCTTTGGCGGTTGCCCGTCGCCATCAACCTCGGGTGCCAACAACTCGGTCGAGATGAACACGGCAGCGTTCTCCTGACTCGCGTCGACCGCATTCGCAATCACGTTCACAAACACCTGCCGCAACTGGTACGCATCCCATTGGCCCACGATTGAGCGGCCCGCAAAGTTCTTCTCGAGCGTCGCATTCTTCTCGCGGATCTTGTCAGTGACGAGATCGATACTGCGTTCAAGCGATTCGTGCAGATCGACTGAGGATCGTTCCAGTTCTTTCTGACGTGAAAACTGCGTCACGTCGACCACCAGCTTGTTAAGGTGTTTTATGCCGCGCTCGACGAGCTCTATCGTGTTCAGCGCCTCCGGATCGTTAACACTGTCGCGCAACATTGAAACACCGAGCCGAATGCTCCCGAGTGGATTGCGAATCTCGTGCGCCACCTGCGTCGTCGCCTGGCCCACCGCAGCGAGTGACTCGCTGCGACGCAACGTACGCTCAGAGGCCGCCGCTTCGGTGGCGTCTACGAGAGTAACAATCTGCCCCCGTTCGTCGTTGATTGCGAGCGGAGACGAGTAAACGTCGAAAGACTTATCCTCGTCGTCGACTCGAGCCAACAAACGTCCGTGATAGGTGTTTTTGTTAACCCGGATCGCCGTTACGGTCTCCAGCATCTTCATCGCATCCTGGGGCCCAAGATTCTCCAGCACCGAAGCTCCGATAGTGGCGTTCGGAAAGATTCTGAAGAACGCTTCGTTGGCACTGCGAATGCGATCGTCGTTGTCGATGGCGGCGACGGCGCTCACCATTCCCTGCAGCAGTTGAGTCGTGAAGGCACGCTCGCGACGTGTTTCCAGGACACTGCGGCGCATTTCACTGAAGTGTCGTTGCACTTGCCAGATGGTGCCGATTGCAACAAGAGCACCAACCGCGAGTGCAAAGACAGTCCACAAGTTGATGGAACGTCGGGCGTCTATTTGTAATTTCTCGACGTCTTTAATAATGGTTTCTTGTTCCGCCTGCAGCGTCCGATATAGAACATTGAGCTCCCCATCGATTTGCCGGTAGGCTTCAAAACCCTTCAGCCCATAGGTACGCTTGTCTTGAGTGATATTCAGGTACCCTACAAGATCTTCCCGAAGTTTGATCCAGGAACTGTCCTCGGAAAGAGGCGGGTGATCCAGCAGCGCCATCGCGGCTCTTGCTTCTTCACGGGTGTTATCGAGCTTTATGTCGAACGGGGGCTTCAATCTCGACTCGTTAAAATGGCGCGCCCGAGCCTCGTTATCGAGTTCTGCGAACTTAAGCCGCAGATTGGTCAGGAAATTAAGTCGCGCAGAATAGGTGAGCGCTTTTTCCTGAGTACTTAAACCTACATAATCCATCTGATTTGCGCTCTTTATTCCAAGCGCCAGAATGAGACCCAAAAGCAGCAGGAAGCCGATAATCAGAGGTGTAATGGCAGGGGAAAAACCACGACGCCTTCTCGCCGAGTCAGGTGAACTTCCTCCCGCGTCAGGTTCAGGAGGGCGCCGGTAAACGACTTCAGGTTTTTGGGAAGAAGGTTGCATCAACAGTCTTACGGCTTCGCGTCCATCCAATTGTCGCCCACGCCAACATCAGCCACAAGCGGTACGTCGAGCGAAACGGCAGTTTCCATTTCGTGTTTCAGTATCTCCGTGACCTTCGAAACCTCGTTCTCAGGGACCTCGACCAGCAGTTCATCGTGCACCTGCATCAGCATCCGCGACCTGAGCTGCTCACGCTTGAACTCCTCGTCGACTCTGAGCATCGCGATCTTCACGATATCACTCGCCGTTCCCTGGATCGGCATGTTTATCGCTTCTCGTTCCGCCGCCTTGCGAATGTTCGCGTTCCGATCTGCTATTCCCGCCAGTGGTCTGATACGACCATAGATTGAACGCACGTAGCCGTGCTCACGCGCGCGAATCGGCACTTCCTCCATGTAACGACGCACGCCTTTGTACGTGTTGTAGTAATCCTCGATAACTTTCTTTGCTTCCTGACGCGAGATTCCGACGCGCTGCGACAGTCCCCACGGCTCAATGGCATACGCGATCGCGAAGTTGACGATCTTTGCAAACCGGCGAGCCTCCTTGAGTTCTTCGTCAGTCCTGGCGCCGAAGACCAGTCGCGCCGTTCGCGCGTGAATGTCTTCACCTTTCTGAAATGCCTCCAGCATCACAGGATCCTGCGTGATATGGGCCAGCAGACGTAATTCGAGTTGAGAATAGTCGGCGGAGATGATCTTGTTTCCTTTTTCCGCGACAAATGCGCGACGGATACGCCTTCCCATTTCACTGCGAATCGGAATGTTCTGAAGATTCGGGTCACTAGACGACAATCGCCCCGTGGCAGCTACCGTTTGATTGAGCTGACAGTGAATGCGGCCGTCTGTTGCAATTTGGTGCGGCAGGGCATCAGTGTAAACGCTCTTCAGCTTGTCGAGCTCGCGATACTCGATAATTAACCGCGGCAACTCAAACTGCTGGGCCAACTCTTCGAGCACGGCTTTGCTCGTCGAAATGCGTCCGGTTGACGTCTTCCGGCCGATGTCGATGTTCAAATCCGAGAGCACTTCACCAACTTGCTTCGGGGAGCCGATGTTGAATTCGCGTCCGGCAAGCTCGTAGATCTTGAGCGTGAGTTTGTGGAGTTCCTGACCAATATAACTGGACAGATCGGCAAGCACTTTCGGATCGACTTTGAGACCCGCGCGCTCCATGCGATAGAGCAACGGCGCCAGCGGCAGTTCGACTTCCGAGTAAATCGTCTCGAGATTCTTATCGAGAATTCGATTGCGAAGCACGTGCGCAGTTTGCAGGGTTAGATCCGCGGCGAGAGCAGTTTGCCAGGCGGTGTCAGGCCAATTTGCAGCCGGCGTATTGTTAACTTCGATTCCAAGCGCTTCGCCAGCCAAATCATTCAATTCATATTTACTGCGGGTTGGGTCGAGAAGATATGCGGCGAGGTACGTATCATCTTTGACTCCTTCCAGCGTGATGCTGAAACGATCCAACAATCCAACCGCGCGTTTAATGTCGTGAACAGACTTCTCAATCAGCCCATTCGA